>CAYVTV010000119.1:0-8465 GCA_964454295.1 uncultured Bacteroidaceae bacterium
AATGTATTGCGCCTTTGCGCCTTCGCGTTTTATTTTAATTTAACGAACTGTTGTATTAGCTACATTTAATAAAATTGGTTCGTCCGATTTCCATTCCCTGAGATAAAATTACAAATAATTTCTCCCATAACTTTTCTTTCCCGGATAAAAAATGAAAATACGGACACAGCTCATGCGGTTATCCGGAAATAATAATATACAGGACGCACAGCCGTGTGTCCCTACTCAACCACGTAACCACTCAATCACGTAACCACATAACCACTCAATTATTCCAAAATAAACCCTAATTTTGCAATCTGGTAAATTGATTATCCATCATGTCATATAATCTTTTAAAAGGTAAAAAAGGAATTATCTTCGGAGCTCTTAATAACATGTCAATCGCGTGGAAAGTAGCTGAAAGGGCTCATGAAGAAGGCGCTATATTCACTCTCTCGAATACCCCTGTCGCACTCAGGTTAGGCACACTTAATGAACTGGCAGAAAAAACCGGCTCACCGGTAATTCCCGCAGATGCTACCGATGTTAAAGATATCGAAAAGGTTTTTACCACCTCCATGGAACATTTTGAAGGTAAAGTGGATTTTATTCTCCACTCCATTGGAATGTCCCCTAATGTTAGAAAAGGAATCCCCTATGATGATACTAATTATGAGTATTTCCTGAAAACATTGGATATCTCTGCATTATCCTTCCACAAGATGCTTCAGACTGCCCGGAAACTAGATGCCATTAATGAATGGGGATCGGTGGTCGCCTTAAGTTATGTCGCCGCACAAAGAACCCTGTTTGGCTATAACGATATGGCAGATGCCAAATCACTCCTTGAGTCCATCGCCAGAAGTTTCGGTTATATTTACGGCAGGGAAAAGAAAATACGAATTAACACCATTTCTCAGTCACCCACAATGACAACAGCAGGAAGCGGTGTTTCCGGTATTGACACACTGATTGATTTCACTGAAAGGATGTCACCCCTCGGAAATGCTGATGCCGGCGATTGCGCAGGTTATTGTATCACACTCTTTTCAGACCTGACAAGAAAAGTGACGATGCAAAACCTTTTTCATGACGGGGGATTTTCCAGCATGGGTATGAGCCTTAAGGCAATAACACAATATAATAAGAGTTTTGATGAATGTGAATAGGAATTCCCCCTTTGTGTACTTCGTGGTTAAAAACGTATGAGAATCAACCACAAAGGTACACAAAGGATATCACGAAGGAACACGAAGGATTATGAATACAACAAAATTTAATAAATAATAACATATTGATTTATAAAAACATAATTAAAATATTTACGCATGAAACCCCCATGCACTGGCGCACACAACAAGGACATGAACCGAGTTTACGAGCTCGCGACCAAAGGGAGCAATATAAATGGGGGTTCCACGGCAAATGAAACGGAAAACATTAAGTTATCAAATTATAACAAATTAATATTCAAACTTTTAAATTAATTATATACAAGTGAAAAATTTAATATTCCTTCTTATGGTTCTGTTTACTCTGAATTCCTGTCAGCAAAAAGGAAAGACTGACCTGAAAAATCCTCTGTTGAACGAGTTTAAAACTCCTTACGGGGTACCCCCCTTCGATCTTATTAAGAATGAACACTTTATTCCGGCTGCAGATCAGGCAATGAGTGAGCATAATGAACAGATAATGGCGATCATCTCAGATGAACAGATTCCTGATTTTGAAAACACTGTTGTAGCCCTCGAAAGAAGCGGTGAGCTGCTTGATAACATTATGAATGTTTTTCATAATTTGAATAACTCCAACACTAATGATGAATTGCAGGAAATAGCCAGACAACTGGTGCCATCTGTTACCAAACACCGCGATGCCATCTGGCTGAATGAAGACCTGTTTAAAAAAGTGAAAAGTGTTTATGATAGTAAGGATAACCTGCAGCTTGATACGGAAAATACAAAATTGCTAAGCGAAACGTACATAAGATTCGTGAGGGGCGGTGCCGGTCTTCCCGAAGAAAAGAAAGCAAGATTCAGGGAAATAAATGAAGAATTATCATTATTGTCGATAAATTTCAGTCAGAACATCCTCAGTGAAACCAATAACTTTAAACTGGTTATTGAAGATGAAAATGATCTTTCAGGATTACCTTCAGCACTGAAGGAAACCGCTGCAAAAACAGCTGAAGCTGCAGGAATGCCCGGAAAATGGATCTTTACCGTTCACAAACCCAGCCTTATCCCCTTTATTACTTATGCAGACAACCGAAATCTAAGGGAAAACCTGTTCATCGCATATATTAACCTGGGAGATAACGGAAATGAATTTGACAACAATAAGATCATTGAGAAAATGGTTGCCCTGAGAGCTGAGAGGGCAGAAATACTGGGATACCAGACGCATGCTGATTTTATACTCGAGAGAAATATGGCCAAAACGACGGATAAGGTGATAAGCTTCCTTGACCAGATATGGAAACCCGCTCTTAAAGTGGTTAAAGCAGAAGCCAGCCAATTGCAGGCAATGATCAACGCCTCCGGGGAAACTTTTAAACTCGAACCCTGGGACTGGTGGTACTATGCCGAAAAAGTACGAAAAGCCGATTATGATATAGACGAAGAAACTCTCCGTGAATATTTTGTGCTTGAAAATGTGAGAGACGGAGCTTTTGAAGTGGCCACACGTCTCTTTGGAATTCAGTTTGAACAGAAAAATGACATTCCGAAATATCATCCTGATGTGCAGACCTTTGAGGTGAAAGATGCCGACGGATCGCATCTCGGAATTCTGTACATGGATTTCTTCCCCCGTGAAAGTAAAAGATCAGGAGCATGGATGAGTGAATTAAGGGAACAGAAAATAGTGAACGGAGAAAATATCCGTCCTGTCGTTACCAACAATTTTAATTTTTCTCTTCCAACAGAAGGCAAACCCGCTCTTATTTCCTATGATGAAGCGGAAATCCTGTTCCATGAGTTCGGACACGCGCTGCATGGCCTTCTTTCACAGTGTAAATACAGCAGCCTTTCCGGAACTTCTGTACCCAGAGATTTTGTTGAACTCCCTTCACAGGTAATGCAAAACTGGGCGGCCGATCCCGAGGTCATGAAACTCTATGCCAAACATTACAAAACCCGCGAAGTAATTCCGGATGAAATTCTCAATAAGCTCGACAAAAGCCGACATTTCAACCAGGGTTTCGTTACCGTGGAATATATGTCAGCCTGCTATCTCGATATGGATTACCATACCCTTACCCATCCCGCACAGATCACCGTACCTGAATTTGAAAAACAGTCCCTTAAAAAAATGGGGATGATCCCTGAAATAATAGTAAGATACCGCAGTACATACTTCAGCCATATCTTCTCAGGCGGATATTCAGCCGGATATTACAGTTATATCTGGGCAGAGGTGCTGGATTCAGATGCATTTCAGGCATTTAAGGAAACAAGCCTGTTCGATCCGTCAACTGCCAAAGCTTTCAGGGAAAATATCCTGGAAAAAGGGGGAACTGAAGATCCGATGAACCTTTATGTAAAATTCAGAGGTAAAGAACCGAATATCAGTGCCTTACTTAAGAAAAGAGGTTTGCTGTAAAGGAATGGAGATGTGCATTACGTGATAAAAAGGAACGCAAAGGCGCAGAGGCAAAGAAATGTGGGAATGCATAACGTGATAAAATAAACACAAAGGAAATGAGTATATGAGTAAATGAGTAAATGAGTAAATGAGTATATGAGTAAATGAGTAAATGAGTAAATGAGTATTAACCAAAAATTTGTAAACTCTTTTCAGGACGATACAAAAGAAAACCGAAATGAAATTAAATCTTTTAACAAACGTATTATATAAAACTGAGCCTCACCACACATTCAGTTATTTAAAACTGCGCCTTTGCGCCTTTGCATTTCTTTTTCGAATTAATATGTGTCATAAACCGTATCTTTTTTTCTTCCTTTTTCTTCCCCTGCTAATAAAAACATCGTCAGGATTTGCACAACTCTATTCTATTGAATTCAATCCGAAACATAACAACCAGTTCAAAACCTATTGCATGGTTGAAACCAACTTGAAACAAACAGTTATGGGCATTGAGCAAAACATAGATATGACCATGGAGATGAATTTCGCTCACCGGGTAATGGAAGATCCTGACTTCAATGGCTTTAACCTGCTGAGTGAATACAAAAGAATGTATCTGAATATTACCTATGCATTTGATAAGGTAATAATGGATACCGACAGACATGACTCAACCGATATGCTAAGCAGCATGATGAAAAAACTGATGAATAAACCGTTCAGTATTTTAATCTCAAAAAACGGAGAAATTCTGGAGGTTAATGGATTTGAAAATTATATTCCTGAAGTATTGACAAACCTTGAACTGGATGACTATGTTAAATCATTGATGGCTGAAGAACTAAGAAACAGCATGGGAGAAGAACTGATAAGACAGAATTTCAGTAACTTCTTTGGCTTTTATCCCCCCGGACCTGTGAAAAGAAATGACACCTGGGATGTCAATTATAATGTCGAACAGTCGGGCATGAAATTGTTTTTTACCGGCAAAGGGGCTCTCGTGGATATTACACCCCGAACCTACCTGTTAAGGATAGTGGGAACTATTATTAATATTGCTGACGATTCAAACGACAATGCAGGGAAATTAACATTAGCAGGCAGACAGGTATCTGAGGTGCTGATTGACAGATCTAACGGCTGGCCTCTGAAAAGCACTGTCAGCCAGGAAATATCCGGAGTGTTGATGATCAGTGAAACCTCCGGATCACCAGAAACAACAGAGGTACCTATGCAAATGAAAATGAAGATGAATATGAATTCCATAAAATAATAACGTAAGGGCGCAGGGGAAGAGCTGTGTTTTTGCCCTTTCTGACAGAAAATAAATATTTAATATTATATCACAATAGTTCGTTATGTATTTATATTGCGCTGAAAATAAAAATTTTAGCAAAACAGTTACAAAATATTTCAATTGTTGACAATCAATATATTGCGCCTTTGCGCCTTTGCGTTTTCTTTTAATTTAACGAACTATTAATATCAAATAAAGTGAAAAAATGAAGAAAAAAGATTTAATGAGGGAAGTAATCAAACACATCGACATTACATCCTTTGACGCACGCCCGGTCATTGACTCCATGAGGGAAATGTCATTTTCCTCACGGGAAACGGCAAACGCAGCAGATATCCTCGACAGAATGATCAATGACAGGGATTGTTCCATTATCCTTACCCTTGCCGGAAGCACCAGTGCAGGTGGTTGTATGAAGGTATACGCCGATATGATCCGCTACAATATGATTGATGCTATTGTTGCCACCGGAGCTGCAATCGTTGATATGGACTTTTTCGAAGCACTGGGTTTTAAACATTACAAGGGAAGCCAGTTTACAGATGATAAACAGCTGAGAAACCTTTATATTGACCGGATATACGACACCTACATTGACGAGGAGGAGCTTCAGGTATGCGACGAAACCATCAGGGAAATTGCCGACTCACTGGAGCCCCGCCCTTACTCCAGCCGTGAGTTTATTAAGGAAATGGGAAAATACCTGGTAACAAACGCAAAAAAGAAGGATTCCCTGGTACAGCTGGCCTTTGAACATAATGTGCCTGTTTTTTGTCCGGCTTTCAGCGATAGTTCTGCCGGCTTCGGATTGGTTAAACACCAGTGGACGAATACGGATAAACATGTATCCATTGACTCGGTTAAAGATTTTCTGGAACTTACCATGATCAAAATGAAGGCCGCTACTACCGGATTGTTTATGATTGGAGGTGGTGTACCTAAAAACTTCGCCCAGGATACCGTTGTCTGCTCTGAAATCCTGGGTGTGGAAGCCCCTATGCATAAATATGCCGTACAGATAACTGTTGCCGATGTAAGAGATGGTGCCTGCTCCAGTTCCACACTTAAAGAAGCCTCCTCATGGGGAAAAGTAGACACCGTGTATGAACAGATGGTGTACGCCGAAGCAACAACAGTCCTCCCCCTTATAATAAGCTATAACTACCATAAAGGCGACTGGAAGAAAAGAAAGAAGTATGAGTGGGGGAAAATATTCGTGTAAGCAGGAAGTGGTTACGTAACCACTCAACCACGTAACCACATACCCAAAACAATGAACAATTTTATTATTTTTGTGTTTTATATATAAAATATTGATCGATATGAAGAAATTGGTTTTTATCAGCATTATCTTAATTGCCGGAAGTTTTATTAACATTAACGCCCAGGATTACAGATCTTCTGTAGGCCTGAGGGCAGGATTGTCATATGGCGCCACCCTGAAACATTTTATTGCCACTTCCGATGCACTGGAAGGAATACTCACTACACGCTGGGGAGGATTCAATATAACCGGATTGTATGAAAGACACAGCCGGGCATTCGATGTGGATCATATGTATTTTTACTACGGAGGTGGTGCACATATAGGTGTCTGGGGAGGTGGATCAAATCCATGGTTTGACGATAATGCAACCTACACTGTTATAGGTGTTGACGGCATAATCGGACTGGAATATGTATTCACTGAAATTCCGTTTAATATTTCCCTCGACTGGAAACCCGGTTTCAATCTGATCGGATACAGCGGATTCTGGGGAGACGAACTGGCATTGTCTTTCAGGTTCGTTTTTTAAGAAAAAGACAAAGATACCGTCCCCTTCGATTAATCAATTACTCGATTACTCACCTGTCACACTCACCCACTTTTTCACCCCCCCGTCCGCGTGTCGCTGAAGCTTTCCGCGAGCGCTGAAGCTACTCTGCGGAGGCGCTAGCGCCGCGTCTTCGGCAAGCCTTCGGCGGCCGAAGGGAGGCACAAGCTTCAGCGTAGGTGGGATCCACTCATCCACTCATTTACCCCCTTCTAAAAAAAATCCCCCTCTTTACCTCAATATTATAAAAAATTTCTTTATTTTGAACCGTTATTTTTAATTAGACTAAGTTATGACAAACCAGGGAACCAGGGAAACAGTCAAAGCAATACTGACTTCTTACCTCGAAAAGAAAGGACACCGGAAAACACCCGAACGTTACGCTATCCTGGATGAGATATACTCCAGGGAGGGACATTTCGATATCGAATCCCTGTATATATTTATGAAAAATAAAAACTACAGGGTCAGTCGTGCTACCTTATACAATACGATGGAACTTCTTCTCGAATGCAACCTGGTAATCAAACACCAGTTCGGAAAAAATATAGCCCAGTATGAGAAAGCATTTCAGTGCATCCAGCATGACCACCTGGTTGATATCGAAACAGGCAGGGTCATCGAATTCTGTGATCCCAGGATAGACGAGATCATTAAAACGGCCAGTCAACTGAATAACTTTATTCCCTCTCATCATTCACTTTATATCTATGGATGGTCTAAGGAAGAAAGTTAGTATATTTATCTTTTAATTTGTAAACCTTGTTGCTGTAATATTACACTATAATAAAATTTAGTTATAAATCGGTTTATACAACAGTTCGTTAAATTAAAATAAAACGCGAAGGCGCAAAGGCGCAATGTGTTGTATATCAACAATATGGCAACTTATTTCCGAATTGTTAAAATATTCATTATCAACGCAATACAAAAATTTAACGAACAATTGTTTAAATAAATTAATTATAAATTTAGCCCTCTGTGCTACTCCGTGTCACTCTGTGAAATAAACAATTAACAACCTCTAAAACTATGATTACTATCAACCAATTCTTTGAAAAATACGCGGTTAAATACGCATCCAATTCCATGATGCTCGAAAAGAAAACAGACCGCTTTGAACCCACTTCATACAGGTCAATCCGCGAAAAGGTCCATCAGTTTGCCGGAGGCCTTCTTACGTTGGGAATAAAAAAGGGTGATCGTGTATCACTCATATCCGAGGGAAGAAATGAATGGGTTATAAGTGAACTGGGAGTGTTGTATACCGGGGCTATCAACGTGCCCCTGTCCATAAAACTTCTGGACAGCAGTGACCTTAAATTCAGAATAAATCATTCCGAATCAAGGTTTGTGATTGTATCGGGAGGACAGGCACGAAAAATTGAGGGGGTCAAAAATGACTTGAAATGTGTCGAAAAATTCATTTACCTGGATCCAAAAGACAACTATGATGAAAGAGACCTGTACTTCGGTGATATTATTATGACCGGTAAGGAGTATCTGAAAGAAAACCAGGATACACTGGAAGAAATATGGTATTCCGTTCAACCTGATGATGTGGCAAATATCTGCTACACCTCAGGGACCACAGCCGATCCTAAAGGTATAATGCTCAGCCACCGTAACTACACAGCAAATGTCGAACAGGCTCTTACCCTCATGAATGTTCCCGAATGGTACACCACTCTTCTTATTCTCCCATGGGACCATTCTTTTGCTCATACAGCAGGTATTTATGCCGTTATTGCTTCAGGGGCAGGCATGGCTTCCGTACAGACCGG
>CAYVTV010000119.1:8475-12437 GCA_964454295.1 uncultured Bacteroidaceae bacterium
CCGGCGGAAATCCTATGGAAACACTAAAAAATATCCCTGTAAATATTAAGGAAGTAAAACCTCACTTCCTGTTAAGCGTTCCCGCGCTGGCAAAAAATTTCCGGAAAAATATTGAGAAAGGAATAAAAGAAAAGGGTCCGGTGATCGAAAAGCTTTTTAACCATGCGTTGAGAGTTGCCTATACTTACAACGGACTCGGTTTCGATAGGGGAAAAGGCTGGAAGATACTTTTAAAACCTTATCTTACACTCTTTGATACCATCCTGTTTAAAAAAGTCCGCCAGGGTTTCGGGGGAAACCTGAAGTTCTTCATCGGAGGAGGAGCATTGCTGGATATCGAACTTCAGCGATTCTTTTATGCTATCGGCATCCCTATGTACCAGGGCTACGGACTGACTGAGGCTGCCCCGGTGATCAGTTCAAATGCTGAACACCGGCATAAACTGGGTTCCTCCGGATTCCTGGTTGAAAATCTGGAAGTTAAAATATGCAATGATGATGGCGACCCGCTTCCCCCTGGAGAAAAAGGAGAAATAGTGGTAAAAGGAGAAAATGTGATGCTGGGATACTGGAGAAATGAAAAAGCAACGGCAGAAACAATTAAAGACGGCTGGCTGTACACCGGCGACCTTGGCTACCTGGATAATGACGGATTCCTTTATGTAATGGGACGTTTTAAGAGCCTGCTGATAGCTGATGACGGAGAAAAATACAGCCCTGAAGGCATTGAAGAAGCTTTCACAGAACAATCGAAATTTATCGACCAGGTAATGCTGTATAATAACCAGAAACCCTACACTGTAGTGCTGCTCTACCCGAATAAGGAAGCTCTTAAGCGTTTTCTCAAAGAGAATGGATTTGACCCCGCAAGCGATGAAGGTAAAAGTCAGGCACTTAAATTCATTGAAAGAGAATTACTTGAATACCGCACCGGCGGTAAATATGATGATATGTTCCCCCAACGGTGGCTCCCTGCTGCAATAGGTGTCCTCTCCGAACCATTCACCGAAGACAACCGCATGATGAACAGCACCATGAAAATGGTAAGGGGTGTAATAACAGAACATTACCAGAAGCTGATTGATTATCTCTACACCCCCGAAGCCAAAAATGTTGCAAACGCAAACAATATGGAGCAAATTGGCAAATTGCTGCAATAATATTAAAAAGATTTCAGGTTGCCCCCTACCAACAACTAACAAAATGAAAGTAAGAATGAAAAATATATTTATCAGTATAGTTCTTACTATAATAACCTTTAACATCGCTTCCATCCATCCCGCCATCTCCCAGACCGGTTATCCCTTTCTATCCCATTTCTCCTTTAATGAAGACATCGATTACGATAATTTCGACTTTACACAGGACAATCATGGGAACATTTTAATAGCCAACAGAAAGGGTATTATTACGTTCGACTCCAGAAACTGGCAACTGATACCGGTTGCCGGTTTCCCAACAACTATTGTCAATGATCCTGAAACAGAATTTGTGTTCGTCGGTACCCGCCAGGGTTTTGGGTATGCTGCCAGAAATGAAAGCGGAAATTACGAATACAACCCGATTGTCAGCAATGATTCAACTTTTGAAACTGAGCAGATATATATACTTCCGGATAAAATATTTTTTATCGGCAAGCATGAAATCCGGTTTCTTCCAAACGAAGATCTCCATGAAGTCAATATATGGAAATTTGATGATAACAATCCCCTCCGGGGAACCTTCACCCATAGAGATGAATTATACTTCCTGTCTGAGAAATCTGGCCTGATGAAAACATCCGCCGACACCTTCACTGTTGTCAGATCAGACAAATTTATCAGGGAATTAACTATCCTTTACTCTGCTTATTACGATACAGTCCGGACACTTATTGCCTCTCCCGATAATAAGGTGTTTATTTTTAATGGAAGCGGATTTAAAGATTTGTACCTGGAAAGCTCCAAATACCTTAATGAAAGCTTTCTGACAGGAGTTGCAGGCCTTACAAACGGGAAAATCGCCCTTTCCACTCTCATGGGAGGTTGTGTCATCGCAGATGTTAAAACAGGTAAAACTGAATTCATTATCAACACCCGCACAGGTCTTCCCGATGATGAGATCTTTGCGATGAAAACCGATCTGAATTATGGTCTTTGGCTCTGCCACACTAAAGGGCTGTCAAGAATAGATATGCATCTGCCAGTTGCAGAATACTCATATTTCTCAGGTCTTGAAGGCGACCTCCTTTCGGCTGCCTGGTTTAATAATACACTTTATGTGGGAACAACTGAAGGGGCTTTCAGACTTTCAGAAAAAAGGGAATACAGGGAAAAAATTGTAACCGTGAAAGTCCCGGCAAAAAAACAACCGGTAAAAGAAACAGTCCGGGAATCAGAACCTCAGGTACAGCCGGAGACAGATTTACGCAGTCTCAGAAGAGCACAGAGAAAAGACCGGTCAGCAACCCAGAAAGGCCAGCCTGGAACAGGAATTATCGGAAGTTTATTCCAGAAGATATTCGATACTCCTGAAGATAAAAAACAACAGCAGGTTCAAAAGGAGATTCCCGCGCAACCTCCTAAATCCTTAAGAAGAGAAAGGGATGAAGTCAAACGAACAAGAATCTATGACCTCCAGTCAATATCTCACGTTTATACCAGGATTAACAACATCAAAGGCAAATGTAAAGACCTCCTGGTCACAAACGGAAGATTAGTGGCCTCAACCAATAACGGTCTGTTTGAGATCAAAGGCGATAAAGCAACTGTCATTCTCCCGGATCAGTATATAACCTTTCTTGAACCCGGGGATGATAATAATACTATTTACATCGGTACCGATGCCGGCGCGGTGGCCCTCAATACTTCCGCCCCGGGATGGACAACAGTGGCCGACTTCACTAATATCGGTCATTCTGTGTACTCACTGGCAAAAACATCAGACTCCTTATGGTGCCTGGGAAGCGATAACTCCGTATGGATAATAAAAACCTATAACGGGAAATTTACCACGGCTCCCATGCAATATAAACTCAATCTTGATTATTCTGAACAGGTGAAGATCAAAATCATTAATGATACAATCAATCTGTTTCTTTCTTCATCGATATGGCAGATGCATGACTCCGCCTTTATCAGGGTAAGAAGTTTCCCGGGCATTTATTCCATTCCCCGGTATTTCCTGAATAATAAAACAGTATGGCTTAGAAGCAATAATAAATGGGAACAATACGGCAGCGAAGAACAGTCTGTTTTTACCGGATTACTGAGTACCTTCAGTAACGTTCAGTATATAGCAGAACATGATAATAAAAGCCTGTGGATAATAAATAACAATAAGGAAGTCTTTCATATCAGCGGAGGGCTTTCCGACACTTCACTGATTTTTGACACCTATATCTCAGCCATTACCGGTGATAATAAATACTTTCCCTTAACATTCCCGGAAATCGATCACCGGAACAGATCGTTGAAAATAACTTTTTCAGCCCCGTGGTATGTTTCCCCCGCCAGAACTGAATTCAGGTATTATCTTGAAGGACTGAATAAAAACTGGAGCGAATGGAGCTTTTCATCAGTGGTGGAATACCCCGTTCTTCCACCCGGAAATTACAAATTGTATGTTCAGGCAAGGAATTCCTTTGGATACAACAGCCGGGAAATATCAATGGATTTTATAATCAAACCGCCCTTTTGGCAGACTACCTGGTTCAAAATCCTTGCTTTTATTGTAATTATCTCCATTTTTATAATGATAATGCAAATACGGCAAAAAAGCCTTATCAGGGCAAAAAAAATACTGGAAGAAAAAGTCAGGCAAAGAACAAAAGAAATAGAACGGCAAAAAAACGAAATAGCCGAACAAAAACAGGAAATTACCGACAGTATTCACTATGCACAACAAATTCAGAGGGCGGTGCTTCCCTGTGAGAAAACCCGTATTGAAAATATTTCCGATTACTTTATCTTTTTCATGCCTCG
>CAYVTV010000120.1:0-12296 GCA_964454295.1 uncultured Bacteroidaceae bacterium
CACAATCTTAATTATTGTGATCCACAAATATAGAAAGAAAAAATGAACCCTAAGATTTTGTGGTGCCCAGAACAGGACTCGAACCTGCACATTCTTGCGAATACTAGTCCCTGAAACTAGCGCGTCTACCAATTCCGCCATCTGGGCATTAATAGTGACATGTGACATGTGACATGTGGCGTTAAAAGTTTATTTAACTTGTCACCCGTCACTTGTCACCTGTCACTTGTCACTTGTCACTTGTATTTATAAAATTTAGGGATGCAAATGTAAGAAAAAAAATAAAAGTTTGTGAAAAATTGAATAATAATTTTTATCTACTTCCTCCCATGCAAACCGCACTCCTTCTGTTCAGGCATTTCCCACCACCAGCGGCCTGCACGAATATCTTCCCCGGGTTGCACTGCACGAGTGCACGGCTGACACCCAATGCTGGGAAATCCTTTGTCATGCAAAGTGTTATAAGGAACGTTATTCTTTCTTATATATTCCCATACATTTTTCTCAGACCAGTCAATCAGTGGATTCACTTTAATCAGACCATTGTTTTCATCCCACTCCGCAAGCTTCGTATAAAACCGGGTAACAGACTGATCTCTCCGTAATCCGCATATCCACACATCAAGATCCTGAAAAGCACGTTTAAGTGGTTCAATCTTTCTTATATGGCAGCAAAGTTTGCGATTTTCAATACTCTCATAAAAAAGGTTAATTCCCTTTTCTTTGACCATCTCTTCAACCTGTAATTTATCCGGGAAATACACACTGATATTAATATTGTAAGCCTTATTGGTCGCAGCTATCAAATCATAAGTTTCAGGAAACAACCTGCCGGTGTCAAGTGTAAAAATCTCAGCACTTCTGTCGATTGAGGTAACCATTTCAGTGAGTACCTGGTCTTCTGCTCCCATACTTGAAGATAGTGCAATCCTTCCCTTATAATTTTCAAGAAAAAAGCGTAAAACTTCCTGAGGTTCTTTCTTGTCAAACCGATTATTGTAATCGTCAATTTTCCTGAGGATTTCATCTGATGGATTCATGCGTACAAATATTAATTATGTTATTAAAAATCAATAAGTTCTATTTCCTAATGGGCAAATGGGCATAGCTTGCCCCGAAACTTCGGGGGAACCTCCATATTTGTTCATGCCCTTGTTGTGTGCGATAGTGCATGGAGGTTTCATAACACTGATTTAATGTACCGGCAAAAATAGCGATTTTTAAATAAATGACGGAATCTGACGGATGAAGTGGTTTAATTGAATTTATTTAAGCCGGTTTTTATATATTTGTAAAGGTAATATGATAATTGCCTGATACCGGTTGGTTGATTATTTTTTTTAGTTAAAATAATAATAGTTCGTTAAATTGAAAAAAATACAAAGGCGCAAAGTGTTGATTATCAATAGACAGCACACTATTGTAGCGAATTAACAATACTTTCATTATCAGCATGTTATAAAAACATAACGAACTACTAAAACAATAAATTAATGAAAAATATTCAATTATTTATGATTTGTTTATTAATGATTGGTCTTGGATGCAGTCCTAAGAGGAACAATCCGGACAAAATCGCATTAATCAGTGTAAACCCGGGAAATGTTGAAAGAAATGAGAGTGTAGTTTCATTGGCGCTTGATGATATTACTCCTCTTCCCGCATCAGAACTTTCTCTTTTTGAAGTTGTTGATAATAAAAGAATTAATGTGGATTTTCAGGTAAGTTCAATGGACCGCCGTACTCTTTACTGGCAGTTGAAAGGTGTCACGCCTCCAGGAAAGACAAGAAAGTATGAGTTAGGTAGAGAGAAACTCACCTCTCTTGGAAAACCTGCTGTTAGAATTAAACAAGGGGAAAAGGGTTATGAAATTCTACTTGGGGACTTGCCTGTTCTTACTTACAATTCAGTCACTGTATACCCTCCGGAAGGAATTGAGGAATCGTATAAAAGAAGCGGATTCATTCATCCCCTGTACTCTCCTAATGGATCAGTCCTCACTACTATCCAGCCGGAGGACCATTACCATCATTACGGGATATGGAATCCATGGACAAAGACCCGTTTCAGGGATGAAGAAGTTGATTTCTGGAACCTGAAAAAGCTACAGGGCACAGTAAGGCATGCAGGTATAATTGCAATCAATGAGGGTAATGTTTTTGGCAGTTTAAGCTTCTTACACAAGCATATTGCCTGGCCGGGATCCGGAAGAGAAACAAAAGCAATTACCGAGTACCAGGAAATAAAGGTATACAACCGTAACGATGGAAATTTTATGATTGATATTACCATAACTCTATGTCCGTTAGAGCCTATTACCCTTGAAGAATACAGGTACGGTGGTTTTGGATTTCGTGCAACTGAATACTGGACAAAAGAAAATACTGAAATATTTACATCGGAAAGTAAAACCAGGGATGAGGCAGATGGAGAAAGAGCAAGCTGGTGTGTTGTCAATGGAGAGACAGAAAACGGACCAGCCGGTATCCTTTTAATGGGACATCCGGCTAATTATAATCATCCTGAACCTCTCCGGGTTTGGCCCAGTAATGCTGTTTCAGGCCGTGGTGATGTGTTTATTAACTTTTCACCAACCAGAAATATGGACTGGGTTCTTGAACCGGGAAATACATATATCCTGAGATATCGCCTGGTGAGTTATGAAGGAAAATTTGATGTAATGCAGGCAAAAACCTTCTGGAATGATTATTCATCTCCCCCGGTTATACACATTATAAAATAATAATATAAAACTAATTCTTGTGTTGTTTACATATAATCTGATACCGGATAAAAGATATCCCTGTAAGGTTTTATGTAATACTCAGGACAGATCATCTAAATATAGGTTTAATCACAATAAATAAACTCATTATGAAAACTCAGCTTTCTGGTCTAATAGTCGTATTATCACTATTACTAACGTTTAACGGATGTAAAGAAATGAAGAAAGAATCTGCATTTAAGGGAGAAAAGGGAGAAGTTAAGTTAATAACCCTTGATCCGGGTCATTTTCATGCCCATCTTGTACAAAAGTCCATGTACGATCAGGTTGATCAAACGGTTCATGTATATGCACCCAAAGGTCGCGAGCTGGAGGATCATCTGTCAAAAATAAATGAATATAATAACAGGCAGGATGATCCGACAGCATGGGAAACCATTGTTTATGAAGGAGATGATTATCTTGAGAAAATGATAAGGGATAAAAAGGGCAATGTGGTTGTGATGGCTGGAAATAACGGGAAGAAGACTGAATATATAAAGGCTGCCATTGTCGCCGGGTTTAATGTTTTATCTGACAAACCAATGGCAATAAATGAAAAGAACTTTGAATTACTGAAAGAAGCATTTGCCAGTGCAGAAAAGAATAATGTCCTGCTGTATGATATTATGACTGAGCGTTATGAGATAACCAGTATGTTACAGAAGGAATTCTCATTGTTATACAAAGTTTTCGGCGTTCTGGAAAAAGGTAGTGTTGAGGATCCTGCCGTTGTCAAGGAAAGTGTTCATCACTTTTATAAGTACGTTTCAGGAAGCATATTACGTCGTCCTCCCTGGTTTTTTGATGTTGAGCAACAGGGAGAAGGAATAGTGGATGTTACCACCCACCTGGTAGATTTGATTCAATGGGCCTGTTTTCCGGATGAGATTATCGATTATACTAAGGATATTACTATGATTTCGGCCAAACACTGGCCTACACTGATGACAGTGAGTCAGTTTAAAGATGTTACAAGGGAAGCTGAAATTCCAGGTTATCTGATGAAAGATCTGAAAGAAGATACTACTTTACATGTTTATGCTAATGGAGAAATTAATTATACCATCAGAGGGATTCATTCCAAAGTAATTGTAAAATGGAATTTCATAGCGCCTGAAGGTACAGGAGATACTCACTACAGCATTATGCGCGGGAGCTTAAGTAATTTAGTCATTCGGCAGGGTAAGGAACAGAACTTTAAACCGGTTTTATATGTTGAACCTTTACCAGGAGTTGATCCGGAAAGCTTTGAAGCCGCTATAAACGAAGAATTGCCGGGATTACAGGCAAAGTATCCGGGAATAGAGCTCAGGAAGCTTGAAAACAGCTGGGAAGTAGTTGTTCCAAAAGTTTATGATGTAGGTCATGAAGCACATTTTGCACAGGTAACCAATAAGTATCTTCAATACCTGGTGGATGGTAAGTTACCTGACTGGGAAGTGCCGAACATGATTACCAAGTATTACATAACTACTAAGGCATTGGAGATGGCGAAGGGGGTGGAATAGTGGTTACGTGGTTACGTGGATAAGTGGTTACGTGGATAAGTGGTTACGTGGATAAGTGGTTACGTGGATAAGTAGATACGTGGATACGTGGATACGTGGATAAGTGGATAGGTGGATAAGTGGATAGGTGGTTATGTAGATACATTGCAGAAGACTGTCTGCAAAATATAACTTTGTGTCCTTCGTGCGTACTTTCCGCGAGCGCTGAAGCTACTCTGCGGAGGCGCTGAGTCCTTTGTGGTTAGAAACATTTATGAGACAGCCCCTTTATGAATGATATAAAACACGAATGGGAATCATCTCTTGCGAAATAATTCCCATTCCATTTATTTAGCGGCCGTAGCTGCCAAACAATGCCAGGCTACGGTTATTATAGCCGGTTCGTCATTTCCATACCTTGCGGTATGGAGAAGAGAGGAACCCGGATGTATTCTTACGCGGGCGTACCCGTGTGGGAATACACGATCCCATTAGACCATCCGAAGGGACCTGGTCTTACGATCATTTCCCGGCGAATGTGAAGAGTTTCCGGTAACCTTACGGTTGCTTTCAAAACTTCTGCCCTTTGGGCCATCCATTCAAGGAACATCTTGCGATTTCCGAGGTGGTGGGTGAATTTCAAACTAACGTCATCCATTCACATCGGCTATCCGGCATAAAGCAGTGTCCTTGCGGGCTTACTCCCGGGTTGTTAAAATTAACCGTAGTTAAACTTAATTTCCCGAAACCGGCAGCGGCTTTTTATCGCTCACCTGGTAGAACAAATGTAACACGACTTATTACCATATGCAAAAAAAAAGAGTATTTGATCTTAACAATATATCACCATGGGATATTAACAATTGTTAATTAAGGAAATAATTAATAATGATCTTGTTGCCAAAGAATTTCATTGGTTATTAACAATGATTAACAATCATATCAGATTTATTTGTAACTTAATCCCGATAATACTAAACCCATAATATAATTCTTACAACACCACTATGAAAAATCACAAAGCTTATCTCAGTCTCATTTCATTATTAATACTAATGAGTTTATTCTCCTGCGGGAGAAAATATGAATTCCCATTTCAGAATCCTTCTCTATCGGTTGAAAAGCGGGTTGAAGACATGGTATCAAAAATGACACTTGAAGAGAAAGTAGGCCAGATGATGCATGGTGCTGAATCAATCCCCCGTCTGGGAATACCGGAATATAACTGGTGGAATGAATGTCTGCATGGAGTAGCCCGTTCAGGAAATGCAACTGTTTTTCCCCAGGCTATAGGATTAGCTGCAACATGGGATACGACACTGATTTTCCGGATGGCTAATGCTATTTCCGATGAGGCACGTGCAAAACATCAATTTTATAAAAAAAGAGGGAACGGTAACGTCTCAATATATCAGGGACTTACATTCTGGAGTCCTAATATTAATATTTTCAGAGACCCAAGATGGGGAAGAGGTATGGAAACGTATGGGGAAGATCCGTTTCTTACCGGGAAAATTGCTGTTGAATTTATAAAGGGATTACAGGGTGATGATGCTAAATATTATAAAGTCATTGCTACCTCAAAACATTATGTTGTGCACAGCGGCCCTGAACCTGACCGCCATTCTTTTAATGCGGTAGCAGATAAAAGGGATCTTTTTGAAACCTACTTACCGGCATTTGAAATGACAGTCAAAGAAGCCAATGTTCAGGCAGTAATGTGCGCCTATAACCGGACGAATGGAGAGGTATGTTGTGGAAGCAATTTCTTATTAACTGACCTGTTGCGCGACAGTTTAGGTTTTACCGGACATATTGTTTCAGATTGCGGCGCTATAAGGGACTTCTTCAGCGGTCACGATATTGTGGAAACCAAAGCTGAAGCTGCCGCTATGGGAGTAAAAGCAGGTACTGACGTCAACTGTGGAAATGCTTATACAGGATTACTGGAAGCTGTGGAAAAAGGACTAATCTCAGAAGCTGAAATTGATGTTTCCCTGAAACGTTTGATGAAAGCAAGATTTGAACTCGGGATGTTTGATCCGGACAATATGGTACCCTATACCAAAATACCTTTATCTGTTGTTGAAAGCGAAGCACATGTCAAACTTGCAGAAGAAACTGCCAAAGCCTCCATGGTATTATTAAAGAATGAGAACAACCTTCTTCCCCTCAATAAAAATATAAAAACTCTCGCCGTTATTGGTCCGAATGCAAATGATATTGAATCGTTATATGCCAACTATAATGGTTTTTCAAAAAATCCTGTAACCCCACTGGAGGGAATAAAAAACAAACTTCCTGATACTGAAATTATTTATGCTCATGGATGTGATGCCGCTGAAAATTTACCCTTCCTGGAAATAATACCGGCAGAAAATTTATTCACCTCCATCGGGATGAATGAAAAGGGTATTACCGGGGAGTATTTTGATAATGGCAGATTTGAAGGCCAACCCAAAATGATACGTATTGACGATAAGATAGATTTTAAATGGTGGGATGATGCTCCTGCAGATGGTTTTTCACATAATGATTTTGGTGTAAAATGGAGCGGATATGTATATGCTCCTGTAAGCGGCGAATACTGCATAGGGGGTGAGGGTATGTATAAGTTTATGATGGAGTTCAATGGTGAACAAATCGCTGATTTCAGAAATATTCATCATCCGAAAAAAATTTATAAAAAAGTAATCCTTGAAGCCGGCAAAGCTTATCCTGTAAAAATTGAATTTACAGGAAATGAGGGAATGTCTACGATGTGTCTTTTATGGAAAGTACCCGGCAAAGATTACAAAAAAGAAGCCCTTGAAGCGGCAGACAGGGCAAATATTATTGTAATGTTTATGGGTCTTTCACCCAGACTGGAGGGAGAAGAAATGAAAGTGGAAGTAGAAGGATTCAGTGGTGGAGACCGCACCAGTCTGAACCTCCCAAAAACTCAGTCAGAATTAATAAAATCAGTGCATGCTCTCGGAAAACCCTTAGTTTTAGTCCTTCTCAACGGCAGCGCATTAGCCATAAACTGGGAAAAAGAAAACATACCTGCGATACTGGAAGCATGGTATCCAGGTCAGGCTGCAGGAACAGCCATCGCGGATATCCTTTTTGGCGATTATAATCCTTCCGGACGATTACCGGTAACCTTTTACAAATCCGCTGATGATCTTCCTGATTTTACGGATTATGCTATGGAAGGCAAAACCTACCGCTATTTCAGGAAAGAACCTTTATATCCTTTTGGATATGGCTTAAGTTATACAACCTTCACCTACAGTAACCTCCAGGTTCCTCCTTCAACCTGCCAGGGAGAAATTGTCAGTATTTCCGTTGATGTAACCAATGCAGGTAAAATGGATGGTAATGAGGTAGTTCAGTTGTATCTTTCCAATAAAACAGCTTCTGTTCCTGTTCCCATACGAACCCTGAAAGGTTTTACGAGAATATTTCTGAAAGCGGGGGAAACAAAAACGGTAACTATGTCCCTGGATACTAACGACTTTTCTGTGATAAACGATAATGGACAAAGAATTGTGGAACCCGGATTATTCAGTATTGCTATAGGAGGAGGTCAGCCTGATAAAGAATCACTGGACACGAAGAAAGTGGTGATAAAAGAAATAGAAATAAAATAAAAAAGCAGCTGATCTTATTTATAGCGGATCACATGGTTCAATAACTGAGGGATCAGAAATATCTGCCAGCCTGTATAATTTTTTCCCTGATACCGGCCAGGCAGTAAGTAACTCATCGGGTAAAGGATTTAAGATTCGAGATAATTCGGCTCTTGACAATGAATTACTGATCCATTCCTTTTCGGTTTCCAATGGAAGTATTGCCGGCATTCGTTTCTTAAGATTATGGATTTTTTCCAGCATTCTGTTTGCCGGGGTTGTAATTATGGAAAATGTCTGTAAGAGTTCACCTGTTTGTTTGTTTGTCCAGTTTTCATACAAGCCGGCAAATGCAAAAGGTTTATCATCTTTCCGCTTAATATAATAAGGAGTTTTTTTCTTCCCTTCAGTATGCCATTCAAAAAATCCATGCGAAGCGACAATACATCTTTGATGAGTGGCAGCATGGCGAAATGAAGGTTTTTCCCATATAGTTTCAGATTTCGCATTAAAAGTACCATTCAGTATCTTTTCAGCCGTTTCCTCATCCTTTACCCAGGAAGGGATAAGTCCCCAGCGGAAAAATTGCACCTCATCCGGATTATGATTTGTGATTACCGGCAGATAAGGCCTGGTGAAAGCTGAGTGAAAAAATCCGGGTGTATATCGCGGATCTTCAGGAACATTTACCCCAAATCTTTTAGCCAGTTCGGCACGCGGAAGGTTTATCTCAACGAAATAACACATTTTTTTCAGCAATTATGTTGTAAGTTAAACAAATTCAGAGGTTAAATTGTTATGACAATGCATAAACATATATTATGGAATACAAAGATATGATCATAAAGGAAAAAATATTACCGTATTTCCCGCTGAATATTGCCCTGTTACCGGGTGAAGATATTCCCCTTCGGATATTTGAACCCAGATATAAACAATTAATCAATGAATGCAGTAAACACGGGATCACATTCGGTATGCCATTTATAGATGACTCAAAAGTACAGCCTTTTGGTTCAGAGGTACGTTTAAAACAGATCGTAGCCACCAATTCTCTCGGAGAAATGGTAATAGTGGTGGAGGGAGTAAACATATTTGAGGTATTGAGTCTGGAAGATCCCATGAGTGATAAATTATACAGCGGAGGCAAGGTTAAGGTTCTTGATTTTAATCAGTTTGTTCAGAACACAGAACTTATCCGTACAGTAATTTATTACATGGACCATATTGATCCCGGGTTTATTAAAAACTTTACTCCTGAAGGCATTTACATCCTCGACATTGCCCGTGCACTGAATCTGTCATCTACAGACAAATTCAAATACATTTTCACAAAATCACCCGAACAGCAGGAAAAATTTCTTCTTATGCAGTTGAAATGTACCATGAAGTTAAGGGAACAGGAGAAAAAACTGAATAACGATTTTAGTTTAAATTAGTCAGTGTCACTTGCCACACGTCACTTGTCACAGTTTTGAGAAGTTAACCATTACAACACAACATATTCTCAGTAACTAATACAAAGCGAGGAAAAGTTATTTTCTCAACCTGTTCTTAAGTCTTTCCACATCATTTTTTAAACCAGCCACTGTTCTGTATATCTCGTTAGCCGGAATAACAGGTTCGGGAATTTCTGCACTTATATAATGGATAAATTTCCAGATTTCCCTGATATCCTTAATATCCACCTCAAAAGGATCATAGAGGGCATTCAGGGAATATAACATCAATTTTCCCTTTTCTTTTATCTGGTTATCCACGATTTTAAACACAATACCTTCATCTCTTGTAAGGATAACATAAGCATCACCGGAAAGAATATTGTTCCAGTCCTGCACGAATTCTCCGGTAACCCATGATTTATCGGGAATAGGCAACATTGAGTCGCCCGTAATCTGGAAAGTCCGGTATTTTTTATTTGCAGAAAGGAAAGGGAGTTGAAATACCGGCAGTTCACCAATAAACTCAGGATCTGCAAATCCGCTGGCATATCCGGCTTTAGCCTTTTCGGGCACTAATTCAATGTTTTCTTCATTATTCCGGTCAATCGTAGTAGCCAGTATTCTTAATTTCTGTCCGGTCACAAATACATCCTGTCCATGTTCGAGCTGTCTCATCTGACTCTCTGTAAGTTTTTGCAAATCGATACCTATAAGCGTATCCACTGCAATTCCAAAGTACTTCGAGAATCTGAGCAGGGAAGTAATTCCGGGTTCAGCAATATTATTTTCATACCCGCTCAGCGTGGAGCGTTTCATCTGAAGAGCAAAAGCAAGATCATCCTGCGTTTTCTTCCTGCGCTTTCGTAAAAATTTAATGTTTGAACTGAAATACATATTAATAGTAATAATGTTAAAAAAATTAAATTATTTTTTTGTTTATAAAATTTTGATTAAATTATAATCTGAATTTTGATTAAAAATTAGTCAAATATAAAATAAAAAATAATATAAATCAAGAGGCTGTCTCATAAGTATTTTTAACCACAAAGAACACAAAGGATAACACGAAGGACACTAAGGGTTATCAATCAGTAATATATACTTAGTGTACCTTTGTGTGTACTTTGAGTCCTTCGTGGTTAAAAAACTTTCTGGACAGCCCCCTCAGTCATAAGTCATTTTATGGAAAGAAATATAGTACATATAGACATGGACACTTTTTTCGTGTCGGTTGAGCGTTTACAGAACAGTTCTTTAAACGGGAAGCCGGTTATTGTGGGAGGAGGTTCTGACCGTGGCGTGGTATCGGGATGCAGTTATGAAGCAAGGACATACGGTGTGCATTCGGCCATGCCCATGAAAATGGCCCGTTACCTGTGTAAAGATGCAATAGTGATACGGGGAGATTTGGAATTATACTCAAAGTATTCGAATATCGTAACGGAAATTATTTCCGAAAGTGCACCTGTATATGAAAAGGCTTCCATAGATGAACATTATATTGACATAACGGGAATGGACAGGTTTTTTGGTTGCCGGCAATGGACACATGAGCTCAGGCAGAAAATTGTCAGGGAAACGGGACTGCCTGTGTCGTGCGGACTTTCCATAAACAAAACAGTATCAAAAATTGCCACAGGTGAAGCAAAGCCGAACGGAGAAAAACAGGTTGAAGCCCCGTGTGTAAAACCTTTCCTCTCCCCTCTTCCTATCGATAAAATGCCTATGATAGGGCCAAAGACTTCCACCCTGCTCAGATCAATGGGTGTTGCCACCATAGGAACGCTGAGCATGATACCTCCCGAAATGATGGAAAAGGTGCTGGGGAAAAACGGGATGGAAATATGGAAAAGAGCCAATGGCATTGACTCATCTCCTGTAATGAGATATTCAGAAAGAAAATCACTGGGAACGGAAAGAACTTTTGAAAAGGACAGTACTGATGTTCCGTTGATTAAAAATATACTTATAGGTATGACAGAAAAACTGGCTTACGAAATGAGAAACAAACAACGGCTCACTTCCTGTGTTACGGTAAAAATAAGATATTCCAATTTCGATACCCACACACTGCAAAGAAGGATCCCTTACACTTCTTTTGACCATCAGCTTATTCCTGTGGTTAAAGAGCTATTCGACAAGCTTTACCAGCGACGTATGCTTATCAGACTTGTGGGGGTTACATTCAGTCACCTGGTACAGGGTGTTCAGCAACTTAATATGTTCGAGGATACACCTGTAATGACAAATCTTTACCTGGCAATAGACAGGATGAGGAGGAGATTCGGGGCGGAGGCAGTGAAAAGGGGGTGTGGGGTGGTGAGCATGGACCATGGGCCATAGACCATAGACCATGGACCATGGAGGCTATGTTATAAATTAATGCTGGTATGATTAGATAAGAAAAGGGAGCACGATATCACGGGATCACAATATCACGGGACAAAGGGAGCAAAATCCCTGCCCCGGCGGGGCATCAATATAATAGCCAAGGGTGGCAACCCATGGAAAAAATGACGAAATGAAAATCCGCCGAACAGAAACCATCTCTTAATATCGATTGGCTTTATTGAGGCGGAACAGAGAAAGTTAATTTAAAAAACAGTAATTAGCAGCACATTTAGTATTAACCAAAAAAATTGTAAACTTTTTTCAGGACGATACACATACTCTCTCTCCCACCTGATCCCGTGATCCCGTGATAGCGTGATCCCTCTACCTGTCACTCGTCACCCGTCACTTGTCACTTGTCACTTGTCACTTGTCACTTGTCACTTAACAGATGTACTTGAACACCCACACATACTACAGTCTCCGCTACGGCACAATGTCGCCCGAAAAGGTTATCGAAGAAGCATTGCGAAATGAGGTAAAGACGCTGGCGCTTACCGACATTAACAATACCATGGGTACTGTTGATTTTGTAAAATTATGCCTTCAGAATCATATTCATCCGGTTGCAGGAATAGAATTCCGTAATGGAGA
>CAYVTV010000121.1:0-12271 GCA_964454295.1 uncultured Bacteroidaceae bacterium
CTTTGTGCGTACTTTGAGTCCTTCGTGGTAAAAAACATTTATGAGACAGCCCCCTATTATATTGATACCTGGGGTAATTTGCTCATCTACATTTACTTATCTGCTCATCCACTTGTCCAGGGCAAACACATAGGTTTGCCCCTACTCAATTACTCAACGTAACCACTCATCCACGTAACCACTCATCCACGTAACCACTTATCCACATATCCCCTCATTTCCCCCTTATTTCAACATTCTTCAATCCTTTCCTGTTTATAATCAGAACGTTGTCAACTCCCCTGAAATTGCTGAACTGCCAGTGTTTTTTTGATAAAGGTTTACCGTTTGCATAAACTTTTGGTTTGAATGTCAGATTTATTCTTTCTGTTCCGTTATCATCATAAGCCGTATAGTATATACTTCCGGGACAATATGTAATATCTGTGATCACGGATGAAGTACAGAATACATGATCTTCATTTTCAGGGAGCATCTCCGGTAATTCAGCAAATCCCTCGAAATAATGAGGCATATAATCCCAGTATGAGTCTGAAAACCAGGGTTCGATATATTCAATACCTGTATAATTGATCCCCATCTGGTTTCTGGAGTATTTATTATATGCCGAATAAGTTGCCAGGGCAAAAGACGCTCTTGCTTCCTCCCTGACCTCTTCATCGTTGCATACACCAAACCATTTGGCAACAACAGAAGCATACCGGGCAGTATGACTGCTCATTTCCTGGAAACAGCCATCCTGTTCCTTAATACTGGTAGCCCCATATCTTTTTACCTGTCCGAACCTGTTTTCCACCCACCGTATCAATGCAGGTACATGAGTTTTATACTCCGGATCGATCTCAGGATGGTTTAAAATGTAGCGGGCTGTCTCCATGGGTATCTGCTGGTTCAGGTTAGAGTAGTTTGATATAACATCCTCGTAATATCCCGACCAGAAGTTGTTTTTCATGGGATAATCCATTATCCAGGTCAACAGGAGGGAACGACCGGCTGAAATCAATTCCCTGTTCAGGGTGGTGTAATCAGAGACCAGCAATTCATCAAACAATTGTACAACAAGTATCATATTAGCTGAATAGGGATCAAGAATTTCACCTGTCCGCAGATTTACTCTGAAAGGCAAGGGTGAATGAGTCTCAGTTCCCTGTTTAATATGTTGCATGACAGTAGTGGCAATATGTTCAGCTTTTGTAAAATACTCAGTCTCACCGGTATGTTTAAAATAATTAATATAACCGATTGCCACCATGCATATTTTATCAATCTCTCCCCACTCATCCGTGTACTCACCATCGGGAGTGTCGTCCTGTGTCCTGGGAACATCAGGCCATGCCCAGTCCTGAGGTGTATGATACTGCACCACACGCCTGATCAGGTTGGCAACCGGTCGCAGAGCCTCTTTATCACCAGTATAGGCATAGTACATGTTAAAGGTCTTCATCCCGAAATACACGTTGCTTCCCTGGTTATTCTGCTTGTACATAAAGGTGCCGTCAACATCCAGTTTTGATGTAACAAGATAAAGCGGATCGTTCCCAAAGCTGGTTTTATGGGTAGGGCAATATTTCAGAAAATTCATGCTCCAGAACATAACATTCTGGTATTCTGTCCAAGGCATTAATTTCCCATTCTTCAAAACAACCTCATGATCAAGGATCATTTGTGCATTAATACTATTAAACACACAGAGAACTGTAAAGAGCCAGGTAATAACACACTGTTTCATTAAAATGTTAAAAAACCAGGTTAATATTTTAATTTATACAAGGAGAAGAAATAAATACCGGTATAAATAATTGACTTCAGTCACCTTGCATTTGCAATTCAAATAGCGGGATACATCGCAATAATGATTATAAAATGGGAATTGAAAATGAGTTTGTCGCAAAAGATTAAAACTGTCATGTTTTCCTTTGTGTTCCTTTGTGAATACTTCGTGTCCTTTGTGATAAAACCTGACAGGATGAACCACAAAGGAACACAAAGGATGTAACAAAGGATCTTTCTAACAGCCTCAATTCAACTCCTGATGCATATCAGCAGCCGATTAATCATAAGCTCCCATTACACTCTGATCGTAATCGATAACAGAACCGGTAATCACACCACTGCTGTCACCAAGCAGATAAACGGCAAGGATAGCCAGTTCGGCCGGTTTGATCAGCTTGCCCATTGGCTGTTTTGCTTCTGCAAGTTCCAGCCAGTTGTCAGGTGCATTATGGAACTTCTTCTGTATATTTGCTTCACCGGCAGTGTCCATCCAGCCCGGACAAATACCATTAACCCTGATTTTGTTAAAACGCTGTGAATGAGCAACATTCTTTGTTAAGGTTAACAAAGCTCCTTTTGAAGCGCAATAAGCCGTAATAAAAGGCTGGCCACCGTGGGCACTAAGAGTGATAATATTGACTATTGAACCCGGCATCTTTCTTCTCTGCCACATTCTCACAAATGCCTGTATCAGAAGGAAGGGGCCTCTTGCGTTGATTGCAATATGTTCATCCCATAATTCCACCGAGGTGTCTTCAATAGTTCCCCGGGTAGTTATCCCGGCAGCATTCACCAGTCCGTGCACAACACCGAAATGTTTCTCCGCCTTGTCAACCATTGCAGTAATTTCAGCAGGCTTTTTAAGGTCAGCAGGAATAAAAACAGCCTCTGTTCCATACCCTTTCAACTCCTTAATGATAGCATCCGGGTCATCTTTATTAATTACCAGTCCGGTAAGAATTATACCCTTTGCTCCTTCCATTGCGCATCTTAGCGCGATAGTAGCTCCTAAACTTCCTTTAACACTGCTTCCAGTGATTAAGGCAACTTTGTCTTTGTACAACATACATTTAATTATTAATTGTTTAAAACATTGGTTAAAAATATTTATTTTAATATGAGTGCGATATAATTGTTACAATTATTCTATGTTAATTCAGGAAATATTCCATGTTAATTCAGGAAAGTTATTTTAGATCAATCTGTTACAATTATACTTTCAATACCTACGATTGTCCCCACAGGAAAATATATACACTTACAGTTACTATCCCGATAAATATAGCCACTATTTTTGCATACTTCCATTCTTTAAGGTCAACGACCTTAGCATCAGACATCTGAAAATATTCCTTAACCGGATAAAAGTAGGATACTACATGCATGATCACCATCATTCCCAGGAACATGATACCCCAGACATGGACAAAATGAATGCCGATATCTACAACAAACGTGGTTAAGAAATAAAATATAAGTCCTACTACCAATGACACCTTAACACTGGCAGCTGAGATATATTTCAGAAAAAA
This sequence comes from uncultured Bacteroidaceae bacterium, assembly GCA_964454295.1. Lineage (GTDB taxonomy): Bacteria > Bacteroidota > Bacteroidia > Bacteroidales > CAYVTV01. The sequence goes on from CAYVTV010000121.1 coordinate 3,306, forward strand.
TCCGGCAATGAAAATCGTTCCCAGGGGTATATAGAAAAACCCGTTCAATGTTTGCATTAACTGGTACATTCCTTCAGGAGCGTTTGACATAAAGGGAGCCACCATTATGGCAAACACCGACAAAATAGTAGATGTTAGCTTCCCCACACGCACTGTTTTTTGCTCATCAGCATTCTTATTGAAATGCACCTTATATATGTCAACTGTGAATATGGTGGCAGCGCTGTTGATAACACTATTAAAAGTACTCAGGACAGCCCCCATCATTACAGCGGCAAAGAACCCGATAAGATATACCGGAAGCACTCGTTTTACCATCATAGGATAAATTACATCCTGATTATCATAGAGCGTATCCCCGAAATAATAGAAACCGATTACACCGGGTAATGCAATGATAATTGGAACAAGGATTTTAAAAATACCTGTGAGTAACATACCTTTCTGTGCAGTTGCCAGGTTTTTTGCCCCGAGGGCACGCTGAAGAATGGTCTGGTGCATACTCCAGAAATAAATCTGGCAGATTGCAAGCCCTGTAAAGAGCGTTCCAAATGGTAAAACAGAATCTTTGGCCCCAATTACACTGAATTTCTGAGGTGCTAATTCATAAACCTTATCTACACCAGCAAGGATATTACCATCGCCAATGTTAAGCAATGCGAGCGTGGGAATCAGCAAACCACCTATTATCAATCCAATCCCATTTATAGAATCGGATATAGCCACAGCTTTTAATCCCCCCAAAATACTGTAAAGAGAACCTATTATACCGGTGACCATTACCACAATCCAGATACCCTGTTGTCTTGTTACACCGAGAACTTCGGAAACGTCGAAAATATTTTCAAAATTTATGGCACCGGTATAGAGCACGATAGGAAGCAGAGTCAATACGAATGAAAGTATAAGCAAGACTGCAACAATAGATCTTGTTCCCTGGTCAAATCTCAGTTCCAGATATTTAGGTATAGTAGTTAAACCCATTTTTAAGTACCGGGGCACCAGATACAGGGCTCCTAATATTAATCCCATGGTGGCAGTCACTTCCCAACTGATAATAATAAGTCCGTTTTTATACGCATTTCCGTTCATGCCAATAAGGTGTTCCGTAGATATGTTGGTCAACATCATGGAACCAGCTATTACGAATGCACTAAGACTCCTTCCACCAAGGAAATAACCATCGGATGAATGTAAATTTTGTGTTCTCAATTTCCACCATGAGTAGAAGGCCACAAATCCTGTAAATGCTAAAAAAGTTATAAAAGTCCACATTACCTGTAATTTATTATAATTAGTACTTGATAGTGTTGTCCCTTTTGTCAGACGCACAGCCGTTCGTCCCTACGTGATCCCGTGAGGGCAAAGACATAGCTTTGTCCAAATTCATCCACATTATCCTCTGAGGGCAAAGACACAGCTTTGCCCCTACGCACCCACTTATCCAAGTGATCCCGTGATCCCGTGATCCCTTAATCCCGTGATCCCTTTACCTTTCCCACCTTCCCCTTTCCTTCAACAGATAACAACTCAGCATCGTAAATTTCTCCCTTATAAACCTCCTTAATATTGCCATCAACCATTTTAATTATTGCATTCTCAGAATCTGCAAAAAAGACATTATCCAGCTGAACTCTTTTAATATCACCAGCTTTATGCAGGAGAAGATGCTGCATTGCGTTTGACTGGATATTATTCAGGTGAAGTGTATTTATCTTTCCTTCCCTTCTTGTTTCAACAAGGCAAACATGTTGCGGGGATTTGTCCGGTTTGATAACCTGTACATTTCTTATATTCAGGTTATTTACCGGTATAGAAACTTTAATCAGGCTTGAATCAGGAGTATCATCATGCGGATGAAAGACATGCAACCCATCTATCAGCAGGGTGTCTACATTTGATTCATATGAATCATGCCCCTTGTCTTCCGTAGGCCATCCCACATCTATGATCGAGCGGTTATCGGATGGACTGTGATGATATATATTACGCAGTGTCAGATTTTCTATTTGTCCGGTTATACGGAAGAGGAACGGGGGAGTATAATGGTAGTTCGGTTCCGTCTGCCTTAAATCGACCGTATCAATAATAATATTCCCTAAATTACCCGAGGAATTTCTGAACCACGGATCAATATAAAACCCGAAACTACGGTATGTGCCGGTAACATTCTTAATGATAACCCGGTCGAGTTTCCCTTTTGCCCTTGACAACAGCCGTATTCCCTGATCTGCATTATTAAGGAATACCCCGTCGATGATTACATCTGTAATATCTGACACGAAGTCAGACTCATCGGGCGCCAGGGCAAGGAAATCATCACCTGAAGAACCCTGTATATTTCTCATGGTCAGAAACTGTCCGGGACCCCAGAAATGTATCCCATCCTGGTTTGAGTGGGGTATATGATCCGGAAGATCGATGGAGATGTTTTCCATATTTACCCGGAACCAGTTCCCCATAAGAAGTGCAAAGGTTCTCTGGTTACGGATAGTGACATCCTTCATGGTAAAATTCTCCACCCCATAAAATTCCATTGTAAGAATCCACTTCTCACCAAGTCCGGGAACCATAATATGGTGTTCCTGTTGTTTACAGTTATGATTATAGGTTCCCCCCAGAAGTGAAATGTTTTTATCTTTCCGTTCACCCGACTTATTCGGATTTGCATTTTCAATAATGGTGCTGTTTGACTGAGGCGCCATAAAGAAACCACAGAAAGAGTTTAAGCATTCAATGGTTGTGTTTGAATGTATCTTCAGTCCCCTTACCAGTGCAGCCCCATCCATCACCAGGTGTAAACTTCCAAGTTCAGGAGCTTTGTTCAGGATAGCCTGGATCACGTCTGTGTCATCCGATCCACCCCCGGTTATCACATTACTGTCGAGTTTTGCGCCTGCTCTGCTTGCAAACACCAATGCAGGAGGATAAGGAGATGAGGATCCGTTTTCTTCATACTGCATATTGTGAAGATCATCCGTATTTGCGGAAGAAACAGAAGGATTCAGCAGAATGTTCCCTGCTGTGATGCCTGCAGCGCCTGCCATTAATCCAATCATATTTCTTCGTTGCATGCGATGAAGTATAGAATGATATTAATTATCAAGAAATGAATCAGGATAAGTAACAAAATATTTCTCCGGATTATCATGGTAATGCAGCCATGTATTGAACTTACGTTCGCCCTCAATTAATTCAATGACCCGTGCTCCGCGGCCAATTTTTCCGTAACACTCAATACCTGTTACTGCCCCGTAAGCCAGACAAACACTCCGAAGGATACCGATATAGTTGTTGTTATGATCATGCCCGACAAAAGTTCCCATAACATCACCTGATACAAGAATTGCTGCGTACATGCCGGTATTAATATTCGGTGCACATATTAATTCCTCCTGGACACCGAATGTGTTTTTATTATAAATGATGTCTCTGTATTCGGGAAGAGGAATATGAAAGAATGCAAGTGAAGGCAAAGGCTGGTCATTATTTGCCTTAGTATATTCACTGCTTTTTTCCATATACCATTGTATCTGATCAAATTTAATCCAGTCATAAGACCCCAATAATGCTCTGTCGGAAGGATAGCCATGCGAATCGAGGCAATATAAAACGGCTTTAACCTCATCAGAAGCTGAAGACTTTATTTCCAGCGTATAGTTTCCATTACCTGAAAGCTCTGCCGGTCCGTTAATTGTAAGGTTATAAGGCATCCCGGTAATATGTTCCATGATCTGTTCCCTTGTCATTTCATATTCATCGTCATGATTACCCAGCGTTACCGCCCAGGGGATTTTTGCCTTTATCAGCACCTCAGACAAGGAGTCCCATGCTTTTTGCGTTTCTTTGGAACATACTATATCTCCTGTCAGAACAATAAGATCCGGTTTTTCACTTTCAATAACAGCTTCCATGATCCTTAATGCACTGTCGGATCCAGGGGAGTTATACTGAAAATGCACATCAGTGATCTGTACAATTTTAAACTTGCCATCATCGTTAAATCTGAGTTCATAGGATGATGACTTCTCGGTTTTGCAGGCAGAGAATAAGATACCTACGGTTAGAATTAAACTAAAAATATTTTTCATACTATTATGGTTTACCTTCGTGTTCCTTTGTGCCACCCTTCGTGTCCTTCGTGGTTAATCTTAATACGTTTTTAACCACAAAGGACACGAAGGGTGGCACAAAGGGACACGAAGCGTTTTATTACAATCCCCATGGCAACCATTGGTCATAATGCGAATCGATCTGATATTCCACCACCCCGCATTCCTTTAAAAACTCAATATCCCTTTTAGCTCCCTGCCAGTGATTTTCAATATTCCTGTAATGGGTGTAATTCACGGAAGGAACTACAGTTATATAATTATTCTGGCACCATTTTATGGCGGATGACGTCAGACGGTTACCATTGTCAAAAAGAAAATAGTGACGTGCAACATCCTCTCCCTTTGCAAGTTTCTCCTGCATAAGAGGAATATCTGTCATTCTGAAATGGAACTTCCCCCTGTCCCAGAAATATTCCCGGGGTTCGTAATTAATAAAGTAAGCTCCATCAAGAAGATCATATTTTTCCATTATTTCACCCATTCTTTTATAATATCCGAAACATGGATTTCGGGGTTTCGTATCAATCATCATTTTAACTTTACCGGCACACATTCTGGCTACCTCTTCAAATAATAAGGGATGATATCCTCCCATATCTGATTTCAATTGTTGAATTTCCTCCCACGTCATTTCGGCACCTCTCCTTGGATCATTGAAAAAACGAGTAAAGTCACTGTCATGGTTTACATACAATACGCTGTCTTTAGACATTCTCACATCAATTTCCAGCATATAATACCCAATGTCGATAGCTTCCTGAATGGATGCAGGATCAAATTCATGATATATGTCACTTGTAATTCCTCCTCTGTGAGCGATCAGCTTGTAGCCTTTAAATACCCCGTTATTTCTTAACATATTTGAAAAGATACAGGGTTCATCAATATTGACCATATCCACACCTTTTTCAATTGCCTGACGGTAACCGTCAATATCGTTTCCGGGAATGTAGGGCATTACTTTTTGTCCTCTTTCTCTGCAGGCTTTAATAAAATCATTGTTAAGATTTTGGAGTCCGCATTCAATTATTTGCGGATTATAAACTGACACTATTGTGTCGAGTTGGGTTACGTCGAAAGCATTCATTTTCAGAGCCAGTTTCTGGTCAAGAGCCCTGAATTCCTTCGCCACTTCAGAATCCGAGAACCAGAAGAAACAATCATTCTCCATTCCGGTTTCATACACCATATCAATAAGTTGCTTAACATCAGCGCCCTTCCAATCGAAATAGACTTTTGCCTTCCCTTTTATCCATGTAAGAAATTCATGCATACGGGGAACTTTTTCACCTGCAAATTCATGTCCGAACCAGCTGCCAGCATCAAGTCCGTCAATATAATCAGAAGTGGCTTCGGAGAACAAACCTGTTCCGTCAGTGGTACGGTCGAGTGTTCTGTCGTGGAAATTGTAGATAACTCCGTCTTTACTGGCTTTTGCATCCACTTCAACATAGGCTGCTCCTGCTTCAATCGCTTTCTGAGCAGCAGCGAATGTATTCTCGGGAGCTTCACGGTTAGCGCCGCGATGAGATACGATTTGAATATTCTTAACCTTGGCAGATTTTGTTCCCTGCTTCTGATCACATCCTGAAGGTATTAATAACAGGAGAGAAAGGAGGAAAAGTGAAGCTTTAATTAATATTTTCATTTTTTTTAATATTTGGTTATTAAACAAAAGTTTGATATTAACAGTTCTTTAAATTAAGATAAACGCGAAGGCGCAAAGGCGCAAAAAAACGCAAAGTTAAAAGGTTTATTTCGTTGATAATGAACATTTTAACAGTCAGAACATGAATTACTTATGTTTATGTTGATATATAATATATTGCGCCTTTGCGCCTTCGTGATTTATTTTTATTTAACGAACTATTGTGATATAGTTTAAATTTAAAATACTTCAATCGCATTGGTAAAAAGCAATCGGCAGGTTTATCACTGCGTCTTTTCAGAGCAGGATAAACCCGCCAACTACTACCTACTAACTACTAACTACCAAACTACAATCTATCATCTATCAACTACTTATTTAAACCTTATCATTTATCATCTGTTCCCCAGTTAGTTTCAGGTTCGCTGCCCATTTCAAAAATCAGCGTTCCGCCTTTAACTATTTCATCATGGTTAATCCAGGAGCGGTTAAACTCGCGGCCATTTAACTTTGCCGACTGAATATAGATATTCTCTTTACTCAGGTTACTTGCTATTATAACAAATTCTTTTTCCTGATAAACAGAGTTATCCAGACTAATGGTCACTTTATCGAAAATAGGGCTGGATATCTGGTAAACCGGTTCGCCGGGGCATACCTGGTAGAGTCCCATAGCGCTCATATTATACCATGCAGCCATACATCCGTAGTCGCAATCCATTTCCAGCAAATATCCGTCGGGTGTAGCTTTATAAATACGGTCATAAATGGGCTCAGGGAAAAAACCATGAGTGCCATACAGCTGAACCATGGGTTCAGTAAGGATCATCCGTGTCCATTTCTGTGTCAGCCATGGAGCGCCTCCGTAATTAAACAGGAAGGGAGCATGTATGGCAGGCTGATTACCCTGGGAATGCAGGTCATTCTCAAAGTAATAGGTGAGCAGTTCCACAAAATTCTCCTCACCCCCGAACTTCTCAATCAATCCGGGCACGTCGTGTTTAACATTCCACCGCCAGTGCCATTTACTTCCCTCGTAATTATATTTTTCCCTGTTTTCGCGCGGGTCGTCCGGGAAGTCCAGCCAGGTTCCGTCTTCAGCTCTGGCACGGAAATACATAATTTCAGGATCCCATGAATTTTTCCAGTACTGTGCGCGCTTCATGAAATACTCGTAATCATCCGCCTTTCCTATATCTTTTGCCACTTGCGCCACACACCAGCTATCCCAGCTATATTCCCCTGATCTGTCGGGGCGTGCCGGTATATATCCTATAGCATCATATTTTTCAGGCATCTGCCACAGTGTTTCTCTTTTCAGGTAAGGATAAACATCTTTAATATCAATATCAAAAAGTCCCTTAACATAAGCATCGATCATAGACATCAGCTGATGTTCGTTCCGGCAGTTGCTGTATGGCTGAAATCCGTTTTTTCCCTGGTAGGAGAATCCATTTCCGGGACCATGAACATTATGCTTACTATCGGGAAACGGGTATGCATTATCTGCCTGTTCATAGATATTTCGGAGGGATTTAACAATTTCCATGTAAATGTCGGGCAGGTATAGGCTATATAACGGATATTTAGTGCGGAAATCATCCCAGAAGGCATAATCATGAAAATGCCTGTAACCTTCAGCAACATGCGTATTCCCGTCATAGCCAGGGTATGTGCCATCAACATCAGAGATCACAACAGGAAGGTGACAGGTACGGTACAGTGCGGTATAGAATATTGTTTTATATTCGTCATTATCACCCTCTACCTTAATGCGGCTGAGTTTATCATTCCATTCGTTAAATGCTTTTTGCCGGTAGAAATCAAAATCTCCGGAAGGGCATTGTGTTGCCAGGTTTTTGCGTGCAGCTTCAAGGCTTGTCAGGGATACTCCCACTTTCATTTCAAGAGGTTTGCCCTGCAGGTCGCCGAAATTCATGATCAGGCCGGCGCCATTGACTTTCTCAATATTGTTTCCTTCCGTCAGGGCTTTTCCATTCCATACCTGTGTGGATTTCACAGGGGAATATAATTTCATGGTGAAATAGACCCCTCCCCATGTTCCGAGTTCTCCTTCAACAGTGTATTCATCAACCAGTGTGAAAGAGAAATGCCTGGATCTTCCCCTGTTTCCTTCAAAAAGGAAAATTTTGGCATCCTGTCCTTTAGGGAATATATAGCGGTGTATTCCCACATGAGGAGCAGCGGTAAGCTCCGCCAGTATATCGTCTTTCACAAGATGTGCAGAATAGTATCCTGCACGGGCAGTTTCGGTTTCCTTATCAAATCCGGCAATCGGGCTGATGAAAAATTCACTATCAGGATTGCCTGTATATGGAAAAACAGAAAGGGTACCTGAGCGATCGTAAATAGCTGTCCCGCCAGAACTTGGTTTATGGAAATGACTGAAACCACGGAGGGCGCTGTCGGAATAGTCGTAACCGCCATGGGCAAAATCACCGCTGGCTGTGAGACTTCCGGGGTAGGTGTCGGGACAGAGCTGGATCATCCCGAAAGGGACGAGAGCTGAAGGTATCCAATGTCCATGATCTCCCTGGGAGCAGATAAAGGGATCTACATAACCGGCAGGGACCTTGCTTTCCTTCGCACAGGAAAACAATACCAGTAAAACTGGCATTAAAAATTTAGGATACTTAATTCTCATACGGATCATATTATTTTAGCACACAATATTACATTTAATCCAGGTAAAAGGCACTTTTTATATTATCAATATATAATGTTAAATTAGCCTGTTCAATAGTTTAATGGATAGCACAGTGCTAATTATTTTAACTATGATTAATTATGCATCTCATCGCCCGGGCTGAAAGCCCGGATTAATTCAGCCCAACGGCAACGCCTTGGGTTAACCATGATTACTATTCCCATTTTCCCGTCGCAGGTCTGCTGACGGCAGACCTGCGACGGGAAATGATGATTGCTCGATTCTAATCCCAAGGCGTTGCCGTTGGGCTGAATTAAATAGCCCTTCAGGGCAAAAAAACATGCCTTTTCATATAAGTTGTTATATTTGAATTATATAGAAATAACAAGAAATTCTTGTTATTTCGAACTCACGTTAAAATACAAAAAAGCCGGCTGAACATAATGTAACTCACACAAGAATGCTCATCATATTCAACCGGCTTTCCGGATCAGTTCAGTATTCCTCTCCTGTTAACTATGCATGCTAGTAACTT
>CAYVTV010000122.1:0-12247 GCA_964454295.1 uncultured Bacteroidaceae bacterium
TTATATTGATTGCCCCCGGGCTGTCTGGCAAAGACGCACAGCCGTGCGTCTCTACTTCCCCGTGATCCCGTGATCCCGTGATCCCGTGATCCCCATCACTCGTCACTACGTCCCTCTCTTGCAGGATATTTTTTCTTGTTAAATATTTTTATGTATAATTGCACTATCTTATGGGATCAGGGATAATCATATTGTCAGCAGTATGGTTATCCGGAACTAAGCCTGAACCCATTATGTTTGCTAACCCTAAATAAAAATTGTATGAAGCTTATTATTCCCAATGGCTATAAGCCATTATTAGACCTCAAGCAAACAGAGAAAGCTATTAAGCTCATTAAAGATTCGTTTGAATCTGCCTTGTCATCCGTTTTAAAACTCAGGCGTGTTACTGCCCCCTTATTTGTTCTCAGGGGAACAGGTGTCAACGATGACCTTAACGGAATTGAACGTCCGGTGTCATTTAAAATTAAAGACCTTAATGATTCAACTGCCGAAGTGGTACAGTCACTTGCCAAGTGGAAAAGAATGGTACTCAGGGATTATGATATCCGATCCGGATATGGGATCTATACGGATATGAATGCCCTGCGACCGGACGAGGAATTGGATAATATTCATTCGGTTTATGTGGATCAATGGGATTGGGAGAAAGTCCTTACACCTGAACAGCGTAATATTGAAACCCTTAAAGATACTGTTATAAATATTTACAGGGTTATGAAAATGGTTGAGTTTGTTGTTCATGAACATTATCCTGTTATTGAGCCTGTTTTACCAAAGGAAATATTCTTTATTCATGCGGAAGAACTTCTTCAGCTCTACCCGGATTTATCTTCCAAACAGAGAGAGGAAAAAATTACGGAAAAATATGGGGCCGTATTTATTATTGGTATCGGAGGTTTGTTGTCCAATGGGAAACCTCATGACGGAAGAGCTCCTGATTATGACGATTGGACCACTCCTGCAGCCAATGGTTATAAGGGTCTGAACGGAGATATTCTGCTCTGGAGCCCGGTTTTAAAAATGGCCATTGAATTATCATCCATGGGAATCAGGGTTGACAGAGATGCATTATTAACACAGCTTTCAATCTCCGGCAGTGAGGACCGTAAGAAACTGTATTTTCACCGGCGACTCCTCAATAATGAGCTTACAGAAGCTATTGGTGGCGGAATAGGACAATCAAGACTCTGCATGTATTATCTCAGAAAAGCACACATAGGTGAAATTCAATCAAGCATCTGGCCGGGAGAGATGGTTGACCATTGTAAAAAAAGTAAAATTTTTCTGATTTGACCCATCCATTAAATTGTCATCTGAGCGTAATGCAATTTTTATCAGGAGTGGATTATTCTTTTTGTAGTTTGATCACTGCTTTTCTTACATCTGAAAGTAAAAATGAATATTCCCTTCTTAATGTAACAATTTTTTCATGTGTCTCAGTGTCAGGAAGGTTAAGTTCTTTCGCCAGCTCTTTGACAGAAATGTTGTAATTTTCCGATACTTCATCAAGCGTCATGTTATTTGTTACCCGAATAATATTGGAAGGATAACCCCCTGGGCTTATAATACTACCTTGATCAAATCTGCGAGTACCGTATCCGTCTCCTCTCCCTTGATCCAACCTGCGCGTACCGTACCTGTCTCTTCTCCCTTGATCAAACCTGGGTGGAAAGTACCTGTCTCCTCTCCCTTGATCCAACCTGGGTGGAACGTATCGTTCTCTTCCCCATTGTTCGTATCTGCGGGAAGTATAAACGTCTCTTCTGTCTTGTTCAGATTTACCTGGCTCATATCTTTCTCCTCTATCATATCGGTCGAATCTTCGTGGCGTGTAATTTTCATTTTCCTGACCTTCCCTGTAAAAATCAGTTGAGTTATATCTGCTGTCCTGCGATCGGGCAGGGACAAATCTATGCCGGTATTTTCTGGTTGACAACCCTGTTTCAGGTTTAATGAACAATGGGGAGAGTAACAGAAACAACCCGGCTGTCCCAATAGCAATTGCAAGAATAGTTCGCATATTCCTTCCTGAAACCATCTGCCTGAAAATACAGACTATCATATTCCAGTGCAGAATTATATGCAACAATAACAGGAACAAAAAAATAAAACCTAACCACAGGTGTACTTTACCCCAATCGTGACGGGTAAGTCCAAGAAAATAGAATTCTACATCATTTTCAAATAGTTCAACACGTTTATAACCCGGTATCAATACATATTTCATAAGTAATCCCAGCCCTGCAATAGCCATTAATACAAGAAACATTGCAGTGTCGATAACCAGGTTCACCTGATTTTTATTTTTTAACCATGTTAACATGATTTTAATTTTTATATTTAATAATAATCATTAACCGATAAAGCAATATGTGTAATTAACATAGGAAAAAATATTTCAATACAAAAATAAATGAACTTTTGTTCATTTTAAAATTATTTAGCTTATTTTTGATTGATGAATTTTTAATATGAAAATTACTATTCTTACCGATAATTATCCCGGGAAATACACTGATGCAGAACATGGGCTTTCGTACCTGGTTGAATATGACGGGAAAAAAATTCTCTTTGATACAGGTCAAAGTAATCTGTTTCTGAGAAATGCTGAAAAGTTACATGTTGATATTTCAGATATTGATCTGATAGTCCTCAGTCACGGACATTTTGACCATGGTAACGGATTGCAGTACCTCTCAGGTGGAACCCTGATATGTCATCCCGAATGTTTTACCAGGCGTTTCAGTAAAATTAGCAAAAGAAATATTAGCTTAAAGAATACAAAACAGGAAATTGAATTAAAATTTAACCTGATAACTTCTGTTGAACCTTATATAATTAGTGAGAAAATAATATTTCTTGGTGAAATTCCCCGGTTAACTGATTTTGAATCAAAAATTACACCATTTGTTTTTGAAGATGATTCACCCGATTTTGTAACAGACGACAGTGCAGTGGCCTTCCTGTTGAATAAAGGAATATTCGTTATAACCGGTTGTGGACATGCCGGAATTGTAAATACACTGGAACATGCTAAATCTGCTACCGGTAAAAACCGTATTTTAGGAATTATGGGAGGATTTCATCTTAAGTATGCCGACAATCAAACAAAAGAGACCATTTCATACCTGAAAGAAAACAATGTAAAGCACATTTACCCCTCACATTGTACGGAATTACCTGCTCTGATTGAATTTCATAAAACATTTCCTTTAAAACAAATAAAAACAGGTGATGTAATGGAGATTGACAATTAAGTAACCCGTGAACTCATTTTTAAAATTTTTTGAAAAATATATAATTATAATGAACATATGTTCATTATAATTATTATCTTTGTATCGTAAAAATATAAATATTTAAACTATGAAAATTGCAATACCCGCATCAGCTAATAAAACAGATGCGTTAATAGATGAACGTTTTGCGCGTTGTCCTTTCTTTTGTTTGTATGCTACAGATAGTAAAAAAATTGAATTTAAAGAAAATGACAAACGGGATGGTGCAGGAGGTGTTGGACCCATGGTGGCTGAATTGTTGGCTGAAAATGGAGTGAATGAAATATGGTCAGTTGAAGTGGGGCCAAAAGCACAGAATGCATTAAATAAACTAAACATAAGGATAAAACTTGTTAATGCAGGACAAACGATAGAAAAATTAATAAATTCTCATGTTTAACCATTAAAATTTAACATTATGCCATATGGAGACCGTACCGGACCAATGGGACAAGGTCCCATGACCGGAAGAGCATTAGGTTTTTGTGCAGGGTATGATTCCCCTGGATACACAAAAGGATTTGGAAGAGGAATGGGCAGAGGCTTCGGCTTCGGAGGAGGCAGGGGTAGAGGCCGCGGTTTTCGCGGAGGATGGGGTTTCGGAAGAAGCCATAACCCTGAGTGGCCTTATTATACAGGTAGTTATCCTGCACCATGGCCCGAATCACTGAGTAAGGAGGATGAAATTAAAATGCTTAAATCTGAAGCCCAGGCCCTCAAACGTTCACAAAGTGAGATTGAAAAGAGACTGAAGGAGTTGGAAGATAAGGGGAGTGACAAGTGACAAGTGAAGGGGATCCCGTGATCCCGTGATCCCTTCCCCTTGATCCCTATTTATAATAGCAACATTTAAATTTAAATTATATACAAGTGAAACACATTATTGCCATTCCCACAAGTAATACTGCTCTGTGCCAACACTTTGGACATTGTGAAAAATTTGCCCTCTTTCAGGCAGAAGATGGGAAAATAACTGACGAGACATATCTTGTTCCTCCACCTCATGAACCGGGAGTATTGCCTTCCTGGCTCGCATCGCAGGGTGTAAATTACATTATAGCTGGAGGAATGGGACATCGGGCAATCTCTCTTTTTAATCAGTTTAATATCTCTGTGTTAATTGGAGCAGAAGAAAAACCGGCACGCACATTAGTTGAAGAATTCCTTAGAGATGAACTTAAAACCGGTGTAAATCTTTGTGACCATTAATGAAAATTGCAATCACAAGCGGCAAAGGTGGAACAGGAAAAACTACTGTCAGCACCGCCCTTTTTTATGTCTTGTCAAAACATTTGAAATACAATGTACAACTCCTGGATTGTGATGCGGAGGAACCGAATTGTCAGATTTTTTTGAAATCGCAGAAATCAAAAGTGAGTCCTGTTCATATAGCTATTCCCTCTATTGATACTGATAAATGTACGTTTTGTGGTAAATGTAAAGATATATGTGCCTTTAATGCCATTATAATGCTTCCTTCCGCAAGGTTTATTGAAGTAGTGGAAGATATGTGTCATGGATGCGGAGCATGTTCCTACGTTTGCAATGATAACGCTATCACCGGAAAAAATAAAGAAATCGGGTTCATTACACACTATAATTATTATGCGAGGGAGGATTTCATCGAAGGCAGGATGCATGTGGGAAGTGCTTTACAAACAAGAGTGATAAGAGAAACAATACAGCAATCGGGAAACCAGGATATTATTTTGTTTGATTCTCCCCCCGGAACTTCATGTCCGGTAATAGCTACAGTTTCACAAGCCGATTATGTGATTATGGTCACCGAACCTACTCCTTTCGGTTTGCATGATCTGAAACTTATGACGGAAACAGTAAAACAAATCGGAAAGAAACATGGGATCATAATCAATAAGGCCGGACTGGATTATTATCCTCTTTATGATTATATTTTACGGGAAAAAATTAATTTACTCGGCGAAATTCCTTTTAAAAAAGAGTACGCCAGGGCTTATTCTCAGGGAGAAATATTAACTGAAAATGACAAATCATTGAGGAATACTTTTATGGTAATTATAAATAAAATATTAAATGGGAAAGCCATTTGAAATAGTGATATTAAGTGGAAAAGGAGGTACGGGTAAAACGAGTATTACCGCAGCTTTTGCGTCAATAGCTGAAAATGCTGTTTTTGCCGATTGCGATGTCGATGCTGCCGATCTTCATCTGTTATTAACACCGGAGATCTATCACACTGAAAAATTTCCCAGTGGAGCTAAAGCAGAAATTAATCAGGAACTTTGTACCGGTTGCTGTATTTGTTACGACTTATGCCGTTTTCATGCCATACAGTTCTATAAAGAAAATTTTAAGGTTGATGAATATGCCTGTGAAGGCTGTGGTTTATGCGTAGAAGCATGCCCTGCTAATGCTATCAGTATCACTCAGTTTGCAAATAATAATATTTACTTTGCCAATTGCCGTTTTGGCCCCATGATCTATGGTAAACTGGGCATAGCCGAAGAAAATTCCGGCAAATTAGTGGCGAAGATCCGGCAATATACTAAAGACAAAGCAATAGAGAAAAATGCTGTATTTATTATTGCTGACGGTCCACCCGGTATTGGTTGTCCTGTAATCTCTTCTGTAACCGGAGCTGACCTGGTAATTGCCGTAACTGAACCTACATTATCGGGCTGGCATGATCTCCAGAGACTTATTGAAATGATCGGACGTTTCCGGACCCCTGTAAATGTGATCATCAATAAATATGATCTGAATGAAAATATGAGCCGTACTATTGAAAATAACCTGACTGATATCGGAATTCCTGTTTTGGGTAAGTTGCCTTATGATGATACAATTGTACATGCCATGCTGGAAGGCAAAACAATCAATGAGTTTAAACCGGAAGGATTTATTGCAAAGGAACTGAGTAAGATGTGGAAAAAGATATTGAATTAATACAGGCCTGCCGACAGGTAAGCAGTCTTCATGTCCAGATTATGAAATGATTAGATAATTTAAGTTAATATATATGATAGCATTTGGACCAATCCCTTCCAGACGCCTTGGTAAAAGCCTGGGAATAAACAATCTTGTAACAGGAAAATATTGCTCATACAGTTGTGTGTACTGCCAGATCGGGAAAACAAAAGTAAGATCGGTACTGCGACAGGAGTTTTATAAACCTGGAGTTCTTCTGAGAGAAGTGGAGCTGCATCTTAATAAACTTGATAAGAGTCACTTTCCTGATTTTCTCACCTTCGTTGCGAATGGGGAACCAACACTTGATGTGAACCTGGGGAAAGAAATAGATTTGTTGAAGAAATTTGGAATACCTGTAGCTGTCATTACGAATGCATCCCTGATTTTTCAACAGGAGGTAGTAACAGACCTGCTGAAAGCCGATTGGGTTTCTTTGAAAATCGACTCATGTAATGAAACTTCCTGGCAAAAAATAAACCGACCTGCTGAAAATATAGATCTTAACAAGATTCTTGGTGGAATTAAACTGTTCTCAACATTATACAGGGGAAGATTGAATACAGAAACCATGCTTGTGCAGGGAATAAATGATTCGGTTTCAATGTTAGAACAAAATGCGCATTTCATTTCTTCCATTGAACCTGAAACTGCTTATCTTTCTGTTCCGGTGAGACCTCCTGCTGAAAGAGAAACAAATCCGGTAAGGGAAGAAAAACTGAATGAAGCATGGCAGATATATAAAAATGCCGGAGTCAATACCGAGTTGCTCGCCGGCTTCGAAGGTACAGATACCGGTTCAACAGGTAATGCTTACGATGATATTCTGAATATTACAGCTGTACACCCGTTAAGAGAGGATACCATAGGCGAACTACTTAAAAAAGATAATGCAGATATTTCTGTTATTGAGGCTCTTATTGAAGAAAGGCTGATTAAAGAAGTAAAATATGATGGTAAAATATATTATGTAAGAAGTTATAATTAGTATTAATCTAAAAAAATTAAGTTATGCCAAAAATGAACGGAACAGGCCCTGATGGTCACGGACCCGGAACAGGGAGAGGACTCGGGAAATGCAAGGATGTATCCCAAAATGAACTGGAAAAGAAAATAGGCAAAGGTATGGGAAAACGCCGTAAAACCGGTGGAGGAAAAGGAATGGGGAAAAGATTGAAATATAATTCCTGAATCCTGTAAAATATGTAAGTATTTATTACACTGCAAATTCAGTATAAATACCCATGTCAAATAGGATTGTATTTTTAGTTATTTTCCATTTGTTTTTCTAATATTGTAATTCATAGACAAAATTAATTTCTATGCCTGAGACATTATATGAACAGCTTCGAAAAGATGTTCGTTTCATTGAGGGATTGAAAGCATGTATTAACTGTGGAACCTGCACTGCCATATGTCCCGCTGCCCAGTTTTATGATTACGATCCAAGAATAATAGCCGACACTTTACAACGGGGCGATGAAACCGATCTGGAAAATTTATTAAAAGGTGATACGATCTGGTATTGCGGGGAATGTTTATCCTGTAAAACCCGCTGCCCAAGGGGAAACACTCCCGGTTACCTGGTACAGGCTCTCAGAAATCTTTCGATCAATACAGGCCTTTACCGGTTCTCTGAAAAAGGCCGGCAGCAAATCATAGTTAAAAGAACCGTTGGTGACAATATCTTAAAATTTGGATATTGTGTACACCTGGATGAGATGACTCTTGAAGATCATCCGGAACAGGGTCCTGTATGGGACTGGTACCGGAATAATGCAGGTAGTATTCTTAAAAGACTTGGCGCAAATTATCATGGTGAAGGGGCCGGCACTATGCGTAAAATTGATGAGGGTGACCTCCGGGAATTAAAGAATATCTTTATTGAAACCGGCGCACAGGAAAGGTTCGAGACACTGGAAAAAAATGCTTATGATGATGATAGTGAATAATCCAAATGTATGGCGTGAATATCAGAAAGATATAGCCGACAATCACTACTATTTCGCAAGAAGCTGTATCCGGCAGAATTTTTTCCCAGGTTCCGAACAAACGTTCCTGCGAATTGTGGGTGATTTTTTGGGTAAGGATATTTATGATGATGCACATCAGACTACTTGTTCGGGGATTGCATACCATTGTGGTGTGCTGCCGATGGAGACTACAATGACCGTTGTTGCACGCCAGTTTGCACTGATGAATGAAGCCGGGTATAAAAATTTTGTTCCTTCCTGTGTTACCTCTTTTGGTGTGTATACAGAGATGATTGAAACATGGAAGCATTTTCCCGAAACTTTGATAAAAACAAAAAAACTCCTGAAAGATTCCACCGGAAGAACTTTCGAGTTTCCTGACAACCTTGTTCATACCAGTGATATTATTTACAAGTTTAAAGATGCTGTTGCAGAAAAGGCAAAATACAAATTAGTCAACAATAATACAGGGGAACCACTGAAAGTAGTGGAACATATCGGTTGTCATTATGCAAAAATTTTTCCTCATAAAGGAGTAGGAGGGGCTGAATTTCCCCAGGTGCTGGCAGGAATGATCAGAACCTGGGGGGGCGAAATTGTCGATTATCCTGAAAGAAGGCACTGCTGCGGCTTTGGTTTTAGAAATTATGTGATCAGGGAAAACAGAAGCTATCCTATATCCAACACGAAAAGAAAATTCGATTCCATGGAACCCTATAAACCCGACTTTATTGTTACTAACTGTCCGGGTTGCACCTATTTCCTCGACCGCTGGCAATATGTAATTGCTGAAATGAACGGGAAAACGTATGGCGAAAATGGTTACGGTATTCCTGTACTAACCTACGAAGAGATGGCCGGACTTGTTCTTGGATACGATCCCTGGGAAATGGGAATGCAACTGCACCAGGTAAGCCCCGAACCTTTACTGGATAAAATGGGTGTTCCCTATTCCCCTGAAGAGAAATACCTGGGTAATAATGGCGAAGATCTGGGCAAACCTCATATTCCTGAAAGAATAAAAGTATTTTGAAAATGAAACTGAATATTCCATTAATTACAGCTGGTGTTGCAGTTATTATAAATAATAGCTGTGGCACAGAAGAAAAAAAACCAAATGTTATCTTCATCCTGGCCGATGACCTGGGTTGGTCACAAACCGGAGCATATGGCAGTGAATATTATTATACTCCCTCTATCGACCGTCTGGCAGCTGAAGGAATTCGTTTCACCAATGCGTATTCATCAGCAACAGTAAGCTCTCCTACACGGGCAGCTGTTATGACAGGCAAATACCCCGCACGTCTACACCTTACTGATTTTATCCCCGGCGGAAACCGTGTAAATGATCCTTTGTTGATCCCTGAATGGCGTAAATTTCTGCCTCTCGAAGAGCTTACTATAGCTGAATTATTCAGAGATAAGGGTTATACTACAGCTTCATTCGGGAAGTGGCATCTTGGACCCGAGAAGTTCGGGCCGGAAAGTTTACCCTTTAACCCAGATAAACAAGGCTTTGATGAACATTTTGTTATTGATAAACCTGACAAAACAACCGATCCGGAACACGATCCCCATAGTTCTGATTCAATAGGAAACAGATCTGTGGAGTTTCTTCATGAGTACGCCGGTAAACCATTTTTCCTCTACATGAGTTTCAGCGCTATACATAATCCATTAAAGGAAAAAGCCGATTCAATTGCAATGTGGGAAAATGTTCATGGAAGTGATAAACCGGAAAATAATCCCATCATTGCAGCCATGTTATCAAGAATGGACAGGAATATAGGAAAGGTATTGGACGCCCTGGATGAATTGGATCTGACTCAAAATACCATTGTCGTTTTTTACTCTGATAACGGGGGATTGGAAAAAGATGCAAAGCAAACCCCGCTGCGAAAAGGGAAAGGATGGCTGTATGAAGGGGGTATTCGTGTACCTTTGATTATAAGGTGGCCGGGTGTAGTTACAATTGGAAAAATAAGCGATGAAGTCATTACCTCCGTTGATTTTATGCCCACATTCTGTGATCTGATAAATGCGGAAACACCTTCAAATGTTGATGGGATAAGTATGCTGCCATACCTCAGGACAGGAAATCCATTGCCGGAAAGAAACCATTACTGGCATTATCCTCATTATCATACAACAGGTATGGTTCCCGGAGGTGCTGTCAGGTCGGGTAAGTGGAAACTTATTGAATGGTATGAAAAAAGTATTATGAATAGTTCTGAACCGGCATACGAACTTTTTGATCTTGAAAATGACCTGGGAGAAGAGATTAACCTGGCAGATACAATGAAAGATATCACTCAGAAGTTAGCTTCCGATCTTAAAAACTGGCGGGAGGAAATCAATGCCCAGATGCCGGAACCAAATCCTGATTATACCTTTACGAAATAATGTTTGTGATATTTATTTCACAATAACTATTCCTGTGTTCGAGAGGAAGAGACGTATGGCTATGGCAAGCAGGATTATACCGAAAAATTTCTGGAGAATATGAAGTCCTCCGGGTCCCAATATTCTCTCAAACCATCCGGTAAGGCGCAGAACCAGGTAAACAAAAAACATATTTAATACAAGGGCTATAAGTATGTTGATTGTCTGATATTCAGCTTTTAATGAAAGCAGTGTGGTGATTGAACCCGCACCGGCAATCAACGGGAAAGCCAGTGGCACGATAGCGCCGCTTTTCCCAGGTGCACCGTGTTTAAATAATTCGGCTCCCAATACCATCTCAAGACCCAACAGGAATACAACCACTGAACCTGCAATAGCAAAGGAAGATATATCCACTCCGAATATGCTCAGCAGAGGTTCACCGATAAACAGAAAACCCAGCATGATCACGAAAGCTATAAGAGTAATCCTGCTTGCGCTAATATTTCCTGTTCTGGATTTTAAATCCAGAATTATGGGGATCGACCCAAGTATGTCAATTATGGCAAATAATACTATGAAAGAGGCAATTATTTCCAGTAAATGCAGTTGCATGATTTTATTTATTTACTGCAAATGTAAGAATTTGGTAATGAATATTATCGAAATAGCGGTAAAAGTGATAAGTGACAAGTGACCAGTGACGGGTGACGTGTGAGTTGCCGTCACTTGTCACTCGTCACATGTCACTTTTAATTGTCCGTTATCGTACTATTGCCGTTCATTAATGAACAGGATATATGAAAATTCTACAAGTAATTAATACCATTACTTTTATAAAATTTCGTAAGAATCACTTATACAATATATTACAATAATTGGCCTGAAATTGGAGACAGCACAAATTATATTCATAATAAATTATGGAGGACCTAAAAATGAAAAAAATCAGTTTCCTTTTTCTGCTCGGCATTTTGTGCCTTTCACCCCTAATTAAAGCAGGTAACATGCCTGATTATGTAGTTACCGGTGATGATGTGACTTATTTTAAAAAAGTTCGTATTGGTATTTCTTCAGGATTAGTTGGTGTTAATGAATCATTGAAAGTTCGATATAAAGCTGATGAAGTGGTGGCATACTGTAAAGACGGACACATATACGAAAGAATGCCTGTTGTTGTTGAAGGCAGGTTAACAGATGATAATGAATTTATGGAATTGCTGGCTTACCGGAACGGACTAAAAGTGTACAGGCATCTTGTCTATACCGGAGGAAATAAACCCTGTACAGATGAGTACCTTGTTTTTAACGATGGTAAATACCATGTCAGCTTTACTGAGCAGAACTGCAAAACTCTTTGTAAGTTCTTTTTTAAAAGGTAAGAAAAGAAATGGTTGATTTGAGTAATTGAGTATTTGAGTAATCGAGTAATCGAGTAATCGAGTAATTGAGTATTTGAGTAATTGAGTAATTGAGTAATAGAGTAACCCAATTGAGTGGTTACGTGGGTGAGTGATTACGTTGATGGGACGAAGGGGACGGAATGCACTGTAGAGACGCACGGCTGTGCGTCTTTGCAAGATAACCCCGACAGGGTTTCAATAAAATAGCCAGGGGTTGCCATCCACCATTCGGCGGACAGGCTCCCTGGCTATTCAAATTATA
>CAYVTV010000123.1:0-12169 GCA_964454295.1 uncultured Bacteroidaceae bacterium
TACCTACTTATAACGAAAAAGAAAATATCGAAAGGATTATCCGGGTTGTAATTAACCTGCCTGTAGAATTTCATGTTCTCATCGTCGATGACAATTCCCCCGATGGTACCGGTGAAATAGTGGAAAAATTACAAGGTGAATTCCCTGGAAAATTATTTCTTCTGCAAAGACCTGGAAAACAAGGCCTTGGAACTGCATATATCGCCGGTTTTAAATGGGCACTGAGTAAACCCTATAATTATATCTATGAGATGGATGCAGATTTCTCACATGATCCCTATGATCTGCCCAGATTGTATAATGCCTGTAAAAAAGGAGGAGCCGACCTGGCAATCGGATCCAGATATGTCAAGGGAGTTAATGTTATTAACTGGCCTATTGGACGGGTCATTATATCATACCTCGCTTCTATCTATGTACGCATAATTACCCGAATGAAAGTCATGGACCCTACCGCCGGGTTTAAATGTTACTCCGGAAAAGTCCTTGAAACCATCAATCTCGACAAAATCCGGTTTAAAGGATATGCCTTCCAGATTGAAATGAAATTCACTACCTGGAAATACGGTTTTAAAATTGTCGAAATACCTATTATATTTACTGACAGAAAAGAGGGGACATCAAAAATGACAGGCTCCATCGTTTATGAAGCAATGTGGGGTGTGATAAAAATGAAGGCTGCCAGTTTTTTCAAATCATATAAAAGATAATCCATGGCTAAATGTCATATTCAGAATGCCAAAATAGTAAATGAAAATGAAATTTTTACCGGTGACGTTGTTATTGAAGGTAACATAATAAAAAATATCTCCCGTACACCACTCGATCCTTTGCCGTCATATCCTGTTATTAACGCCAGGGGAAAGTACCTGATCCCCGGAATTATCGACGACCAGGTACATTTCAGGGAACCCGGCCTCACTCATAAAGCAGACATAGCCTCGGAATCAAAAGCCGCTGTTGCAGGAGGAGTAACTTCATTCATGGAGATGCCAAATACAGTTCCCCAGACTACAACCATAGGGGAGCTTGACAGAAAAACTGAGATCGCAGCCGGATCTTCCTATGCCAACTATTCGTTTTATCTCGGAGCTACCAACGATAATATTACCGAAATCCGTAAGCTTGACCCTTCACTGGTTTGCGGTGTAAAACTATTTATGGGATCTTCAACCGGAAATATGCTGGTTGACAAGAATGATAAACTGGAACAAATCTTTGCCGAATCCCCTGTGATAATTGTTACTCACTGTGAGGACGAAACCACCATTCAAAGAAATATTAAAACTTTCAGGCAGCAATACGGAGAAAATATCCCTGTTCAACTCCATCCTCAGATCAGAAGCGCTGAAGCCTGTTTTCTCTCATCTTCCAGGGCTGTCACACTCGCTGAAAAATATAAATCCCGCCTTCAGATTCTTCATGTCTCCACTGAAAAAGAACTCGAGCTTTTTGACAATACAAAAACTCTCCGGGAAAAGAACATTACTGCGGAAGTCTGTATTCATCACCTCTGGTTCACTGACCGTGACTACGATAAAAAAGGTTCCCTGATAAAATGGAATCCTGCCATTAAAGGTGAATCCGACAGGAACGCACTCTTTGAAGGTGTCCTGTCCGCTAAAATTGACATGATAGCCACCGACCATGCTCCACATACACTGGAAGAAAAATCCGGCACGTATTTTAACACTCCTTCAGGCGCTCCAATGGTGCAGCACAGCCTCCAGGTTATGATGGAATTTGTGAAGAAGGGTCAGATCACTATCGAAAAGGTAGTGGATAAGATGTGTCACGCCCCTGCTATCGTTTTCGGAGTGGTAAAACGGGGATTTATACGGGAAGGATATTATGCCGACCTGGTAATCATTGATCCCGAAGCAGTCTCTGAAGTTACCAAAGACAACATTCATTACAAATGCAAATGGTCTCCCCTCGAGGGTGAAATAATGCATTCAGAAATTACTCATACTTTTGTGAACGGGGAACTGGTGTTCTGCAGGGGGGAATTTAATGACAAAAAGGCTTCCATGAAATTGGTTTTTGAAAGACAGAGTATTTAACCCCGGATATGCTGAATAGCTGCAAGTATTAAGATCCAGGTATAAATTCAGGATCAGATAAGCTCCTCAAGTATCTCAACTGCGTCAGCTACACACTTTTCACATATAGTTTCGTAAAGATTATTGCTCTTTATATACTCACGGCCCTCTTCCGATTGCATATCGCAACCCAGCAACAACCTGCAATCTGTTGTTCCATGTAATGCATTAAACCTGCCTGAAAATGCCTGCACCATGCTATAGACTGCCTCCTTTCTTTCCCTGTTATTTGAAAAAATTCCGGCATTATAAAGCCCCAGAACCATATATGCACCCGTGACTGCCCCACACGTCTGCTGCAGTCTTCCCATCCCCCCACCAAAAGCACAAGATATACCCTCGGCTATCTTGTCATTCAATTGCATATCTTCTGAGAATGCCCCCAATACTGACTGTGAACAATTAAACCCCGAACGGAATAATTGAATTGCTTTGTCTTTTTTTGATACCATAATAACATCTAATTATCTATTCATTATCTTTGATACAACGAATGGTGTATCCTCCATTATGAGCCAATCCATATGATTCCAGAATTGTAGTGTTGTTCATTAATCTTCTGCCATTAATATTAAATGCCCCTGGAGTAGATGACCACCAGAAAGTTAATGTCGAAAAAGAATAAAATGTGCCATCTGGTGAACGAAAACCTGTGGGAGTAGCACCAAAACCATAATAATCAGTTCCATTTGACCATCCGTATATTGATTTTATAACTGTGCCTTCTATCCCGGAATATCCGCTATTTGCGAGAAATGATACCAGCTCACCCCATTCTGAATGAGTCGGCACATGCCAGCCAACAGGACAAAGTTTACCGGTATTTACTGCATACCAATTATAAAGAGCTCCATAAATACTATTATTTTCCTGATTATTATCGTACCAACAATAACCCGGAGTAGACAGCCCACTCCATGATCCGGCATCCTCAACAAGCGGAATGCCAGCCTCATCATTATATTTAGTTGTTCTGAGATTCTCTGCCATCCAGGTTTGTGACCCGATGGTAACAACAGGATAGTGAATACTTTCACCATCGGTGCAATCTTTAAAATCAAAATTCAAAACAGCATTTTGCACAGGGACATGTGCAATTATTCTGGTATAATTTCCTGAAACACCTTTAAATAAAAGCCTCTCTCCTTCATTATACTGCATCTGAACAAGGCTAGTGGCAGCCTTCAATGTTCCGTGATTTTGCAGATGAACATCCGTATACTGAAACCTGATGTCCGGGTTTCCATTATCTTCTGATGTTATAATAATCCTTTCAGTATAATTATTCCCGGCAACTGAGCATGAAAATAAATAAATTCCCGTTTTAAGCCCTGATATTTCACATCTTATCCTTCCTTCTTTTATTTCTGTAACTTTCTGAATAATTACTTCCCCGGAAATAGTAACGATTCTAATATGTACCGGCCCTTTCCCTGAATTGGAAAACTCTATTATTACCGGTTGCCCTGAAGGATTTGGATATACAATGATTTGATCTTTCCGCAAACCATTTTCCATGGTTCCGGTTACCCCAACAAGTTGTAAAACATCTGACCCGTTCAATTCCAGTGTTGTTTTCTGTGAAAGATTTAATACATGCACACTAGAAATAGTACTGCTTTCACCCGAAGCTGTGAAACTTATTATGTAGTTTTGTGCATCAAGACAGCAACAAGCTGAAATAAAAAATAATGAAAAAATAAACCTTCCCATAATTAATTATTTAAGAATTACGCATATCTAAATTTTACCGGATCAGAATGGATGCCTTATGATTTAATTACCAGCATCTATTAACAATAGTTCATTAAACTTTTATATTGCGTTGATAATGAATATTTTAACAATCCGGAAACAAGTTGCCCATATTGTTGATATACAACACTTTGCGCCTTTGCGCCTTCGCGTTTTATTTTAATTTAACGAACTGTTGTATTAAAACAAAATATAAAATTAACAAAACTTTAGCACCCCGTTAATAAATTTTTATAGTTTTAACCATTTTATATTATTCTTCCATAGATAAATATTGAAATACGATGATCCAACCTCTAAATACAACTTCAGGACCATGACAGATACCCCCTTCCCCGTTATCACAAACCTTGTTAACAGTCAGAAAAGTTTTTTTTCTACCCAGCATACCCGTGATCTCCCTTTCAGATTGGAAATGCTTAAATTATTTAAAGCGTCTGTGCTGAAATTTGAAAAAAAAATTACTGATGCTCTGTGGACTGATTTGCATAAGTCATATGAAGAAACATATTTAACCGAAATCAGTATAGTGCTTAAGGAAATTGACAATCATATCAGGCACTTAAAAAAATGGGCAAAGCCGGAAAGGGTAAGAACTCCATTAATTCTTTTCCCTTCCACCAGTAAAATTATATATGAACCATTAGGAACAGCACTTATCATGGCACCATGGAATTATCCTTTCCAGCTGCTTATGAATCCACTCACTGGTGCCATCTCAGCGGGATGCTGTGCCCTGCTCAAACCTTCTCCGTATACTCCTGCAGCAGCATCAGTAATGGAAGAACTGGTGACCGCAACATTTCCTTCAGAATATATCGGAATAGTACAGGGAGGACGTGAGGTAAACAAGAATCTCCTTGAACAAAGGTTTGATTTCATCTTCTGCAGCGGAAGTCCCATTCTGGGAAAAATTGTGATGAAAGCAGCTGCCGAACATCTTACACCGGTTGTGTTGGAACTGGGAGGAAAAAATCCTTGTATTGTTGATAAAAATGCCAATATAAAAACTGCCGCAAAACGAATCGCATGGGGAAAAACAATAAATGCCGGCCAGACCTGCATCGCTCCTGATTACTTATTTGCACATCATTCAATACAGGAAGAATTGCTCACTGAAATTGCACAACATATATTAAGGATGTACGGCCCCAGACCAAAAGAGAGCCCATGGTATCCAAGAATTGTTAATAAACAGGCTGTTGAACGTCTTCAGAAACTGATGCTTCACGGGGAAATAGTTTTCGGAGGAGAGGTCGACCCGGAAGAAAAATATATAGCCCCTACAATTATACAAAATGTCAAGCCTGAATACCCTGTGATGCAGGAAGAGATATTCGGACCAATACTGCCTGTACTTACTTTTACTGATATTTCGGAAGTTACAAATTATTTGAATTCACAACAAAAGCCTCTGGCTTTCTATTATTTCGGGTCAGACAAAGAAGCAAAAAATATTTTACTTAAAACATCCTCAGGAGGATGTTGTATAAATGACACTGTAATGCATTTTGTGAATCCCAACCTTCCTTTCGGCGGAACTGGAAACAGCGGCATGGGAAGATATCACGGATATTACAGCTTTCTGGCATTTAGCAATAAACGATCGGTTGTTTGCAGTTCAAAATATATTGATATTCCTTTGAAATATCCCCCTTACCGGAATTTTAAACTATTAAAGAAGTTTTGTTGTTAATAATAGTTCGTTTAACTTTTATATTGCGTTGATAATAACCATCTTAACAATCAGGGCGTAAATTACCTATGTTGTTGATATATAATAGATTGCGCCTTTGCGCCTTTGCGTTTTATTTTAATTTAACGAACTATTGTATTAAAGCATCTTCCTTTTTTTATATTTGCCATTAACTGTAACCCTTCTTTTTGATAAATATTTAATACTCACTAACATTAAAACATATGCAATCACTACCATCTGATCAAACGAAATACAGCTTCCGCTTTAAGCTACAGATAATCGGACTTTCACTTTTTTTGAGCCTGTTCGCATTCAGCATGCCTGTACTGGCAGATGAAAACTATGGCGAGGATATCTACAAACAGTTGTCTCTAAAGGTAAACTCGGGAGATAACAGTTTTATTGAGAAGCTGAATACTGAGTCAAGAGGGCTCGACTGGAGCATGGCTGAGAAAATTGAGTTCCAGGGACATCTGCGTTTTCTGACTTCACCCGAAGGGGGCACTGCTGATCAGAGCAAGTTGTTTTTTATCAGGAATGCACAGAAGGGCAGGATATACATTCTAAGCATACCTGACAGAAATGATCCGGATTATACCGACCTGGAAAAGTTAATTGAAAACAAACTCAAATTTAATGTTAACATCACCGAAAGTAAAATAGGAGGTGACACTTACCAGTTTGCGCAATTCAACACCCGACCTGTTCAGACTGTTTTTGATAAAGTGTTCCGTCTGATGATCATCATGATGTTATTTCTGATAATGGTGGGAATGGGCCTTACATTAACGGGAAAAGACTTTGCTGTACTGTTTTCAAAACCCAGGGGAATAATTATCGGGGAGATCCTGCAGTTCGGGATCATGCCGCTTATTGCAATGGGGTTTGGTTACCTGCTGGGCTTTCATGAGAGCTATCCGTTCATTTATGTCGGGATGATACTCATTACAGCCACCCCCGGCGGTGTAACCTCAAATCTTATGACACACTACGCTAAAGGCGATGTAGCCCTGTCCGTTTCCCTTACTTCTATCTCTACCGTACTCTCTATCTTTTTTGTACCATTGCTTCTGAATGCCTATTGCGCAAATATGCCGGATGTAAAAGTGCCCACCAATACTATTGCTGTTACAATCGTGGTATTGGTCATTATTCCGCTATGTATAGGAATGTTATTCAGACACTTTAAAGAAATCCTAGCCAAAAAACTGATATCGGTTTTCAATATTTTAGGAGTTATTACACTATTATTCCTGATAATTGCAGGTATTTTCAATAATCTCGAAGGCTTTGCAGACACGCAGCGGCATGGCTTCCGGTTTTATTCCATGATACTGCTGCTGACTTTTACAGGTATGTTTGTTGGCGCGCTGGTTCCTCTGTTGTTCAGGATCTCCAAATTCCAGATCAGGGCCATCTCCCTGGAAACCGGTTTGAGGAATGCATCACTGGCCATGACTATCGCTTTGTTGATCCAGGACACCATGGGTGACTTTCACTCATCCATGTTCTGGGTATCCGGAATGTTTGGACTGACAATGTATATTGCCGGACTGGTTGCAATCAAGGTCTATCCAAAAGTGCTTCCGATAAAAGAAGGGGATTGAATTTCAATAACATAATTAGTATTTGTACGCATGAAACCCCCATGCACTATCGTTCACAAAAGAGCATGAAAAAAACATGGGGGTTCCATCAGAACGCATTAATTAACAATAACATAACTCAATTATTTTCTGATGAAAAAATATTTTTTAATATCATTTGTATTTGTGATCTGCCCGCTAACCATGGCGCAAAACATGAAAATGGATCTTTACCCTGAAGGAACGATACCTAATAGTATATCTTCAGATATTCAGGAAACCGTAACCACAACCGATATCGTAAGGATCAGTAAAGTTCAGATGCCTGATATAAGTGTTTTTTTTCCTTCAAAAAAAAATAACACGGGAACTGCAGTCATTATTTGTCCGGGAGGCGGGTATAGCATGCTTTCATATGACTGGGAAGGTGAAGATATTGCCAAATTCTGGAACTCGAGGGGAATCGTTGCAGTTGTTCTGAAATACAGATTACCTTCAGCCGAAAGTCAGAAAGAGCCGCATAAAACTCCTTTGATGGATGCTCAGCGTGCAATGCGACTGGTCAGGTATCATGCAGAAGAATGGAATATTAATCCGGAGAAAATTGGGATAATGGGGTTCTCTGCCGGCGGTCACCTGGCTTCTTCATTGTGTACGCATTTCGATAATGGTGATCCTCACAATGATGACCCCGTTGAAAGGATCAGTTGCAGACCTGATTTTTCCATGTTGATTTATCCGGTTATTACTTTTACAAAAGATTCACAACACCAGGGATCCCGAAAAGCTCTGGTTGGAAACGATAAAGAGCTTATGAAATTTTATTCCAGTGAACTGCAGGTAAAAAATGATACACCTCCCGCTATCCTGATCCATTCCACAGATGACAAATCCGTTCCTGTTGAAAATAGTTTGCTATACTACAAAGCTCTGGTCAAAATTAATATCGATGCTGAAATGCATATTTATCCCTATGGGGGACATGGATTTTCTCTGGCTATCGGCAAAGGATACCTGACTACCTGGCCTGAAAGGTGCTGCGACTGGCTAAATAACCTGAACCTATGACGTACAGGGGCTGTCTCATAAGTCAAAATATGTTCAACCACAAATGGCACAAAGTATAACACAAAGCATACAGCGCCTCCCTTCGGCCGCCGAAGGCTTGCCGAAGACGCGGCGCTGAGTAGCTTGTACCTTCGCTGAAGCTACGGCAACACGCAGTCAGCACTCGCGGAAAGTATTACAAATCAGAGATATATACTCCGTGTCCTTCGTGTTATCCTTAGTGTCCTTCGTGGTTAAAAACACTTATGAGACAGACCATCTACAAGTATTTAAAAAATATTATATTTTTACAGGCTGAAAATAAAAATCTCTTTATCCATGCTTACTGTTGAAAAGATTGGCGGAACATCCATGTCAAATTTTAATGAGGTATTAAAGAACATCATCATTGGAAACCGCAAACCAGATAAATTGTATAACAGGGTTTTTGTTGTATCTGCTTACAACAATGTAACTAACTGGCTGCTGGAACATAAAAAAACCAAAGAACCGGGTGTCTATATCAGGTTTGAAAAAAGAGAAAATTATAGCGGGGCATTGCAGGATATCCTCAGAAAACTGATTGATATCAATCATAAACTTGCATCCTGCGGACTGGATATTCCCATTGCAGATGCATTTATTACTCAACGCATAACTCAGGCTGCGAATTATCTCAACAACCTGGCAGATGTTATGGCTACCGGTTATGTAAATAAAACCAGTATCCTCCTGGCGGCAAGGGAAATTCTTTCTTCCATAGGAGAAGCCCATTCCGCATTCAACTCTGTGAATATCCTGCAGAATCACGATGTAAACGCTGTATTTATTGATCTGTGCGGATTTAATGATTCCGAGTACCTGACCATTGATGAACGGATCCGTAAAGAACTGAAAAACATCGACTTCTCATCTGTAATGCCTGTCGTTACTGGTTATACTAAAGGAACTGAAGGAATTATGAGGGAATTTGACAGGGGATATTCCGAAGTTACTTTCAGTAAAGTCGCAGTTGAGATTAAAGCCGATGAAGCTGTTATTCACAAAGAATTTCACTTATCAAGTGCCGATCCTAATATTGTCGGCCTCAAAAAATCCGTTCCTGTTGGGCATACAAACTATAACGTGGCCGACCAGCTTGCTGACGTGGGAATGGAAGCCATTCACCCAAAGGCATCCAAACCTCTTGAAGTGGCCGGAATTAATATCAGGGTAAAAAATACTTTTGAGCCTGATCATCCCGGTACTGTTATTTCAAAAAACTTTACTGAAAATAACGGCAAAGTTCAGATAATCACAGGAACAGATAAGGTTATCGCAATTGAAGTGCATGACCCGAATATGGTTGGTGAGGTCGGGTTTGACCTTGGCATCATGGAAATATTTCAAAAATATAAAGTCAGTTATACCCTGAAATCAACTAATGCAAA
This sequence comes from uncultured Bacteroidaceae bacterium, assembly GCA_964454295.1. Classification (GTDB taxonomy): domain Bacteria; phylum Bacteroidota; class Bacteroidia; order Bacteroidales; genus CAYVTV01. The sequence goes on from CAYVTV010000123.1 coordinate 9,620, forward strand.
CAGTATAACACAGGTAATCTGGGAAAGTGATATTAATGAAAATCTAATAAAGGATCTTAGCACTAAATACCAGAAGGTTACAGTTTTCCCGTGTGCTCTGGTTTGTGCTCTGGGAACAAGTATCAGTAAGCCGGGTGTTATTGCTAAAGCCACTTCAGCACTGGCTGAACAAAATATTAACATTGCAGCTATGTCCCAGTCACTTATGCAGGTAAATGTACAATTTGTGATTAACAGGGAAAACTATAAAGATGCAATCATTACTCTGAATGATGCTCTTTGCTATTTGAAATAGCAGAATTTAGTAATTCTGTAACCGGGATTCCCCTGCTGAGTTTGAAATAGCAGAATCCAGTTATTCTGCAGCCGGGATTTCCCTGCTGAGACAATGTAATGTACCTAATCCCCAGACCATGTCAACTGCATTTATCCCTATGACATCCCTGTCAGGAAATAACTCATTAAAGATCCCCAGGGCTAAGTAATCTTTTTTATCATTGAATAAAGGCACTAAAACAGCTCCATTCAGAAAAATAAAATTAATGTAGCTCGCCGGCAACCTTAGCCCTTCAAAATCTATTCTTCCCGGCATGGGAATCGTCACTACATTTATTCTATCATCATGAGCAGTACGCGCATCCTGCAATCTCTCCAGGTTTTCCTCCAGTTTAATATGATTACTGTCTTTCCTGTTTGTTTCCCTGGCAGCAACAACAGTATCTCTGTTAACAAACCTGCAAATATCATCCACATGCCCGTGGGTATCATCCCCCTCAATACCTTGCCCCAGCCAGACCACATTCCTGATGCCCAAATATTCCCTGAAAATACTTTCGTAGTCGGATTTTGAAAAACCCTGATTCCTTACCTGAGTAACCTGATCCAGCAGGCACTCTTCTGTGGTGATTAATGTACCTTTTCCGTTGGAATCAATTGCCCCACCTTCCAGCACCACATGGCGGTTATTATGGTGAACGGGCAATAACGGAATGTCAATATGGGATGCAATGGTCTCAGGGACTTTAATATCCTTAAGGTAATTATCATACTTCGCCCAACCATTGAAACTGAAATGCAATGCTTCCCTTTCCCCCTTATCTGATTTAACTATAACAGGTCCGGAATCTCTCATCCAGCTCCGGTCTGTGTCCTTAATAATAATAGTAAGTTTATTAAGATCTACATGAGCCCGGCGCAGCATATTTTCGGCGGACAACTGATGTTCCTTTGATTGAACAATTAAAATAACCGGCTCATAATACGTAATTTTACGAATAAAATCCACAAAAGCCCATTTCACAGCCTGGAATTTCCCCGGCCAGTCACGACATTCATGCGGAAAGGATAGCAGAGTAGCCTGGTGTTTATCCCACTCTGCCGGCAAATGCTTGAGGATACCGGTCATTTCTCTCATTAATCTATTGATCGTTTAGTGATATCGCTGTAAGATTCAATGCGCCTGTCACGCAGAAAAGGCCAGTTCTGGCGTACATCTTCCATCAATGAAGTGTCAATGGTAGCATAGATTATTTCTTCCTTATCTGTTGACGCCTGTGCCAGTATCTCTCCCTGAGGTCCACAAATAAATGAAGATCCCCAGAATTCAATGCCGGCAGAATCCGGAACAGGCTTTTCAAGTCCCACCCTGTTCACTGCGGCAACATAAATCCCATTTGCGATAGCATGCCCCCGCTGCACCGTCATCCATGCATCATGCTGTGCTTTCCCGTATTTCTTCTTTTCGTGAGGATGCCAGCCTATTGCGGTAGGATAAAATAATATTTCAGCCCCTCTGAGAGCAGTGAGCCTGGCAGCTTCCGGATACCACTGATCCCAGCATATCAGCACACCTATAACCCCAAAGCTTGTGTTGTGAGCTGAATACCCCAGGTCTCCCGGTGTAAAGTAAAATTTTTCATAGTAAGATGGATCATCCGGAATGTGCATTTTCCTATAGAAGCCTGCTTCACTGCCATCCGCATCAATAACATAAGCGCTGTTATGATAGATCCCTGCAGTCCTTTTCTCAAAAAATGGAACTATGATTACGATATTAAGTTCCCCGGCAAGCCGGCTGAAAGCATTATAAGATAACCCTTTGCGGGATTCGGCAAATCTGAAGTTTTCTGTGCTCTCACTCTGACAAAAATAATACGTGCTGTACAATTCAGGTAAGCAAACAACCTGTGCCCCACCTGCAGCCGCCTCCTTAACACTGTCCTTACAAACAGCCAGGTTCCTCTCCGGCATACCGTTCAGATTTAATTGTGCCAGCGCAATCCTATATGTGTGATGTTCCATTTTACTATATTAAAGATTGGTAAAAATAGTGAATAATATGAACGTATGTGTAACTTTTATTAATTGTTAACTTCTTAGTACATTTGCATTCTAAATGTTAACAATTATGCAAGCTATTGGCCTATACCGCTATGGAGGTCCGGAAGTACTGGAAGAGATTGATATCCCCATACCCGATATTTCTGATGATGAGGTTCTCATAAAGACAGCAGCCATATCAGTAAATCCGGTCGACTGGAAGGTAAGAAA
>CAYVTV010000124.1:0-12098 GCA_964454295.1 uncultured Bacteroidaceae bacterium
ATAATAAGCTCATCTAATGCAGTTTAACCAGCAGCAGACAGGATCATGAGCAGCCCGTGCGCCTGCCTTAGCGGGAAGCGAACTAATCCTGTCGGAATCACAAGAAATTAGACCTTTCCTTATAATAAGCTCATCTAATGCAGTTTAACCAGCAGCAGACAGGATCATGAGCAGCCCGTGCGCCTGCCTTAGCGGGAAGCGAACTAATCCTGTCGGAATCACAAGAAATTAGACCTTTCCTTATAATAAGCTCATCTAATGCAGTTTAACCAGCAGCAGACAGGATCATGAGCAGCCTGTAATAATAATTTACATGTTACGATTTCAAAAGATGCATCTTTAACATCCGGAATAATTCATGCTTCCATATAGGTTTAATCAAACAATCCGTAAAGTTCTGCGAATCAATTAATAGTTTCACCTCATCATCCATGCCATATGCGGTTTGTGCAATAATAGGAACTTTTTTATCAAATTCCCGTATCTGCAAGCAAGCCTCATATCCATCCATCTCAGGCATAAGGATATCCATCAGGATGCAATCAATGTTTTTTTGTGTATTAAATATTTCAAGGCATTCCCTGCCATTCTTTGCCCAAAGTACAGAAGCATTTGTTTCTTTTACGATTTCCAGCAGATATTGCAGATTTGATGCAATATCATCAACAATTAGTATTTTCCTTCCACTTAAATCAGGTGGAAGAATGTTGTCTTTTTTTATTTTTTGTAACAGAAACTTACTCTTTATATTTTGCTGGAGCGGTAAACTAAAGTAAAAGGTTGATCCCTTATTTATCTTTGAATTCACCCAGATTTTTCCTCCCATTAACTCTATTAATTGTCTGGATATATATAAACTGACACCCAACCCCTCATGAAAAGATCGATTTTTAGCTTCAATCTTTTTAAAGTCCTGGAAAATAGTTTCCTGGTGTTCTTTGGAAATTCCAATCCCTTCATCTTTCACATAAAACAGTATATTATCCTTATTCAGTCGTGCCCCAAATTTAATTGTACCTTTATTACAGAAGACAATTGCATTGTCCAATAACTTTGTCAAAACGAAAACCAGTTTAGTTTTATCAGTTATTAATCTAAAATCTCGCTTAAGATAATGTTTCAGCTTTAATGAAACAAGGTTTTCTAATTTAAATGAATTGTTTTCAAATTTTTCATAAAGTTCTTTTAATAAAGAAATTATTTCAACCTCCTCTAAAGAAAGAGTGGTTTTCCCGCTCTGAAGATTTGTTAAGGTTAAAATATCTTCGATCATCCTGAATAAAGTCTTCCCGCTCTGATAAATATACGAATTAAAGGTTTTAATATCATGTAAATGAGTAGTGGACTTGATGAGTTCACTAAAACCAAGTATTGCATTTAAAGGGGTGCGTAATTCATGTGAAACAAGCCGAAGAAACTCTAATTTTGTCCTGTCCAGTTCTTCAATTTTCTCTTTAGCCTGTGTAATTCCTCTCTCGTATTCAACTCTATCCGTTACATCCCTGCCGGTAGATTGCAACTCAGTAATAATCCCATCCTGATTTCTTAAAGGAGTATCAATCCATTGATGCCACCGTAATTCGCTATTGGAATTTTTTGCCGCATGCTCATATATTCCGGGCTTACCTGTTATAAAAATATTTGCAATAACTGATTCAATATAGGGACGTGAATCACTGTCAATAAGTTCGATCCATCTCCGCCCGAGTACTTCTGACTCTTCAATATTAAAGAATTTGCAATATGATTGATTAACAAAAGTAAGCGTGGTATCAGGAAGCCATCTGCAAATAAGATCCTCCTGTGTTTCAATCAAGGCTTTGTAATAATTATCTTTATTTATTAACTCTTTGGTCTGGATTTCCAATAAACCCTGCAATCTCTCCTTTGTTAATTTCAGCTCTGTTTCATACTTATTGCGGTAGTAAGTATTTGTAATTGTATTACTGATCGTTTTTAACAGGTTTATTTCGTCTTTCTGCCATATCCTGCGGCGGGTACATTCATCAAACCCAATAAATCCATATTGAATATCCTGAAAATAAAGCGGTAATACTAATATAGATTTAATTTTCTGTACAGATAAAAAATCGTAGAGATCTTTAGGAAGCGTTTTTATATCTGAGTTTAAAATTATACCCGATCTTGATAAGAGTTTCTTCCATGAAGGAACAAGAGAATAAGGTATATTTTGTAATTCATCCTTTTGAAAAGTAATTCCTTTATTACACCATTCGAAGGTATTTGAAGCAGTCATGCCATCATTACTGTCTTCAAAAATATATACTCTCGATACGCCGGTATACTCTCCGATAATCTTTAGAATGGAATCAATACGTGAAAAAAAGGGTTCATTATTCGCGGCAGTTTGAGTAACTGTAACAAGAATATTTTGTTGCTTATTCAGTCTCTTTAAATGTAGTTTTTCCTCCTTAGAACCTGTTATATCCCTTACACAGAAACAAAACAAAATCGTATTATCTTTGGAGGAAGCAACAGGATGACTTTCAGCTGCCATCCACCTGACTGTTTTTTCAGGAGTATGAACTTTAAAACTAATAGTCAAAACATCTGTTCTATTGTTTATTCTCTGCTCAAAATAATCCCTAACTTTAATCCTATGATTCCTGTCAATAAGGTTCAATAAAACATTAGTATCTTTCACAATTTCATTGGCTGTTACTCCAATGAAGTTTTTGCAATTTCCGGAGGAATACACAATTTCTCCATCTCTTGTAACGAGAAACCACCAAACATTAGACGTATCAAAGAAATTATCCCAGGATATATCATGCAAGAAATTATTACTTAATGCCATCTAAAGTTTCAATTAAATTATTAAGGAATATAATATAAGCATTTAGTAGATAGATGCTTATGTAAAAAAAATGATGTTTGGCCTTTAAATGTAAAAATTATTTGATAAATGCTCAAAAATGTCAGCATCATTTCCACGAATGGAACATGTTTTTATTGCTCACTTCAAACGGTCGCACGTTTATGGCAATAGCTTTTTGACGAAAGGTTATCAAAAATTAACATAGATTTATCAGTAAAAAAATCTGATTGTATTATCTTTGATTTAGCGGAAATCCCAATTATCTGTAAATTAAATATATAATTCATTGATTAAATAGCAGGGATTCATTTGCGAAAATAAGGGGAGGAAACTGAGAGTGTTTTCATCAACATTTAGTGTAATTATCCGTTATAACCAATTTTAGTTGATCCTCCGCCCTCCCCTTTTTTAATATTCAGTACAAAAATAATGAAATTGGAATTCGGGTAAATAGATAAGTTCTGTTTGCCCGTTTGTTTTTGATGAGGTTGTACTTTTTTGGGATGAGAATCTGATAAGTCAGCATTACTCATTGATGATTTAATAGCTGCATTTTCAGGTTCAGGGGATGCATTTAATACGCCAGCCCATAAACCAATGCTTAGCTTTGCTGTCATTGATAGTTTCTCTTAAATTATCACAAGTACCACATTTTATCTACAGAATTATATAAAAATATTTTCAGGATTTAATAATCCTTCTCACCCTGTCAACCGCATCATCAATCTGCTCAATACTTTCCATCCCCAGGGTCAGGGAGTGAATATTTCCGGATTTCAGGGCATAATTCAAAGATATCTCTCTTTCCTCATCGCTTATATTGCCTCCATTTCCGAATATTTTCATCCCGATTACTCCTTTTCCGTTTTTTCTTGCAGTTTCGAGTACCGACATCACTTCTTCCGGTGTACCATCCATATGTGTCCCAAATGGATTTATACGTGCCATGATAACATCAACCCATGGATCCTGTGCGGCAATCTTCAAGGCATCAAGATTATGGCATGATATGCCGACCGTTTTAACTATTCCTTTTTGTTTTGCAAGAGAGAAAGCATCAATATATGATTTCTTCTCCTCCTTCCAGTTCCCATTCATTATACAATGCAAAATGAGAATATCAAAGTAGTCGGTGGAGGTTTCCATTCTGAAACGGTCCAGGGTTTCGAAGGTGGTTTCAGCGTGATTGTTTCTGCTCTCATAAGGCCAGATTTTTGTAAGGAGGGTATTTTTTTCCCTGGGCACTTTTTTTAATAATTCACGAATGTATGTATGAGAACCATAAATATCTGCCATATCGAAAAACCTGATGCCTCTATCGAACGCAAAGCGTCCAAGTGATATAAATCGTTCCATACCTAATCTGGTTTGATTGGATTCCCTGCCTCCTCCATGAGATCCTGTTCCCAGTGCAATAAGGGGTACGCGCAAATCTGTTTCACCTAATCTTACAACAGGAATATCCCGTGTGGTATTTCTGGAATAGGAAATACCAGTCAGACTTGAAGTCCCAAATACTGTAATACCAGTCAGGCTTGTCTGAATAAATTTACGGCGATTCATCTTTTTATCCGGAGATTATGTATTTAGTTAATCCGTATTAATTCATGTTTTTATTTATGCGCCAGGGATACATATTTACCATGGCTAATTTAGCTGTGCTATTTAATTTATTGAGAATTTAATATTTCCAGTATTTTTTCCAATATTTATTGATTCCGATAATTAGTTGAATTTCAAAATAACTGTATTCACAATTTATATTCTGACCCGATAGTAAATAGTTCGAAGTAACAAGAAAAAATGCCAATAAAAGAAGTTTTCTCATGTTATAGATTTATTGTATGTTACTTATTCAGTATATTTTCATCATAAAAGTAAATATTATTCGTAAGTCAATCAAGTATAATTATACCTGCTTCTTTTAATAAAAAAAATTATATTTGTTAATATTCAAAATCCAATTAAAAGATATATTATGGAAATGAACAATTCCGTTGCCAGAGTTTTTAAAAACCTATACTTAAGTTCCCTTGGTCTCAGTACCATAGGTTTAACCGGGTGTAATAATGTTGCTGAAAAAACTGACTTACCCGATATTATTATTGTAATGGCAGATGATCTGGGATGGGCAGATTTGCCTTGTTACGGCAATACATTACATGAAGCTGAAAATCTCACAAAGCTTGCCAGTGAAGGTTTGAGGTTTACCAATGCATATTCAGCAGCTCCTGTAAGTTCACCAACCAGGGCATCTTTAATGACTGGAATAACTCCAGCCAGGCTTCATCATACAACATGGATGGAAGCATCTTCGCGACCGGAATGGCTTCAGAATGATCAATTGCTCCCCCCAATTACCAATGGCAACCTTTCATTGGAATATGTTACACTAGCTGAGGTTCTAAAGGAAAAAGGATATAATACAGTACATATCGGGAAATGGCACCTGGGCAACTATGAACATTTTCCACAAAACCAGGGATTTGATATATGCTTTGGGACAACGGACAAAGGTTGTCCGGCAGATTTTTTCTATCCCTATCGCGGTGTATTTGCTAACGAATTCAGATTTATTCCGGATATTGAAATCAGCGCGGAAGGAAATTATTTCGAAGACAGGGAAGGCGAATACCTGACAGACAGACTTACAGATCAGGCTGTTAAAATTATTAAACAGGCAAAAGGGAAACCTTTATTCCTGAATCTGAACTATTACAGTGTTCATACACCCATCCAGGCAAAGCCCGAACATGAAAAATATTTCCAGACTAAAATAACTCCCGAAACATTAAATCAAAACGCAGCTTATGCCGGAATGATCTTTAGCCTGGATGAAAATTTTGGCCGCGTGATTAAAGCATTGAAGGAAACGGGAAAGTATGAAAACAGTCTGATACTATTCCTGTCTGACAACGGAGGATATACACGGAAATGGGCCGATCTGGCAGTTACTACCAATCAGCCCCTCCGGTCCGGTAAAGGCTCTCTCTACGAAGGAGGTATAAGGGTGCCGATGCTCATGAAAATGCCCGGAGCGGATTATAAAGGGAAGCAAACCGATTTACCGGTGTCAACCCAGGATATATACCCAAGTATTGCTGAATACCTTAACATCGAACCTGATACTAAAACCAAGGAGTTAATGGAAGGGAAAAGTTTTCTTCCTGTTGTGAAAAATCCTGATCTCAAACCTGAGGAAAGGACTTTATGCTGGCATTTCCCTCACAGATACTCTGATATCACCGGACCTGTAAGCGCTGTAAGGCATGGAGACTGGAAATTATTAAAATTCTACGAAACAAATTCCATTGAATTGTATGATTTGCATAATGATATCGGAGAGAAACACAATCTGGCTGAAAGCGAGAAAGAATTAGCAGATAAATTACTTGATATGCTGGATCAATGGTTAAAAAATGTCAATGCCCAGTTTCCTGAACCCAATCCCAATTATAAACCTTAGATTCTTAAAGTTTTGCTTTAAGTACAATGCAATATATGCTTGTTTTTCCATCATGTGAGGAATAATAACTGATATAATACTGATTCTTAAAGAAAACAATATCAGAATAACTGGTATCACCTCCGCTGGGAAAAATTACTCCGGGTTTTATATGTCCTTTTAGATTTGCTGTGGAAAGTACTGTTCTCGCTTTACCTTCATCAAGGTACATTCGTCCGCAGGTAAGAAAAAGGTCTTCATGAATGACATACATATCGGGCCCTCCGATGAAGTATTCAGTATTCTCAAACGTCCAATCCTTGTAAGGAGGATCGGCCCAGCCAATAACTGCCTTAAGATCCCTGCTGCCCGGACGCAGGAGGGCAATCATCCTGCCTGACGGGGTAAACCTGAGTGTAACTTCATTGGGTTTAGTATCAGGAAGGTCATAAACATAGTACTCATTATAATTTATTCCATCGTTGCTGTAATATAATATCGTTTCATTGCGTGGTCCTGCATACGACACAACCCACGCTTTTCCATCATGCCAGGCCGGTCTCCATGGCCATCCTGTTCCTGCTATAACTGGTTGAGGTTTACTCCATTTCTTTCCCTTAAGACTGAAACAAACAACGGGGTTGAACTCAAGACTTGTTTTTCCATAATAATGTGTGACGCCAACGTGCAGCATGAGCTTACCATCCGGGGTTACTGACAATTGAGGATCCCTTGCATCCATTACCGTGGTATCCGTGATATCAGGGATTGTCAGAAATAATACACTTTTCCACTTTTTAGCGTCTTTACTTCGAATTACCCGAACACTTCCTTTATCACCCCCGGCATGCGAATTCCCTTCTCTGAATGTGCAGTAGAATGCACCATTAAACCTCACCATGGAAGTAAATGCGTTATGCGGAGCATAATCCCAAATTTTCTGCACAGATATAAGCTCGAAGCTTTTATCTAAAATTTGTAACTCCTGAGTGAAAGACAAATTATTTGAAAAGAGACAGATAACAATAAAACTGAAAAAACGGATAGCATTCATAACGTATATTGGTTTTGTGTCTGATTTATAATCTTAGTCAATGCCGGTACCAAAGATATAAATTATGATTCTCCTACTCGCATTAATAACATAAAAAATTATAATTTTACAAATTATGATAACGCTGTTCAAGGAAGAAGAATATGAGACTTATCCTTCTTATCGTTAAATTAATTCTATTAATTGCATTCCTGCCATTACAAACTAATGGCCAGGTAAACCCTGTCTTTGCAGACACAAGTTACTTTATCCCTTCAAATGATAATATAAACTTTATTATTGCAACCGACTTTGGCTATCTTGACCATATGAAACTTTTACTGGCAAGGGGAGCAGATATTGACGCCTCCACTTCTGAGGGCGTGACCGCAATTATGTATGCTGCCAACAACGGTGATATTGAAATACTGCAGTTCCTGATTGAAAATGCTGCTGATGTTAACCGGCAGCCTCTGAACGGCATAACGGCTCTTATTGCTGCAGCCCGTGATAATCACTTTGATGCAGCAGAGTTATTAATTACAAATGGCGCATATGCTGATTTGCGTGACATTTATGGAGTTACAGCTGTACATTATGCTGCAGCTTATAATTTTTATGAGCTTACAGATATGCTGATTTTTTATGGCGCCAACCCCGAAGTCCCGGATATGGAAGGAAACACACCATTGATCACTGCATGCTTCAACAACTGTTATGAAGCTGTGGATATCCTTCTTCAAAATAAAGCCGATATTTCCAAATCTGACATTAAAGGTTTTTCACCCCTGATGACAGCCATACAAGAAAACAATAATGATATTGCCGATCTTCTTATTTCATACGGAGCTGATATAAATGCGGTTAATAAAACCGGAATAAATTCTCTTGCCCTTGCTGTCATATCCGGAAATTATGATATGTGTGAAAAATTAATCAGGCTGGGAGCTTCACATGATCTTATCCGTCGTAATAATATTGACCTGATAGAGATTGCCACCAGAAGTAAAGATGATAAAATGGTTGAACTTCTGACCGGAAATGGAATAAAGCCAATTAAAACACCAAACTTTAATAAAATCTGCTTCGGACCATCCATAAACTTTAACCCGATGGATTTTATGAGTGGAGTAAAAATCGGATTACTCGATTCAAAATATAACACCGGTATTTATACAGGATTCTTAATCAGAACTTCTGCTCTAAGAGTTATGTATGAGCTTAATACAGATACAAGCTATCAATACTGGGAAAGACGGTATTATTTTCTGGCAGGTACAGAAAAAAAATTTTCTGTTTTGCCAAAACACAACAGCGTTCAGACAGGACCACTTATTAACTTAAGCGGATTACTTACCAGTGGAGGTTATCGCGGCAGTTATACCAGACCTGGAACAAACTTTATATTCTCCCCTTCAGCCGGATGGTTTTTTAGCAACCGTTTTGCCCAGGTGTCTGTCAGTTATGAATATATAGATTTCAAAACACATGAAACAGGTGTGGGAAGAATAAACCTGACAGCACTGTTAACTCTCGGTATTATGAATAAAAAATTAACAGGTAAAAAAATATCATGGCTAACCGATTAAGAATAAAATTCATTGCGGGAGCATTTTATGTTATCATAATCATATGTATTATCTGTTCATGTGACAGGGAGATATTTACCTTTAATGTTAACTGTGATGAATGCGATCCGTATAAACCTGATTCTGCCGATCTAATAGTAAGAATAACTATAGATGAAGAGAATCAGAGTGTCCCACTGGTTTTTTATAAAGGGAAGGTGGAAGAAGGGGTAATCGAATGGATAGATACAGCATACACCGCCACCTTGTATCTATATTCGCCGGTTAATGAATTTTTTTCTGTTAAGGCTACTTATAAAAGAGATGGGAAAACCATAATTGCTGTTGACGGTGATAAACTTAAAGCCAGCCTGGTTACTGATATTTGCGAAAAAGATTGCTGGATTATAAAAGGGGGAATACTGGATGTAAGACTTAAGTAGAAAAAAATCAGATAACTTATCAGATCACCTCACCGGTTTTTACATCCACAGCCTGGTAATTCTTATTAATGATCACATCTGCCATAGACTTAAGTGATATAATGTTCAGGTGTTCACGTTCCAGCACCTGCAACCTGAAATCATCCAACTTCTCCTTCATTCTCTGAAGCTGTGAAATTTTTGTTTCCTGGTATGTTAAATCAATAAATATCCGCAAATCAATACCATCGGCTTTAATTGCATACAACCCATCAATAACCAGAAGATCTATCTTTTTAAAATCAGTTATAAGTTTATCTACCTGTTCGGGTATAATATCGATACATGGCATCATTGATTCACGTTCTTCCTTGAAATCCTGAATGTTACGATGTATCAGATTCCAGTCATACTCATTCATTCCTACTGTTTGAATACCTTTCGTTCTCCTCCATTCATGCCGCAATAAGGGAGGAATTTGATAATAATTATCCGTATGAAGAATTTTTACCCTTATGTGTTCATCTTTCAGTCTCCTGGCAATTGAATGTGAGACTTCCGATTTACCTGAACCAGACTCACCGGAGATACCCACAATATATTTATAAAATTTAGGTTTCTGATCAAGTTCCTCGATAACCTTTTTTGCAATTGAATCCGCAACGGTTTTATGAATTTCTTCAATTAGTAATATATCTCCAAGCATAAATATATGTTTTAGCAATTATTATTTAAAAATAGATTTATTTCACATTTTTTGATTCAAACTTAATTATTTTATAACATAAATCTGTTTCTGGCATCATTTTTTAATGTTTTTAAACTTCCCCGAATGAGAATCTTGTCATTTTTTTTCACGGAGGAGACATAATCTATCTGTATTTCACCATTTTTTATGAAAAATGAATAGATATCATTTCTGAAATGAAATTTAAATGCAATAGAATCCCATTGGTCAGGAATACCCGGATCAATACTTAATACATCACCGAGCCAGTTTAACCCCGCCAGCAGTCTTAAGGTAAGAAGTACCGTACCACCCATCACTCCTGCATGTATTCCTTCAGCCGTTGTCCCTCCTTGAATATCAATATAATCACTTTCCAGTGCCTCCATATACAAACGGTAACTTAATTCATGATATCCCGCCATTCCGGCCAGTTGTGCGTGAACTACACGGCTCAAAGTGGACCCGTGCGAAGTTCTTTTAATGTAATAATCAAAATTCTTTTTTACCCTGTCCGTTTTGTAATTATTACCCATTTTTTTCAGAATATCATCCGCAATCTGATCACCCAGGTTATAATAAATCATTAATGTATCAGCCTGCTTAGCCATCTTATATTCATCAGGGGATTTTCCTTCAGCTTTTAATATCCTGTCCATTCTGTGTATATCATCATATTTTTTAAGATACTTCTCCAAATTAAGTTCTTTAAGTTTAAAATAACCCTCAAATTGCTCGATAATTCCGGCTTTTGATATGTTAATCCGTAATTTCTCAGAAATAGTATTCCATCTTTCCAAATCCTTCTTTTTTAAGCCTGTTTTTTTCAATATGAATTTCCTTTCGGATTCATATAATTCAGAGAGAAGCCATTTTACCATTTCAAGACACCAGGATACCATGATGTTTGTATAGGCATTATTTTTCAATCCTCCTTTTTTTGCACCCGGATATTTCTCATGAAATTCGTCTGGTCCCATAATACCGGAAATAGAATATTTATTGCCATCCTGTTTTGTCATACTTACCCAGAATCTGCAAATTTCAATAAACATTTCAGCACCATAATCAGCCAAAAACTGTTTATCAAGGGTAAAATGGTAATATAACCAGATGTTATAGGCAATAGCTAAAGAAATATGACGTTGCAGGGAGCTGTAATCATCTCCCCATTTACCTGAAACAGGATTCAGATGGATGATTTGCGTTTCCTCCCTGCCATCACTCCCACTCTGCCAAGGGAACATAGCACCTGCAAAGCCATGGCCGGCAGCATACTTTTTTGCTTCTTCAAGTCGCCGGTAACGGTACATCAGAACCGAGCGGGCAGTATCAGGGAAATGAGAAGTATAAAAGGGGAATATATATAATTCATCCCAGAAAATATGTCCCCTGTATGCTTCTCCGTGTAATCCTCTTGCCGGAATACCCGCATCAAGACATTTATGATAAGGAGAAGCAGAAACAATCAAATGGAAAATATGTAACCTTATTAGTTTTTGTGCATACCTGTCACCCTGTATGATAACATCTGTTTCCTCCCATACACGTGCCCATGCTTTATTGCTATTATAAATTTCGTCATTAAAACCTGTACAGTCGTCAAGCCTGGAAATAGCTCCCAGCAATGGGTTTGGACAATTAAAGTCTCTGTTGTTATAAACAGCAATAAGTTTTTTAATCCCCAGTGTTTGTTGGCTGCCTGCAGTAAAACCAAATATTGACGTCACCCGGCCTTTCTCCACTTTGTGATTATCTAGTTTTTGCACGGGGACGCCTTCTGAATAAGACATAATATCTGATGCAACTACCAGTGATATCATTGATTGATTAGTCTTCACAGAGACATAGGGATACTTACCTGCTATCCCCTGGTCGTCCTGTTCAAGATGATGCTGATCAAGTTCACTATATCTGTCAACACCCTCATTTATAAGGTTTCCGTCAATAGCTGTTTTTATTTCAATCTTCCCGGAATAGTTAACAGGCATTATTTCATATGAAATACCAGCGATATGGGGATCAGCCATGCTGACAAATCTCTGCGAGGTAACCAGTGATTCC
>CAYVTV010000125.1:0-11993 GCA_964454295.1 uncultured Bacteroidaceae bacterium
GCTGCAAGGCTTCCGGAAGTTACAACAATACTTCTGTTCAGAAATTCCCTTCTTGTCAGCATATATGCAAAGTTAAACATTATTATTTGACACCCTTTTTATACTATTTCTTACGGTGTAAGGGGGAAATATCTGCTGATATTTTTCAAAGATCTTGGTTTTTACCTTATATACAGTCACGTGAGTATTTATATTTTGCAGGAATCAGAGAAATTAAGCTTTTGCAAATTCTTTTTTTGTTATTTTTGCGGGAGTGGTCAACCTGCGCTGAAGCTTCGGTTGACACAGTCAACCTGCGCTGAAGCTTCGGTTGACACAGTCAGCCTACGCTGAAGCTTCGGTTGACGCAGCCAGCCTGCGCTGAAGCTTTGGTTGACACAGTCAGCCTGCGCTGAAGCTTCGGTTGACGCAGCCAGCCTACGCTGAAGCTTCGGTTGACGCTGCCAGCCTGCGCTGAAGCTTTGGTTGACGTGGACTGACATAATAATTCAGGAGAAATGCCGGAGTGGTCGAACGGGGCAGACTCGAACCTTTTCGACCGGCAGGGAGAAAAGCTCATGAGCGAAAGCGAGTAAATCTGTTGGCCCGCTATAAATAATTATCAGTTAATTGGATCGCCTACGCTAAAGCTTCGGCGATCGAAGGAGAAATGCCGGAGTGGTCGAACGGGGCAGACTCGAAATCTGTTGTCCCGCTTGTCGGGACCGGGGGTTCGAATCCCTCTTTCTCCGCAAAATAGTTGGCAATCAAATGCAGAACCCTTTAAAGTGTTACCGCCCAGTGTATGAAACAGAAACAACAAGCTGAAATTGAAAAGTAAACCATTGTGAAAGAATAAAAAATGAATGCTCTGGAAGAATATTTAAAAAAGATTGATGAAAGTTTATACGATTGTAAGGATGTGCATACAATCAATTCAGAATTTCAGCAAGTCTGCAAGCAACTTTTTGAAGAAGGTAAACAAGATATTGCTTTAATTGCTGATCTTAATAGACAAGTATTTTCGGTTCAAAAATCTTTTGATAATAAACCCGATAATGAAAAAGGAATTATTAACGGATTGAGCTGGCAAATGAGCGGTACACAAACTTTGGAAGATGGTTGCCAGGTACCTCTTTATTGGCCGGATGTTACAAAATTTACCCAACAAGATTTTGAATATTTTGAAAAACGTTACAACGATTGCAAAAACCTATATGCAAAAACTGAATACGGTTTAATGGTGTATTTTGGTGAGAAAACTGTCACATCAAGACATAATGATTTTAAACGTCAGCTATGTAATGAGTTATTTCTGCTTAGCAAAGAGTATCACGCTAAAGCAGAGAAAGATGGTGAGAAAAATCATTACGTGTTGCATTTCTTCCATTCGTTGCGTATGGCATTCGGAGTTGCAGAAAAATCGAATCTTGATCCTGAATTGACTAATCTAATTCAGTACATATTTGAAACGCACCAAAATTGGGATATTACTAAGGATGGAACTTTACGTATTTTACTTGATCTTTCAGGTTTGTTATCCGATTATTTTGGTTTATCAAATAAATTAATCGACTTTCAGAAAGTTGTTAATAAGAACTTGGAAGGTGCTGAAGAACTTGAAAAAATCTACGTTTGGGGTGCAATGTACGCCATTGATCGTAATATTGCCATTGAACAAAAAAGAAATAAACCAGTCGCTGACTTATTAAAATACAAAGCGAGATTATACGAGAAACTCGCAAGTGATGCTGAAAGTAAAGCAAACCTTGCCTGTGTGAGTTTTGCGGAAAATGCACTGCGCATTTATCAACAGATTAAACTACCTGATGACATCAGTAGATTGGAAAAATACTATTCCGAATTAAGAGGCAAGTTTCGGTTGTCAGAAATAAGACAAGAACTACCAAAGGAGCACGTTGATACTATGAATGAGAGTATTTTTAAAGCGGTTGCTGATAACAACGAAAGAGGCATAATTCATCATTTCATAACATCTCCATGGTATGATACAATTCAAAATATTACAGACCGTTCTATTGAGCTAAGTAAAGACACATTTTACTCATTGTTTCCAACTTCAATATTGGATAAATTCGGAAACACCGTAGATGTGTTTTATACGGAAGAAGAAAAGGAAAAATTTAATTTTTGGAACTCATATGCATTTAATTTTCAGATTGGTACACAAACAATGCTTAGGTTTTTTATCGAAGCCTATAAAGCCAGGAAATTAAGTTACGCCTCTGTGATATCCTATTTGGAAGGCACATGGTTTAATGAAGTTATTGTAAGGAATTATCATGGTCAGGCAGTAGACGTCAAACCTATAGATACGCTTAAACCTGGATTAAAAAGGATGTTTGAAGAACTCGACAGTTTTTTTGCTGACAATACTTATCAATGTGAATTTGTTACCGTAACCGATAGTTTAACTTTGAAAGTTGAGGGGCTTTTACGATATTTCTGCGAGAAAATTGGAATTGCAACATTTAAGACTAGACAGAAAGGCTCAGATAGATTGGTAATGGAAAAATTATTGGATGATTTATTGGCAGACATTGCTCACGAACCACCTTTAAAACCTGAACAGAAAACCAATTTTGATGAGGAAGACAGAATACTAATAAAATTTGTATTAGCTGAAAGGGCAGGATTAAATTTACGAAATGCAGTTGCTCACAGCTTAATGGATATTTTTGAGTATTCATTTGAACATGTTGTTGTACTTTTTTGCATCATAATCAAGTTAAGCAAGTATAAATTTATTGAAACGAAAGGAGATACCAATGAAAGCAGTAGTAAATGAACCACAAGCCGAATATTTGGTTGCAGGTTGGCAAGCAGAATCTAAAGGATTTTCATTTGATGATTTCATTTGTGGCATCAAAAATGAGACTGTAATGTTTTGTCCACCAAGTAGCTCTGCATTTATTATATTCTCTGGAAAACCTAAAAGAAAATTATCAGCTTTGAGAGGTAAAGTATCAAAACAAAGTCATAAAGAAATTGACGATCAAATTTCAGATTTACGTAGCGAATGGGACAGAAATATTTAATTGACACTTGCACAGTTGTAAAATATCTGGACGAGGTACTCCCTCCAGAAGCAATTTTATTTATGGATGCTTTGGTTGATGATGATTGTAAAGTTTCATTTATTACGAAAATCGAATTATTAGTTTGGAATCCTCCAATTGCTGAAGACATTATTGTAAGAGAGGAGTTTTTAGCCGGTTCAGAAACTCATTACATTAATGATGAAATAATAAACGGTGCAATTCAAATAAGAAAAACAACTCATATAAGGTTACCAGATGCAGTTATTGCAGCAACAGCAATTCATAACGACTATGTTCTTCTATCAACAAATGATAATGATTTTATAAAAGTGATTCCACTTGGATTAAAATTTATGAATCCTGAAACAGCTTTTTAATAGCATATATGACAATAATAGAGTATGATAATGACAATCCGTAGTTTTCAACTTCATAAATAATTATTGGATTTTTTTCAGACAACAATGTTCATCAAATTGAATTTACTTTTGAGTGAAACACTTAATTGTTTTATGGTCAAATCAGTAGAATTGTATTTAAAGTACAGAAAAAATTGATTATACACAAATAATGCGAGGCGGCATACAATACCACCTCAACGCTTTTTTAATTGATATATTCTGATCTTCTATGTCTTATCTTATCGAAATATCAACAAAAAAAAACAGCTTCAGGGCAATATTAAACAGTTCCAAAACCTCTGAAAAACTTATTGAAATACTACCGGTTACCTCTGTTGTTAACAGATGGGGTGACGAGATATATTTTTCAATTCCCCTGGAAGGAGAGCCCGAAAGTGGAAAGGAGATTATGGAAGTCGGTGACATTGCCTTCTGGCCTCCGGGAAATGCCTTTTGTATTTTCTTTGGCCGGACTCCTGTCAGTACAGGGGATGAACCGAGAGCTGCAAGTGCTGTTATTCCATTGGGAAAGTTGGAAAAGACTGAACCTGAATTACTCAGGAAGGTGAAATCCGGTGAGGAGATATATTTAAAAAGGATTAAATAAACGAATTTAAGTTTGGGTTCCCGAAGGTTAACATTATCAATGACGCGTTAGAATTGCAAAATAAATGACGCAATGAATGGGGCTAATGTTCTGTTAGACAGCAATATAGTTTTATATCTTCTAAATGGGGATCAGATTCCCGTTTAATCTACAGTATATATCCATTTGTTCTCTTCTTTTTTATCAACATGGACAGTGAAAACATGTCTCATTCCATCAGGTGATGTTAATATGATATTATAATTACCATAGAATCCCCTGAAAGATACAGCCCCCTGGCTATCAGTCTGAAGCAAGGTTTTGGTTTTCCAGGTCTGGTTAATAAGACTATCAAGAATAACATAAACAGGTTTTGGTTTATATTCCTCATCGATAAGTCCACCTTGCGGTTGCCAGATATTACGGTCAGAAAGTCCCCACCAGTTGATGGATACAACAGCAGGATGACCAAAGCAGAGTTTTACAAACTGTTCTGTGAATTCAGCCTGCGCCTCGGGGGTCCAGGAGCCTGTTCTCCATCCTCCTGTTATAGGCACACCTGAAGATTGAGGATGAAACTCAGTAATATGAATAGGATATCCAAATCGCTGATACTGGTCAAAAGTTTTCCATATCTCGATCGGAGAAAACCAATCCCGTAATGGCTCATGTGCCTGAATTCCAATTCCTTTCAATGGGACTTTTCTTCTCGAAAGTTCAGCAATCAGATCATCATACCGCTTCCTGACATCTTTATCGGCAAGTGTCCTGTATTCGTTGATCATCAAAGTAGCATCAGGATTTCCTTTATGAGCCCAATGCAAAGCATCTTCAACGTAATCTGCTATGAGTGAGATCGTATCTTTTACGCCCCAGACATGCGTATCATAGGGATTCTGTATTGTATGCCGCCATGTCTTAACATTTACAGGTTCATTGACCACATCCCATAATTCTATTTTATCGCGGAATCCTGATGTTATATTAATCACCCTGTGCTTAAGTAGTTCTTCAGTCTCTGTAATCGTATATTCTGATTTTCCAAAAAATATAGGCATGCCCCCAGGAGCTGCCCATACAAGAGGATGGCCTTTGGTTGTTATGCCATTTAACCTGCACCATTCGATTGTTTCAAGCAGATCTTTCCATTTGGTGAATCCCTGCTCTTGTTCATACCAGCTCCAGTAGAAAGGGAAAACGGCGAGATTAAAGATATTCTTGAACCTCGATTTGAATAACTCATGCTTATATGTGTTGTCTTCCATTATCAAATCAAAGATTGTACACCCGAAAAGAAAGTCATGACTTATTTGCTTTACTTCAATAGGGGCATTGCTTAGAGGTTTGCCATCACGTGACCTGAACTGCACAGTTACATCACCTTTCCTGTACTTCTCAATGTTCTCCTCAGCCTGTTTCATCATTTTTTCCTCAGTCTGTTTAACCATTTTTTCCTCAGTCTGTTTAACGTTCTGAGAAAATCCAACAGCAGGAGAAATGAACATTGCTGAGATCATAGTTGCTGCAATAAGAGCCAATGATCCTGAAATAGTTGGTTGCTTCATAGTAATATTATTTGTAGTGGATTCTAAAAACTCAAATTTTATCATTCTGATTCAGGAGAAATTGCAGAATCCGTTAATCAATTTCTCAATTTATTATAAAACTACAATTTTTTTTTAATGTAGATTTTTACTATATTTTGTAACCATATTATACGTTTAATACTATTTTGTAAATCGTTAATCATCAATATCATGCGCAATGAAAAAATATATACTTTTTATCTTTATTCTTTTCCTTGCATTCGATTCGCTGTTTGCAAATAAAACCGACAGTCTTTTAATTCTTTTAAACAATACATCCGGTGAAAAAAGGATTTCTGTTTTAATCAGCTTATCAAAAATTTATAGAAACAAATCTCTCGACAGTTCTGTTTTTTATGCCCAACAAGCCCTGGAATATTCTTTACCGGAAAAAGATAATAAGATAATTTCTCTGGCATATTTTGAGCTTGGAAATGCGCATAATCTGAAAGGTGATACAAAGGAAGCAATCGAATTATATGATAAGGGTATTGCGACCATTGATAACGAAGATGAAGAGTTGTTAAATAATTTAATGCTTAATAAAGGTTCTGCATTGACATATTCAGGAAAGATTGATGAAGGGCTGAAATACTTTCATGAAGTACTCGAATATAGAAAGAACAGTAATGATAGTTTAAAAATTGCCGGCCTGCTTAATAATATCGGGGTAATTAATGTATATAAAGGTGATTACGACGCAGCAATGGAATACTTGCTGGAATCAGTTAAAATATATGAAAACAAAGGGAAAGCAGAAGATGTAGCAGGTTTACTTGGAAATATAGCTGTAATTTATAATGAGATGGGAGATTATAAAAAAGCTATCGAATATAATTCCAAAGCCATGGAAGCATATAATCAATTAGATGATTATTATGAACAAACAGGACTTTTAATTAATCTGGGTAACATATATAAAAATATTGACAGCCTGAATATGAGTGTCCTATGTTGCCAGCAAGCTCTTAACATGGCACAAAAATATGGTTTTACTAAATTTGAATCGCTTGCTTATAATAACCTGGGATTAGTATTTGAGAAGCAAGGTAATAACGATATGGCCATAGATGCCATTAGCAAATCACTTGAATTCTCTGTCCGGCAGAATGATAATAGCAGTAAAGCCAAGAATCTCAGATATTTAGGAAGGTTGTATAAAAAAAGGGGGGAATATGATCTGGCATTAAAATACCTGGATGAAAGTGAACAATTAGCGAATCAAATCAATCTGGTTTCCGACTATCATGATATTTACTTTGAAAAATCAGAAGTATATGCTGCATTAAATAATTATTTTAAATCATTGGAATATTACCGTAAATATACCCAGGTAAAAGATTCAATTTTTAATGAAGAAAAACACAAGCAGATAACGGAAATTAAGACAAAATATGAAACAGAGAAAAAAGAAAAGGAACTGATCCAGCTTTCAGAGGAAAATAATAAACAAAAAGTAATCATCCTGAAGAGCCGCTATTTTACATTTGCACTTATATTTTTAATATTTATTGTTATTATTTTCAGTTTGTTAATTATCAGGCAAAATAAGATAAGAAACAGGCAAAAAACGCTCGAATTAGAGCACAAACTTTTCAGATCACAGATGAATCCGCATTTCATTTTTAATTCGTTAACGGCAATCCAATACTTTATAATCAAAAATCAACCTGTTGAAGCAGGCGCTTATTTAGCCGATTTTGCAAAGTTAATGCGCCTGGTTATTAAAAACTCACGCGAAGAATATATTACTCTCGACCAGGAGGTGGAAACTATGAAGTATTATTTACAGATGCAGAAGCTTCGTTTTGACGATAGCTTTAATTATGAATTTAATGTTGACGATAGCTTATTTGAAAATGAAGTGATGATACCGCCAATGTTAACACAACCCTTTATTGAAAATGCATTGGAACACGCTTTTACAGGTAATGCAAGGGGTAATCTTTTAATCATTGGTTATCGATACGTTAACAATCATATGGAAGTGATTGTAGAAGACAATGGAATTGGCAGGAAGCAGGCTGCCGGGTTAAAAAAATCAAACCACAAATCGTTTGCAATTGATCTGACACAAAGTAGATTGGAAAAGCTTAACAATAAAATGAGAAATAAAATATATTTTGAAATTATTGATATTGTTTCTGAAACCGGCAATCCGGTGGGAACACGTGTCCGGTTTA
This sequence comes from uncultured Bacteroidaceae bacterium, assembly GCA_964454295.1. GTDB lineage: Bacteria > Bacteroidota > Bacteroidia > Bacteroidales > CAYVTV01. The sequence goes on from CAYVTV010000125.1 coordinate 7,798, forward strand.
ATATACCCTTGTCCTTTTCATTCTAATGGTGTAAAAGACTGTCTCAATAACTATAAATATTTCAATTTTAATCTCTGTGTGACTCTGTGCCTTCTCTACGCTTGCGCTGAAGCTTCAGCGTAGGCGCAGTGATCCTCTGTGTAACGATAGCTTGCAAATATTACACGGAGTAACACAGAGTTTACACAGAGATACACAGAGGCTTTTGAGACAACCCCAAACCATCCCTGAAAGTTAAAAAGGATTGTCATTCCGTGAGCAACGAAGTTAAGTGAAGAGCAGTGCCTCAGCGATCTCAATGAAATTACCCTCACTAAAATGTAAATTATTAGACATTACCCTGTTGCATCTGAAAAAAATAGTTTATTTTTAAGAAAAAAATACATGAAGGTACTTGTAGTTGATGATGAACAAAAAGCCCGGGAGGGCATTGTTGATATAATAAAAAACTATTGTCCCCAGGCAGGTTCCATTTATGAAGCTGCAAATGTTGAATCGGCTCTAGGAATAATAAATGAATTTATTCCTGATATTTTGATACTTGACATTTCACTGGGTGAAGAGACAAGTTTCGATATCTTAAGACAATTGCAACATACCGATTTTAAAATCATTTTTGTTACTGCATATGAGCAATATGCTATTCAGGCAATAAAATTCAGCGCCCTGGACTATTTAGTCAAGCCGGTAAACCCGAAAGAATTAATTGAAGCTATAAATAATGCATCAAAAGCATTGGAGAAAGACCAGACCGAATTAAAGTTAAATGCCTTATTATCAAATATAGAAAGTATTTCAAATGGAATAAAAAAAATCATTCTAAAAACTGCTGAAAGCATTTATCTGATAAATATACAGGATATTATACGATGTGAATCTGATGATTGCTATACTACTTTCTATCTTCTTAATGGTAAAAAGATAATGGTTTCAAAAACACTGAAGGAATTTGAAGAGTTGCTCTGTAATTATGGATTCTTCAGGTCACATCAATCGCATATAGTTAACTTGCACTTTATGGAGCGGTTTGATAAACATGATGGTGGAATAATCCGTATGAAAGATGATTCAAAAATTCCTGTTTCTTCCCGTAAAAGAAATTCCTTATTGAAAATATTTGATAAGTATAGCCGGATGTAATATAAATAAAGGCAGCCCGAAGATCCCCCAACGTTTCCCTTACTATCCGACTTTATAATATGCGCTCAACGAAGTTAATCTAATATTATTAAAGTTTCGCACTTGTTCAACTTATTTAAAATCAACGCAAATTATTCTTATCGGACCGGGGCTGTCTCATAAATGTCTTTAACCACAAAGGACTCAAAGTACGCACAAAGGACACGAAGTATATATTTCTGAGTGACAGCACTTTCCGCGAGCGCTGAAGCTACTCAGCGGAGGCGCTGTGTCCTTCGTGTTGTCCTTGGTGTCCTTAGTGGTTAATAATATTTCAATTAATGAGACAATCCCTGGGGCCGATAATCACAAAAATATTTAACGATTCCTTTCATTACAGTACATATTGAGCAATTGCGAAACTCTAATTACTTACTGTTCCGGTTTAAACTTCGCAGATTTCCGGTAAATCCATTCAAATTCTTAATAATAAGCTGTATACTCTTATTTGCTATTGAGTATCGATATTTCACTGTCTAAATTTGTTTTGGAAAATATAACTGTAATCCGGAAGAGGATAAGCAGAATGAGTATTAACCAGCAAACAAGAATTTTAAGTATAGACACAAAAACAAATAAAAAAAAGGAGGTCAAAATGCGACATAAACGATTAAAACTTAGTGTCATTCTCTTGTTAGGGTTTGGACTGACAGGAGTAAAGGCGCAAACTATGTATGTGAAAGAAAGCAATGGCACACAAACTACTTATGCTTTAAGCAACATACAAAAATTGAGTTTTTCAACAGGAAATCTCACTGTAGCAAAAAAAGATATGAGTACCGGAGTTTATGCTTTGAGTGATTTGAGATACCTGAATTTTTCAGATAATACAACAAGTTTGGATAAGCCCTTGTCTGTTGAAAACCGGATGTTAAGTGTTTATCCGAATCCGGCAAGCGATTTACTGTACATAGATTTAACCGGAACGGTACAGGAGAGAGGCAAACTAAGCATAATTAACATTGAAGGTAAAACAGTATTAATTAGACAGGTAAACGATAAAGAAGTAATATCATTAGATATCAGCCACTTACCTAAAGGTATTTACCTTTGCCATTACACTGATTTTACTGAAGTAAGAACAATAAAAATCATTAAACAATAAAAAAGGAGGATAAAACAATGAAAAAAAGTATACTATTATCAATAATTATGTTTGTTTCAGCATTTATCATTAATGCACAGAACGACACTATGTTTGTAATGAAACGCGGTAATGTTTGGGGTTATTTTAAAGTAAGTGATGTTGATAGTGTAATTTTTTACGATCCTGGTCATTATTTTACCGATACCAGAGACGGAACGCTTTATAACACAGTACAAATTGGCAATCAGGTATGGATGAAAGAAAACCTAAAGTATTTGCCAAGTGTGGCAGGTTCTGAAACTGGCTCAAGTACAACACCCTACTATTATGTTTATGACTATAGTGGCACGAATGTAACTGATGCCAAAGCCACTGAAAATTATAAAACCTACGGCGTATTATACAATTGGCCGGCAGCCATGAATGGCGCAGCAAGCAGCACAGCAAACCCAAGCGGAGTGCAAGGCGTATGCCCCACAGGCTGGCATTTGCCAAGCGACGCTGAATGGACTGAATTAACTGATTATTTGGGAGGCACAAGCGTTGCAGGTGGTGAACTAAAAGAAAAAGGCACAATTCACTGGGTCAGTCCAAACGATGGGGCAACCAACGAAAGCGGATTTACAGCCCTTGGAGGTGGCTACCGGGAATTTAGCGTTTTCGGTTACCTGACAGGCTATGGTTACTGGTGGACTTCAACTGAAAAATATACCAGTTCTGCATGGAACCGGGTCTTGCACTGGGCGGGCCCCTATGTGCTAATTCAAGAAGCCTCGATGTCAAAGGGATTTTCTGTCCGTTGTGTGAAGGATTGAATCAGTTTAAAGTTCATAAAGTAGAAAGTGTGGGAAGTCTGCAGCTTTTCAAACTTTACAAACTTTATAAACTTTATAAACTTTTAACTAATAATAACACTGTTATATGAAAACAACACAACCATTACCAGGCAGTTCCTCATTCCGGCTATGCTTAATCCTTCTTCTTATTGCCTTTCTCCTTTTACCTTTTTCCTTTTGCCTTTTTCCTTTACACGCTCAATCACCTGGAAAAATGAGCTACCAGGCCGTGATCCGCAACACAGGCGGCCAACTGGTAACCAATCAACCGGTGGGTATGAAAATTAGCATTCTGAAGGGAGAACCCGCAGGAATAGCTGTATTCATTGAGATATATAATCCCAACCCGGTGACCAACAGTAACGGACTGGTTACCGTAGAGATTGGAGGAGGAATTGCACTTCAAGGCAGCTTTTCGAATATTGACTGGTCGGACGGACCCTACTTTATCAAAACCGAAACCGACCCTACAGGAGGAACAAATTACAATATAACCGGCGTCACCCGGTTGCTGAGCGTGCCTTATGCACTTTATGCCTCATCAACAGGAACCCCCGGTTCACTCCTCTGGGAGGATGGCGATGAGAAAGTAACTACCAATGCTAAAGTGGGCATTGGAACCAGCAACCCGGAAGTTGATCTGGAGATACGCAGTGCCCAACCCAATTACTGGGCTATGATGACCATAGGCAACTCCGATCTGTCCCATGCTATAAATATTTACCCCGGACGCGAAGGTGATCCCAATCCGTTTATTCAATGGAAGGATGGTGACCCCCTCAGGTTCAGCACCGACCAGGGGGGATGGTCGGAAAAGATGCGCATTGCCGGCGACGGGAACGTGGGTATCGGCATTTCCGATCCTGCTGAGAAACTCGAAGTTGATGGCAATATAGATGTGCACAGCCATTATATAATAAATGTGGCTGACCCGGTGAGTGCGCAGGATGCGGCTACGAAGGCTTATGTGGATGATATATTGGATGGCAAGGTAGACAAAATGGAAGGTAAGGGTTTATCAACCGAGGATTACACAACAACCGAGAAAGCGAAACTTGAAGGTATTGCTGCCGGCGCACAGGTAAATGTAAAAC
>CAYVTV010000126.1:0-11828 GCA_964454295.1 uncultured Bacteroidaceae bacterium
AAATTATCGGCAATGCACTCGTGTTGTTATAGTGGTAACCTTGTGGATGAATTACCAATAGGAAGGTCAACACTTTCCCGTCATTTAAAGGAACTGAAATATGCCGGATTAATTCAGGGAGAAACGGAACCTCCGTTCATCAAGTACTGCATTAACCGGAAAAATTGGGAGGAGGCGAAGAAGTTGCTGAAGGGTTTTTTGGGGGAATGAAGGTGGGGTGGATGAGTGGATGAGTGGTTACGTGGATGAGTGAAGGAGAGAAAGTGACAGGTGACGGGTGACGGGTGACGGGTTTAGGAGGAAAAAGTGGTTGAGTGGTTATGTGGATAAGTGGTTGAGTGGTTACGTGGATGAGTGGATAAGTAAAGCCCCTGGGAAAATGACGATTTGAAAATCTGCCGAACAGCCCCCGGTTTTTAATATCGATTGGCTTAATGAGGCGGAACAGAGAATGTTAATTTTATGAAGAGTAATAAGAAACACATTTAGTATTAACTAAAAATTTGTAAACTTTTTTTTGGTCGATACAGCATGTTAACAAGCATCTCGACCATTATACAACCATTGAAAATAATTTTACAGGTATTAACTCAAAACTTTATCAAAATGAAATTTCAGGTTATTACACTGATAACAACAATCCTTCTTTTTGGTTGCGGGCAAGCGGGAAGTAAAGAAATAAAGCCGTTTTCGGAAACCGGAATTTATGATGAGGCAAAGGTTATGGTATATTATTTCCACGGTAAACAACGTTGTCCTTCATGCATTGCAATTCAGAAAGTTACTGAAGACGCATATGTGAATTTCCTGGCTGATAATGAGAACGTGAAATATAAAGAAGTGGATATTTCCCTGAAGGAAAATGAAGCCCTTGCGGAAAAGTATGAGATCGCCTGGAGCAGCCTGATCATTGCATCAGCCGATGAATATAAGAACCTTACAGAATATGCGTTCGGGTTAGCTTTACTCAATCCTGAAGTATTAAGTGATTTGATAGTTAAGGAAACAAATGCTCTTCTTAATAACTAAATTTAATAAAAATGAAAAGAATATTATTATTTCTGTGTCTGGCTTTTCCGGGATTTATCCTGGTAAACGCTCAAAAAGCTGAGGTGCTTTACTTTAAAGCCGACCTTCCCTGCTGTCAGGCAAGTGCATGTGATAACACTGAAGCCGGTATTAAGAATACCATTGAGTCATATTATAAAGATGGTAGTGTGACATTCAAAACAATAAAAATAAGCGATCCCGCAAACAAAGAACTGGTTGAAAAATTCAGCGCCAAATCGCAAACGGTTTTTGTAATTTGCTCCGGAAAAAAAGGTAAAGAAACTGTAAAAGACATATCGGATATAGTCAGATCATTTGCCAGAACCTATGATACAGAAGGTTTGGAAAAAGATTTAGTGGCGGTAATAAATGAAGGTGTAAAATAAGATGGAGTTTTTACAAAATCTTTCTGCCGGCTCACAGTTGCCTGTTTTCTCTGCTTTTATACTCGGGCTTATGACTGCGATCAGTCCCTGCCCGCTGGCAACGAATATAGCTGCCATTGGTTATATCAGTAAGGATTTGCAGAGTAAAAGGAAGATTTTTTTAAATGGAATTTTATATACACTTGGAAGGGTTTTAAGCTATACTCTTCTGGGTATTGTCTTAATTCTTATTTTAAGACAGGGAACGAGTATTTTTAAAATACAGAAAGCGGTGGGTACGTACGGAGAGTTATTTATTGGTCCTATTCTCATATTGATTGGGGTATTTATGCTGGGCGTGATTAAGATCAATTTCTCACTTTTAGGGGGATTGTCATCCAAAATGGAAGATAAGGCCAATGGGGGAAAGGGATGGGGAGCCCTGTTGATGGGAGTTGTTTTTGCTCTTGCATTTTGTCCGTATAGTGGGGTGTTGTATTTTGGAGGACTGATACCCCTGTCGGTATCTTCCACTGCCGGTTATACACTTCCTGTATTCTTTGCCATTGCAACCGGACTTCCTGTAATTATTTTTGCCTGGATACTGGCTTTCAGCATTGCCGGAGTGGGAACGGTATATAATAGAATTAAAACTTTTGAATTCTGGTTCCGGCGTATTGTGGCGGTTGTGTTTATTGCTTTGGGTTTGTATTATGTATGGGTGGTGGTGAGGTGATCCAGTCAGTATATAATTGATAAATCGGAAAATTATTAAGAAGATGACGGAGTGAATAAGGTGCAAGGGGGTATATAGAGTTTTTCAGAATAGTAAAAAAAAACGCAAAGGCGCAAAGGCGGAATTCATATTACGTTATGTAAATGGAAAGGCAGAGGTAAGATATTGATTTACCCCGTGGTCTCGTGATCCCGTGATCCCTTTAAAACAATGATGTAATAAACAACAATTATATGAAGATACTAATCCTATGTACCGGAAATTCCTGCCGTAGTCAGATGGCTCATGGCTTCCTGCAGTCGTTTGATCAAAACATAACTGTGTTTTCTGCGGGAACACAGGCATCCGGCAGGTTAAATGAAAAAGCTGTTACTGTGATGAATGAGGTGGGCATTGATATAAGCCATCACACTTCCGATCCGGTGGAAAAATATCTGAATGAAGAATGGGATTATGTAATTACGGTGTGTGACGGGGCAAATGAAAACTGTCCTTTTTTCCCGGGAAAAGTAAAGCATCGTTTACATATGGGATTTGAAGACCCTTCCCATGCGACCGGAACAGAAGAGTTTATATGGGGCGAATTCCGGAGGGTGAGGGATGAAATAAAAGAAAAATTTTACAGCTTTTATCTTGAGAATATTTAAAATCAAATTTAATGGATGCAAGTCAGCTTAAATTAATAGTAAAGGATAAATACAGCGAAATTGCAAATAGTCATAGTGCGGAAAAGGAAGCTTCCTGTTGCGGTGCATCAGGTTGCTGTTCTACCATAGATTATGCTGTTTTTAATGAAAATTACGACAATCTGGAAGGTTATATTCCGGAGGCCGACTTAGGTTTGGGGTGCGGCATCCCGACAGAATTTGCTGCTATCCGCAAGGGTGATACTGTTATTGATCTGGGATCGGGAGCGGGAAACGACTGCTTTATAGCCAGATCATTGACAGGTGAAGAGGGAAGAGTGATAGGTATTGATATGACAGAAGCCATGATAGAAAAGGCAAGACTAAATGCCAAAAAACTTGGTTTCAGCAATGTAAAGTTCATTTTAGGGGATATTGAAGCGATGCCTATTGAAAATGCTGTCGCAGACGTAGTTATCAGCAATTGCGTGTTGAACCTGGTACCTGATAAGGAAATGGCATTTAAGGAAATATACAGAGTTATGAAAAACGGCGGGCATCTTTCTGTATCTGATGTGGTCCTGCGCGGTGAATTGCCCGGGAACATACGGAAGGCCGCGGAAATGTATGCAGGTTGCGTTTCCGGTGCTGTTGCATACGATAAATACCTGAATATTATAGCGGATGCAGGTTTTATTAATATTAAAGTGAATAAGGAGAAATTAGTAGATATTCCTGACGGAATTCTTTTAAATTATCTGAGCAATGCGGAATTGAGATCATATCGAAATTCAGGAGCGGGAGTTTATAGTGTGAATGTTTATGCAGAAAAACCTGTTGTTTAGAATGATTTATCTGGAAATTAATCAAAATAATTTACCAGCTGCCCTTTGCCTGCTGCCAACTTGATAATAATATTTAATCTAATAATAAAATTATACAAATGAGCTTCTATTGTCAACAATGCAACCTGGTTTTTGAGAACCAGTCGCCTGAAAAGAATGAGTATACCGATCCGGTATTTGGAAAGTGCTGGAATTATGTTGCCAGATGTCCGGACTGTGGGGAAATGTGTTCAGAAAAACAGGAGAAGAAAAATTCGAAAAAATCAACCGATTCTACACCTGCATATCCTCAGAATTTCTGTGGCCAGGGTAGGTGTTGTTGTAATTAATAATTTAATTAAGTATAATTTGTGATATGAATGTAACAGAAAATGCACTTAAGCAGTTCAGAACTGCTATTGAACAGTACGATAAACCGGGTTCGGGAATACGCGTTTATGCAGGTAGCGGATGTTGCGGACCTGCTGTGGAGATAAGTATCGAAGAACAGGGTTCACCGGGCGATACAGTTTTAACAATCGATGGAGTGGACTTTTTTATAGAGTCAAAAGCTGATCAGATGATGTCAAATGTCACTATTGATTTCAGAGACAATGGTTTCAGATTAGATGGAATGCAAAGAAGCGGTTGTTGCGGATAGTATATTGAAATAGATTATTAAAAATTTTCATTTCGTTATTTTGCGAAATATTAAACTGGTGGAAACTAAAAAAGAACGTAAAATATTATTTTGGATTGCCGCTGTCTTCGCTTTGGCTTTCTTCCTCCCAATAGAGAGTGCCCGCTTCAATACAGCCATAGTGGCAACCTTTGATCTGGTTAAATGGTATGCCAGGGAGCATGTTGTACTATGCCTGTTGCCTGCTTTCTTTATTGCCGGTGTGATTGCTGTTTTTGTAAGCCAGGGTTCTGTATTGCGCTATTTTGGCGCCAATGCAAAAAAATGGCTTGCCTATTCGGTTGCGTCCGTGTCCGGAACTATTCTCGCGGTTTGTTCATGTACCGTCCTGCCTCTGTTTTCAAGTATTCACAAAAGAGGAGCAGGTTTAGGTCCTGCAATAGCATTTTTGTATTCAGGACCGGCTATTAACATCCTGGCGATAATTTTAACAGCACGAATTCTTGGTTTTGAGATGGGAGTTGCCAGGGTAATTGGTGCAGTGACTTTCAGTGTGGTAATCGGGGTAATTATGTCTCTCATTTACCGGAAAGAAGAAAAAGTGAAAAGAGAAGAACAAATGAATATTGAGTTGGAACCTGAAAAGCGCCCTTTGTGGCAAACTTCGTTACACTTTTTCACTCTTATACTGATTCTTGTTTTTGCTAATTGGGGAAGTCCTGCCGGCAATGACACCTCAAGTTTGTGGTATTATATCTGGGCTTATAAATGGTATATAACCGGTTTTTTCTCTCTTTTTCTCGTTTACTCTCTGATATATATTCTTAAAATAAACAGGGTATGGGTGTTAGCGGCTGTAGCTATAACATTTGCTTCAGTTTTCGTTTCTGTTCATTTTATTGATAATCAGAAGTTAAGTCCTATCCTGCCGATGTTAGTTGGTATTACTGCTTTAAGTATAATAACCTTATATGATAGAAATGAACCTGAAAACAAGGCATGGACACTGGCCACATGGGATTTTACCAAACAAATCATGCCGCTTTTGGCCATCGGGGTTATTGCCGCCGGTTTCCTGCTGGGTTCAACCCATGATGATGTTGCAATACCAGGTGTTATACCTAATGAATGGATTGTCTGGCTGGTAGGCGGCAACTCGGTTTTTGCAAACTTTTTTGCATCCATCGTGGGAGCATTCATGTACTTTGCAACCCTTACAGAAGTGCCTATCTTACAAGGGTTAATTGCATCAGGAATGGGGAAAGGGCCGGCACTGGCATTGCTGCTGGCAGGGCCGGCATTATCACTTCCCAATATGCTGGTGATAAGAGGAGTTATGGGAACACAGAAAACAATGGTGTTTGTTTCACTTGTTGTGGTAATGGCGACTTTGTCAGGGTTGGTATATGGTTCATTATTTTAGATTTTCTTAAATCCCTGATGTGTTTTGGTTTTATCGGGACATTTCCTAAATTGCGGAAGGATAAGTGATGAGGGACAAGTGACGAGTGACAAGGTTAAAAGTGACAAGTGACGGGTAAAAAGTGACAGGTGGTGTTTGACAAGGGACAAGGTAAAAATCACAGACCTTTCAGAGAACCTTGAATCTGATTGAAATACATTCACGCTCTGAGATCACATGACCACGTAACCACTTATTCACTCCTCACCCGTCACCTTTTATCCGCCGACCGCGTGTCGATGAAGCTTTAGCGGTGGCACAAACGCAGTGAAGGAGGGCGTCACCTGTCACCCGTCCACTATAACTAATTTTACAAAATGAAACTCCAAATATCAGGAATAACGATTGAGTGCATAAAAGGAGACATTACCTCTCAGCCTGACATAACCGCTGTGGTTAATGCCGCCAATGCAAGGCTTCAGCCCGGGGGTGGAGTGGCAGGTGCCATTCACCGTGCCGCAGGTCCGGGCCTTGAAGAAGAGTGCCGGCCTTTGGCGCCCATAAAACCGGGTGAGGCTGTAATTACGGGCGCACATAACCTTCCGAACCGTTTTGTAATACATTGTTTAGGCCCCGTTTTTGGATATGACAAACCGGAAGAGAAACTGCTTGCCGATTGTTACCGGAATGCCCTGCAACTCGCTGACCGGCATAATATTGATTCTATAGCGTTCCCGGCCATATCAACAGGTGCATTTGGATATCCTCTGGAACCTGCTGCTGAAATTACGATTAGTACAATTAAGGAAGTTATCCCATCATTGAAACACGTTCGTCTTATAAGTTTAGTACTTTATAGTCAGCATGATCTTGAGATATTTAATAAAATGCTTGCACGTTAAGCTTTATTATCTTACAATAGTTCATAAAATAAAAAAAACGCAAAGGCGCAAAGGCGCAAAGATTTGATTATCAGTTAAATAAGCAATATTTAAAAAAATATAAAACACATATTATCAACGTGTTGTATTAATATAACGCAGCTATTGGCGTTTTCTTGCAAGCACTAATTACAAACCAAAAATCTCAAAGTTATGAAATCTATTACACTCGGGTTTATTGGAGGCGGCAGAATTACACGGATTTTACTTCAGGCATACAGGAACAGGGATATTACCTTTCAATCTGTTCATGTTTATGAAACCAATCCTGATGTTATGTCCGGGTTGAAAAGATCATTTCCGGAAATTGTTATTGCCGGCTCACCTGATCAGGCTGCAAAGCAGAATATTATTTTTATAGCCCTGCATCCTCCGGCTATAATGGAAGTAATGGAAAAACTCAAACCTGGTATTTCTCCTGACAGCATAATTATTTCCCTGGCTCCTAAATTTTCTTTTGAAAAACTGGCAGGACTGATACCGTCAGAAAATCTGGTGCGTATGATCCCCAATGCCACCTCAGTCATTAATAAGGGTTATAATCCTTTTTGTTTTTCGGAGAACTTCAAAGCAAAAAGGGAAATGATTATAGATATGCTGAAACCCCTGGGAAAATTAATTGAAGTAAAGGAATCTAAACTTGAAGCTTATGCCATCATTTCAGCCATGTTGCCTACATATTTCTGGTTTCAATGGAAGGCTATAGAGGATTTGGGAGTAAAAATGGGACTGGAAGAGAAAGAATCCTCAGCTGCAATTTATGAAACAATGATTGCCGCGTTGGATACAATGTATAAGTCGGAACTTTCAACTGATAAGGTATATGATCTCATTCCTGTAAAACCCATTGGAGAACATGAGGAAGAAATCAAAGCAATTTATAAAAATAAACTGATTAGCCTGTATGAAAAAATAAAACCATAAACTCTGTGCTTCTCTTTGTGTTCTCTGAGTCCCTCTGTGTAACCTTTATTTCACAGAGAGTCCCAGAGTACCACAGAGAGACACAGAGTAAAAATTCAGTTACATTAAAAATTCATCATTATGAAAAGAAAAGTTTTATCTCTCACCCTAATTACATTCATGACTCTCACAATCTGTACATCCCAGGTTATTGAGACTGTTTCGTTGCCTCCCCCGCAGAAATCGGGCGGGATGTCACTCCTCGAAGCATTAAGCCTCCGCCAGTCCGGCAGGTCTTTCAGCGAGAGGGAATTATCTCCCCAGGTATTATCAAATCTTCTATGGGCAGCATTTGGTGTGAACAGGGAGGATGGGAAAAGAACCACTCCCACGGCACGTGGCTGGAGGGAGTTTGACATTTATGTTGTAAAAGCCGACGGGTGGTATATTTATGAAGCTGAGAAGAATGTGCTGCTGAAGATGGGTAATGAAGACTTACGAGAGCATGCAGGGAAACAGGATTTTGTTAAAACCGCCCCGCTAAATCTGATCTTTGTGGCCGACTTTAACCGTATGCCGGACGTAAGTGATGAGATACGGAATTTCTATTCAGCTACCGATGTAGGGTTTATCTCTCAGAATGTTTACCTCTATTGTGCTTCGGCAGGACTTTCCACAGTTGTAAGGGCACAGATCGACAAGGACAAAATGAGAGAGGTGTTTAAGCTCAGGCCGGAACAATACCCTGTCCTTGGTCAGACAGTTGGTTATCCTGGGGAATGAAAACAAGTTGCAAAACCTGGCTCTGCCAGCGTTGAATAGGGAAGGTTGTTCCTTCACCGACGCTGTCCGGCAGAAGAAGCCGGACAGGTCTTGGGTAGTTGCTGAATTATTGACTTCTTTTTATAAATAATCTAAAATCTTATGCAAGTTGTAAAACCTGGCTTTGCCAGCGTTGGATAGTTAAAGTCAACCGATCTTGTTGTTTTCTACTTCGACGCTGTCCGGCAGAAAAAGCCGGACAGGCTGCGCTAACCGAAACTTCAGTGCAGGTTAGTCTGGGTTGGTGGACAGATTATTAACTTCTTTTTATAAATCACACTAAATTTTAGCAAGTTGCAAAACCTGGCTCTGCCACCTGTCATCTGAAGCTGTTGCGAAAGATGAGCGTTGGAAAAGGAAGATATTCTCAGAAATATGTATGTACTAAATCCTCCAGATCAGGACTCCCTTCCAGTCTCCCGTCCTGATATATCCTTGTAAAATTAGCCGTTTCGTATAGTACAAAACCGTTCCACCCGGGATTATTTTTTACCATCTCAAGTTCCCGTCTTGTAAATGGATATTTGTTGGGATCACGGAATCCCAGTTCTTTCATGTTTCCCTGGAAATAAAATGGTTTACCGGCTTTACTTGTTACAGCCATGAATGTTTCCAGAACCTTTTGCAGGTTCCATTCCCGTAATGTCCATGCTCCCCTGAACTCAAGGTCGTCTGCTATTTCCTTTACCCATGTTTCCCATTGCCATTCAAAGTTCTGTGGAATGTAATTCAACTGATTACTCCGGTCATCGGGCATCAGCATCTGGGAATAAAGATGGATGGTGAGTGATTTCCCCCGTTTTTTAATAAGATCCTTTGCTTCCCTGAAAAACTGAGTATAAGCACTGCCGTTGATATGCCTTATTGTCGGGTAGTCCATTCTCCCTTTTGCGGCTTTGATAACAGGTTCGTTAAATCCATATTCCCATTCTTCAGGCGACCGGGTGTGGTTTGAGGTTCTGAAGTTAATGCCGTCAACACCCCTGTCGAGGCAATACCTGACCATGTCAAGCCAGTGATTGCGTACTTCGGGATATACGGGATGAAGATTACCCTGCATATATTCGGGTTTTCCGCAGGCAACAGCCAGAAAACCCATTCTGTCGAGAGTGTAAGGTTCAGTGATTTTTATTCTCTCCTCAAAGCCAAATGCATCACGATAATGTTTCATGGCTTTATCCGGGTCGGTGAATTCATCCCTTACCTCCTGGTTCCTGAAGTAACGTACAATCTCATTATACATCCGGTTATCGTATGAATTTCTGTGACTGGTATAATTCATTTTACCTGTGCTGACTATAAATGGAACAGTACTTCCATCAGCAGAAATAATTTCAATAATACTGCCCCGTTCATTTGTGAAATCGCCATTCTGATCAGCCAGCGGGCATTGGATGAGGATATACCTGTGATCTTCGGGTAAATTAAGTTCTTCAAGGTGAATAATACGGCAAAGCCGGCTTTTTGGATAGCTTGCCCTCCATTCTGTTGTTTCCCTGAATGATACAGGTCCTGTGTAGAGTGAAAATCCGTTGTTTTTGTTGCTTGTCCAAACAGAGAGATGTTCCGGTCTTATCCGTGTTGGCTTGTCATCTCCTTTTACCAGCCTGATGGTTGAAACAGTGCCCTTAAACCCGTATGTTCCCGGGCGTCGTTTCAGGCAGAGATGTGGATTTGCGGCGACAAAGGGACGTGCTATGGGGAATATTCCCCTCATATCCCTGAGAATAACATCATTTTCCGGGACGGGTAAGGTATGAGGATATACACTTCCGAATCCACCTCCTTCGAATGGTTTGATCTCAGCATAGAACTCCAGTCCATGTGCATGGGCTGAGTTAACAGCTTCAGCCAAAAGATCAAAACCTCCGGGTTGCGCGTCATAAAAGTTCCATATCGTGTCAACTATCCATTGGTGGCGTGTTACTCCCATGGATGCCAGGTATTTATGCAGTGCATCCAGGTGAGTTCTGTTATACAGGAACTTCCTAAAAAGAATATTATCAAAATAATCCGTGGTGGCTAAAAGTTTTTTCCCACCTGTAGTTTTTGGTTTTGAACAGGATACATTAAGAAATGGCATTGATGCGGTACTGAATACAATAGTTCCCATTCCGCATGCTGTGCGGTTGAGAAATGACCGGCGGCTGATGCTTTTTGACATAGGGTATGGTTTGGTATTAATACTGCTTCGTGTTCCTTTGTGTTACCCTTCGTGTCCTTTGTGGTTATACAAAAACCACGAAGGACACGAAGGGTTTCACGAAGGAACACAAAGGGGGGATTTATTTTATTCGAATTTAAATGAAAACAGATCGGCATCCTTTAGTACGAATCTCAAGCGAACGATTTCTCCTTCCAGGAAGGACAGGTCGCTGCCATTTTCCCACGATACTTTACGTTCGATGGTGTCTCCGTATATCGCGGGACATTCCCTGAGTGAGAATCCGGGCAGGGGATTTCCGTCTGTATCCTGTATTTCAACCTGTAAGCTTCCTGCGGCGGAGGTGGAGAAGTTCAGTACGAGTTTACTGCCTTTAAAAGTAATGGGTTTGGTAATTAATTCTCCTCCGCTCATGGGAGCTGAAGCAGATACAAATCCGTCAATTCTCAGGGTATAGCGTCTGAGAGAGCAACTTTTTCCCGTCCAGTAATCTTCCACGGCATAAAATGACAACTCGTCCGGTGCGCCAGGTATGTCCGATCTGGTTTCAACAAATGACCACCCGATGTATTGTTGCCCATAGCTCCAGGTTCCGGGTCGTTCTATACCCGGGCGGAGGAAGGCTTCGTTCCATCGTTTAAACAGAACTCCATCCCTGCCGGCCATTAAAAGGGCTTCCGACATGGCTGTCCCGTATCTCTCCCTGTATGCTGATCTCCACTCGCGGTTCTCCCTGTCGGGAAGCGCCCGCAGCGATTCAGACCATTCCCTTTCGGTATAACGGGTGGGAAAACCGATGAAAATATGGGGAGCGCGGTAATAGGGTTTTACGACATTGGTATATAATTGTTCCAGGGGAGAATCCACATATACCAGATTCTCCGGATCATTCCAGTTAATCATATCCTTTGATGTGGCTGTGCGGATTGACCTGATACCTTTGTAAGGAGTTTCACCAGTTCCCTCGGTGAAATATCTCCAGTAGGCGCGGTATTCTTTATTTATATCATCCCAGAAGGCAAGGTTCTGGGAATCGAAAGCTCCGTCGGTAATAACAGGAGTATTGGTCATCGGGGTCCAGTGTATTCCGTCGGGTGATTTGAAAACATAAAGGCCCCATGGTTCATATGACCGGAGAACGGCTTTGTAGAGAGCATCAGGACTTACATTTGGATTTTCATCCTTAAATACCGCAGGATGACCTCCGTCAGCATTTACTCCTCCCATTTCTCCGTTGATAAACACGATGTTGTTCTTTTTTGATCCTGCGAACTTATACAGTTTAAGGTTTGGTCTTGTCCAGTGAATACCGTCACTACTTTCCGCATAACAGCAATACAGAGGGTGATCGTCGG
>CAYVTV010000127.1:0-11811 GCA_964454295.1 uncultured Bacteroidaceae bacterium
ACAAAGTACACAAAGCTTACATGCCAGATATACAATACTTTGCGTCCTTAGTGTCCTTCGTGGTTAAACATTCTTTGACTTATGAGACAGCCCCTACAAAAACCCCTTTCTATATTATTGAAACCCCTGCCGCGGTTTTCTTGCAAAGACGCACAGCCGTGCGTCTCTACAGTGCATTCCGTCCCCTTCGTCCCCGTATCCACGCAACCACTCAATTATGTCCGATCCCGTAATCCCTTATTAACCTGATTCCTACACTTGATCCCGCGATCCCGTGATAGCTTGATCCCTTATTCACTACCACTCAATCACTCACCCACTTACTAACTTCCTCCGGACTCACCCCCTTCAACCCCAGCTTATTCTTCTTATTATACCCGTTCAGATCATTCGCCAGCTTCCCCGCCTTCGCTTCTTTCAACTTTTCAACTGTGGTGATTCCCAGTTTCTTAAGCACCTCTATCCATTCCTCAGGAACACCCAGCTCCATGTATTTCTCCGGTCCATCGTCCATGGTCCATGGTCTATTCTCCGGCTTCATCTGCGGGAAAAAGATCACATCCTGTATAGAATTACTATTTGTCATGATCATTGCAAGACGGTCAATGCCGACACCCAGTCCGGCTGTCGGTGGCATTCCGTATTCCAGGGAACGGAGGAAATCCTCATCCAGAACCATAGCTTCTTCATCACCGCGTTTTCCCAGGGCTAGCTGGTGACTGAACCGCTCGCGCTGGTCTATGGGATCATTTAGCTCCGAGAAAGCGTTACATAATTCTTTCCCGTTACAGATGGCTTCAAACCTCTCTACCAGTCCTTCCTTATTGCGGTGTTTTTTGGCAAGGGGAGACATCTCAACAGGGTAATCGGTAATAAAAGTAGGCTGTATAAGTTTCGGCTCACACATTTCACCGAAGATTTCATCTATAATTTTCCCTTTTCCCATGGAAGGGTCTATTTCTATCTTAAGGTCCTTTGCTGTCTTCCGCAACTCCTCTTCATTCATTTTGGAAATATCAATACTTGTATATTCTTTTATGGCCTCAAACATGGAATACCGCTTCCATGGTCTCTTAAAGTCAATAACATGTTCCCCGACAAGCACTTTTGCCGTTCCGTGCAGGCTTATGGCCATTTTTTCAATCATTTCCTCCACCAGGTTCATCATCCATTCATAGTCCTTATAGGCCACATACAATTCCATCTGAGTGAATTCCGGGTTGTGAAACCTGTCCATCCCCTCATTCCTGAAGTCCTTTGCAAATTCATACACCCCTTCATATCCGCCGACAATAAGGCGCTTAAGGTATAATTCATTTGCAATCCTGAGATAGAGTGTCTGGTCGAGTGCATTATGATGGGTTTTAAAAGGCCTGGCAGCGGCTCCCCCGTAAAGAGGTTGAAGAACAGGTGTTTCTACTTCGAGATAACCTTTTTCGTTCAGGAAACTGCGCATGGCATTCACCATCCGTGTCCGCTTGATAAAAGTTTCCCTGACACCGGGATTGACGATCAGGTCGACATACCTCCTGCGGTATCGCATTTCCGGATCCGTAAAAGCATCATATACCACACCGTCTTTTTCTTTAACTATGGGAAGGGGGCGAAGCGACTTGCACAGTATAGTATATTCTTTTACATTTACCGTTATCTCCCCCACCTGGGTAATAAAAACTTCGCCTTTAACGCCGATAATATCCCCTATATCGAGGAGTTTTTTAAACACGGTGTTATATATGGTTTTATCTTCATCAGGACAAACAGTGTCCCTTTGCAGATATATCTGGATTTTCCCGGTTGCATCCTGAATTTCGGCAAATGAGGCATTTCCCATGATCCTCCGGTTCATAATTCTTCCTGTCAGTCTTACTTCATCAAGAAAATCCTCTCCCGGCACAAAACGTTTTCTAATTTCAGCAGTGCTGATATTGATATCATATCCAGCCGCCGGATAGGGGTCAATTCCCAGGTTTTTTAGTTCTTCGAGAGATTGCCGGCGGATAATTTCCTGTTCGCTTAATTCATGATGGCTCATAGTAAGAGTAAATAAAAAAATTCCCTGCAAAGATAAGAGAATAGTGGGAAGTGACAAAAGTGGTTACGTGGTTACGTGGTTGAGTGGTTGAGGTATTAAAGTTATCACGTTCCACTTAACCACTCAACCACTCAACCACGTAACCACTTATACCCTCACACACTCAACCCCCGCCTCATCCAGTTTCTCCACAAACGATTCCGGAACTTCGTCATCAGTAATTACCATTTCTATTTCAGACAGGTTGCAAATTTTACTAAATCCCCTGCGGCCGAATTTTGTGGAATCGGCAAGGACGATAACCCGCTGTGCAGATTTGATCATCAGTTTGTTAAGCGCTGCCTCCATGTTGTTGGTTGTAGTCAGCCCAAACTCCGGGTCAATACCATCAACCCCCAGAAAAAGCTTGTTGCAGGATAACTCTTCCAGCATATTCATGGCATAATGCCCGATCACGGAGGATGAATTTTTCCGGAGCGCCCCGCCGAGCTGAATAATGTCAATGACAGGATCCCTGGAAAGTATCAGCGCTGCATTCAGGGAAGCTGTTACTACTGTTAACTTACTGTGTGCCTTAATCTGCCTGGCCAGTTCAATTACAGTTGTTCCGGAGGCAATAATAATACTGTCTTCAGACTCAATGAGATCTGCGGCAGCCCTTGCTATTCTTTGCTTCTGGGATACGCGTATTTTCTCTTTCTCATTTACCGGCCTCTCATTGATATAAGGATTGTTGGGTGTGGCGCTGCCGTGCGATCTGAAAAGAAACTTTCTTTCTTCCAGGTATTTCAAATCCTTCCGGATGGTGACCGTGGTTACATTTAGCTCCTGGCTCAGGCTAAGCACGCTTACATGCCCCTGCTCCCTGAGCTTATTTAAAATATGCTGATGTCTTTCGGGTATGCTGGTTGTCATTTTTTCTGTTTTTCCCAAAATTAATCAGAAATTGGCAAAGATCAAACGAAAGAAAAAGAAAATATTCTGTTTCGTATAGTTTCGTATTCGCAATTTTTTTGTATTATTGTAGGATATGAACACACTTTCTCTGTGTTTCTCTGTGCTTCTCTGTGTAATCATTATATAACAATTATAACACAGAGGTACACAGAGGTACACAGAGGCACACAGGGCACACAGAAATACACAGAAGTACACAGAGGCAGAGGTGCCAGAGGTACACAGAGTATGTTCAGACTGCTTTATGAGATATAACCATATACGAAAGAAAACGAAATTGTAATTTATTAAAATAAAAAAATGAACAGAGATTTTATGCTGGAACAGCTCAGGGATGAGAAAAAACAGTTTGATTTTATTATAATAGGCGGAGGAGCCACAGGTATAGGTATTGCATTGGAAGCCTCAGCGAGGGGATATTCCGTTGTATTATTTGACAAGTATGATTTTACAAAATCAACTTCAAGTAAGAGTACTAAGCTTGTACATGGAGGCGTCCGCTATCTGGCCCAGGGTGATGTTGTCCTGGTTAGGGAAGCTTGTGTTGAAAGGGGACGATTATTGAGTAATGCACCTCATCTGGTGAAAAATCAGTCATTCATCATTCCTGCTTTCGGTTGGTATGATGAATTTCTTTACACAGCCGGATTAAAGGTTTATGACCTGATGGCAGGAAGATACAGCCTTGGACGGTCGCAAAGAATATCAAAAAAAGAAACACTGAGGCGCATGCCAGGGATATCGGAAAAAGGTCTGACAGCCGGAATTTTATATCACGATGGACAGTTTGATGATTCACGGCTGGCTGTCAGCGTTTTGCAGACCGCGGTTGAACAGGGAGCCATTGTCCTGAATTATGTTCCTGTAGTTGCTTTAAGAAAGGATGAAAATGGCCGGCTTAATGGTGTCTTTGTTAAGGATGTTCTCACCGGTGAGGAATATGAAGTTAACGGTAAAGTGATCATAAATGCTACAGGTGTGTTTGCCGACGACATTATGCAGATGGACAACCCTGGCATGAAGAGGAAAATAATACCCAGCCAGGGAATACATCTTGTTCTTGACCGCTCCTTTCTTGATGGGGATGATGCGCTGATGATACCAAAGACAGATGACGGCCGCGTATTGTTTGCCGTCCCCTGGCATGGTAGAATTGTGGTTGGCACAACCGATACACCGGTTGACATGGCCTCTCCTGAGCCTGTTGCGCTTGACGAAGAAGTGGAATTTATTTTGTCCACTGCAGGCAGATATCTTAAAAAAGCCCCCGCAAGGAAAGATGTTTTAAGTGTTTTTGCCGGACTTCGCCCGCTGGCAGCACCTGATGGCGAAGGAAAGAAGACAAAGGAGATATCACGGAGCCATAAAATCATTGAGTCTTCAACCGGGTTATTGACCATGACAGGAGGTAAGTGGACTACCTTCAGGAGGATGGCTGAGGATATGATCACTAAAGCCGAAAAAGTGAACGGATGGAAACGTACCTGTACAGAAACCAGAAAGCTTAAAATTCATGGGTATACGGAAAATGTGGATCTGAATGATCCTTTGTATGTTTATGGAACAGACCGCGATGCAATTCTTGCTCTCGCTGCTGATAAGCCGGAACTGGCTGAAATTATCAGTGAAGAATGCGGAATAATTAAAGCACAGGTTGTTTGGGCTGTCAGGGAAGAGATGGCTGTCACCGTTGAAGATTTCCTGTCCCGCAGAACCAGATGCCAGCTTTTAAATGCCCGCGAGAGCGTGCGCATTGCCCCCGAAGTTGCCCGTATTATGGCGGCCGAACTTGGGAAAGATAACAAATGGATTAAAGAACAGGTTACATTATATGACCTTGTTACCGGAAATTATTATTTTTAGTCGCTAAAGATAATTTAAACGTTATTTATTGCCATTCCCCAATAACCTAACCCAATAACCTAATAACCTATTATTACATGGAAAAGTACATTTTAGCATTAGATCAGGGAACTACCAGTTCCAGAGCTTTGATTTTCAGCAGGCAGGGCAATATCCTGGCTGTAGCTCAGAAAGAGTTCAGACAGATTTTTCCCAAACCGGGATGGGTGGAACATGATCCGAAGGAAATATGGTCATCCCAGGTGGCAGTAGCTGCTGAAGCTATGTCGAAAATGGGTGTCAGTGGAAAAAATATTGCCGGAATTGGCATTACAAATCAGAGGGAAACCACTGTTGTCTGGGATAAAGCAACAGGCGAACCTGTATATAACGCCATTGTGTGGCAAGACAGAAGAACTTCGGGCTTCTGTGATAAGTTGAAAGAGAAGGGTCATTCAAGCTTAATACGTGAAAAAACAGGGCTTGTTATTGACGCTTATTTCAGCGGAACAAAGATCAGATGGATACTCGACAATGTTGAAGGAACAAGGAAACGGGCTGAGAGGGGAGAACTGGCATTCGGCACGGTCGACAGCTGGCTGATATGGAAACTCACCGGAGGTAAAAAGCATATTACTGATGTTACCAATGCAAGCCGGACTATGCTGTTTAATATCAATAGTATGAAATGGGATATAGAATTGCTGGATATCCTCGGTGTACCCTCTGCCATGCTGCCGGAAGTAAAAGATTCAAGCGAAATTTACGGTGACACATCAGGCGATTTCGTTGCTGCATCAGTGCCACTCGGAGGGATAGCCGGTGATCAGCAGGCGGCTATGTTCGGGCAGATGTGTGTTGACCAGGGAATGGTTAAAAACACGTATGGTACCGGCTGCTTTATCCTCATGAATACCGGGAATAAACCTTTTATTTCGAAAAATAATCTGGTTACTACAGTAGCCTGGAAAATAGGGAGCAATGTGAATTATGCACTCGAAGGAAGTATTTTTATAGGTGGTGCTGTTGTGCAATGGCTGCGTGACGGCCTGGGGATCATACAGTCCTCTGCGGAGGTGGAAGCATTGGCAGCATCGGTGGAAGATAACGGGGATGTGTTTTTCGTCCCTGCTTTTACAGGGATGGGAGCTCCATACTGGGATCAGTATGCAAGGGGTCTGCTGGTTGGGATAAGCAGGGGAACAAACAGGGGGCACATTGCCAGGGCCGCCCTTGAAGGTATTGCTTACCAGACTATGGATGTGCTGAACGTCATGGAGAAGGATACGGGACTCAAAATAAAGGAACTAAGGGTAGACGGAGGCGCAGTAGCCAATAACCTGCTTATGAAATTCCAGTCTGACATACTTGGAATCCCTGTGGTAAGGCCTAAGATTACAGAAACTACCGCTTTGGGAGCTGCTTACCTGGCCGGACTGGCTACAGGGTACTGGAATGGAATAGACGAGCTTAAACAGCAATGGCAACCTGACAAGCAGTTTACAGGTTCCATGGATGAAAAAGAAAGGAGTAAACTGCAATATAAATGGGCTGATGCAGTGAAGCGGGCAGGATCGTGGACTTCACAGTAAGAACAAATTCATGACATGGGGCTGTCTCATAAATGTTTCTAACCACAAAGGACTCAAAGTACGCACAAAGGACACGAAGTATATATTCCTAAATGACAGCACTTTCCGCGAGCGCTGACCGCGTGTCGCCTTAGCTTTAGCGGTGGCACAAGCTACTCAGCGGAGGCGCTGTGTCCTTCGTGTTGTCCTTGGTGTCCATTTGTGGTTGATAATATTTCAATTAATGAGACAGCCCCATAACACGGAAATTGGAAGTTTTTAGAGACACCATATATTAAACACATTTTAATTAATAGCATCATGAACAACTCTTTACTATTCGAATTTATTGGCACGGCCGTCCTTATACTTATGGGTGACGGTGTGGTGGCCAATACAGTGTTAAAAGGCACTAAAAGCCAGGGTGCAGGCTGGGTAAATATAACCTTTGGCTGGGGTCTGGGTGTATTCCTTGCAGTTATCATTGCCGGACCGCATTCCGGCGCCCATATTAACCCGGCTGTTTCAATCGGACTGGCAACTGCCGGATTGTTCCCCTGGGCATACGTTCCGGGTTACATTGTTGCGCAGATGCTTGGAGGCTTCTTTGGTGCCGCACTGGTTTATTTCTATTTCAAACCTCATTTTGGCCTGACAGAAGATAAGAATGCCAAACTGGCTGTTTTCTGCACAGGTCCCGCTATCCGCAATCTTCCCCATAATATGTTCTGTGAAATTGTCGGCACTTTTGTACTGATATTTGTCATACTCCATTTCACCGAACCGTCATTATGTACGGTTAATGCTGCAAGTGTCAGTGTAGGACTGGGATCAATAGGAGCATTGCCTGTAGCCCTCCTGGTTGTCGGTATTGGTATGTCTCTCGGAGGTACCACCGGTTATGCTATTAATCCTGCCCGCGACCTGGGTCCCCGCATTGCACATGCCGTTTTACCTGTTGCTGATAAAAGAGACAGCGACTGGGGATATTCATGGGTGCCCGTTATCGGCCCCGCTCTGGGAGCAGTACTTGCCGCCGGTATTTATTTTCTGGTGAGCTGAAATTCTATTCAGGACAGGAAGTTTATGGCAAGTGACAGGTGACATGTGACGGTGACAGGTGACAGGTGACGGGTGAGGGATCACGCTATCACGCTATCACGGGATCAAGTGATAACTCAATTATCATTAGTCATTTTTCCAGGGGGAGATCCCTCAATTACTCAATTACTCAATTAATCAATTACTCGATTACTCGATTACTCGATTACTCAATTAATCACTCAACCACTCATCCACGTAACCTGTTTGCCTTTTCCCATTTCCCTTTTGCCTTTTCCCTTTTTCCTTTTCCCATTTCCCTCCCCTTCCTCCAAAAATTTCCTTCATAAGAAGCAGTTTTTTAACAAAATATTCCATAAATACTAGATGCTTATTAAGAGTGCGTTATGTCATTTTACACTTTTAATATTGATCTGATAACACCTAAACCGGATTTTATTTGACTTCTTATTACTATTTTTGTACTTCCTGATATCAGGGGGAGAACTTTATATGGTCAGCAAGAACTGGATAATTAAGGAACAGGGAAATCCCGGGGAAATCATATCCCTTCAGCAGGCTCTTGGAGTAAGCAGACCGGTATCCTGTTTATTGGTGCAGAGGGGTATAAAAACCTTTGAGGAAGCAAAGGCCTTTTTTCGTCCTGATCTCAATAACCTGCACGATCCTTTTCTGATGAAGGATATGCATAAAGCAGTACAAAGAATACAACGCGCTATAAAGAGCAACGAGTCATTATTGATATACGGCGATTATGATGTTGATGGCACCACTTCCGTAGCCATGGTATTCAGCTATTTTCAAAAGTACTTCAAAAATATTGATTATTATATTCCCGACAGAGACACTGAAGGTTACGGTATCTCTTACAAGGCTATCGATTATGCTGCAGCAAATGGTTACAAACTGATAATTGCACTCGATTGCGGTATTAAAGCAGTGGAAAAAATTAAATACGGAAAAGACCAGGGGATAGAATTCATTGTTTGCGATCATCATACCCCCGGTGCTTCCATACCCCATGCTGAAGCAGTACTGGACCCTAAACAGAATGATTGCAGTTATCCATATAAAGAATTGTCAGGCTGTGGAGTAGGATTTAAACTGTTGCAGGCCTTTCATTCAGCACAGGGATTACCATTTTCCGATCTCGCGGGATATCTCGATCTGGTGGCAGTGAGCATCGCTTCCGATATTGTTCCGATTACAGGAGAGAACCGTATTCTCGCATTCCACGGGCTGAAGGAGATAAATGAAAATCCTTCAACCGGTATCCGGACAATAATAAAACTATCAGGTATTGAAGGGAAAAAAATTACTATTGAAGATATTGTTTTCAAAATAGGCCCCAGGATCAATGCTGCCGGAAGAATGGAATCGGGAAAAAAATCGGTTGATCTGCTCATTTCACAGGATGAAAAAGAGGCCATACTGATGGGTGAAAAGATCAATGATTATAATTCCACACGGAGAAATGTGGATTCCCTTATAACCCAGGAAGCTTTATCTGTTATTCAGTCTGACCCGAAATTACAGAACAGGAAATCAACCGTACTGTTCAATCCCGACTGGCATAAAGGGGTAATTGGAATAGTAGCAAGCCGTTAGCTGGATTATTATAACCGCCCCACGCTCATCCTTACCCGGTCGAAAGGAAAGGCAGCAGGCTCTCCCCGTTCAGTTAACGGTTTCGACATTTACCAGGCCATTGAAGGATGCAGTGATCTTCTTGAAAACTTCGGGGGACATAAATATGCGGCTGGACTTACTCTCAAAATGCAAAATATTGCATTATTCCAGAAAAAATTTGAGGAAATTGTAAACAGAACCATTCATCCTGAACAGCTGGTTCCGGTAGTTGAGATTGACACAGAACTGGATCTTAGCGAAGTAGATGATAAATTGCTCAGAATACTACAGCAATTTCAGCCTTTCGGACCTGAAAATATGGCTCCTGTTTTTTTTACCGAAAATGTGGCCGATAATGGTGACGGGAAGGTGGTAGGAGCAACAGGCGAACATTTAAAGTTGTATCTTATCCAGGAAGAAGATCCTTATAAAGTCTATCCTGCCATCGCCTTCCAACAGGGGCATAACTTCCCCGCTATCTCACAGGGACACGCTTTCGATATCTGCTATTCCATCGAAGAAAATGAATTCAGGGGAGAAACAAACCTGCAGCTGAACATTAAGGATATCAAAACGGATTAGGGAATAGGTGGTTATGTGGATGAGTGATTAATTGAGTAATTGAGTAATTGAGTAATTGAGTAATTGAGTAATTGAGTAATTGATTAATTGAGTAATTGAGTAATTGAGTTACGGAAGGAATTTGGAATTTATACTCTTACCTGAACCTTAATTTGCGCTTGATCTCTTATCTAAAATTTAACCCTCAGCTGTACCTTTATCCCCGAATCTGTTGCTGAACGTACCAGGTCAGCACCGGATCCCCTTACAATGTCCCCGTCATATAAACTCAGGTAATACTTACACCATAACTCATAGTGTCGGAGAATATTTACTCTTGCCATAATTGAAAACCTGCTTCCGTTTCCGTATAATACCGGTACAGAATATTCATACAGGATATCATGCTCATAGATATAGATCCTGTTGCGCCAGTCAGATATATCAAATAGTCCATAAGAAAGCCAGAATGCAAACAGTTTTTCTGCCGGTTTAAATATGAGTTTTTGCCCGAGATAATATCCTTCTTCACTGTTTTCTCTTTCCCTGAAACCGGTTTGCTCATACCTGGTCTCAAGACCCAGACTCTCATTTATGGAATAATTATAACATAATCTCCAGGAACCTGAATAGTGTTTTTCTGTGAGATCAATACCGGTTTCCATCCTGTTTACTTTCTTTTGCTGACAACTTGTTTTATGTCTTATTGTAATTATGTTTTCCCTGTTCAGGGTGAAGGTGGCGTTTAGATAATAATCGTTTCCTGATGAAGGTTGAGGAATATTCTGCCTTAACCAGGGAAAGGAATAATGATCCGCGTAACATGAAAGGGTTACAAATGGGAAAGGATAAAAGTTCAGTCCTAAATAAAATCCTTCTTCATTTGCAGTTGCAGACGATTTCCCGAATGATGCAGATAAAAACGCAACATATTCAGGGGAATATCTCCGGTGAACGGCCGACAGGCTAACAAGGGGGTGCAATTGTGCCAGTAATCCGTTTAACAATGCCGGGTGATGATCATAATCCAGAGCCCATTCTCCAAAGATAATCAGTTTACCGAGGTTAAGGCGGTAATGAATCCCTGTGTTAAGGAAGCTTGTTTTGTATGTTGGCGGCACTGCGTATGAGTGATAAAGAGCTATTTCCCTGTTATGGTTAAATGAAGAATGAACTCCTGTAATTCCAAGAATAAGCTTGTTAAAGTTCCGGGTGATATTGAATCCCGCATCCGATTGCCTGAGGGTGTTCCTGTTGATGTTTTCACTTATATTTCTGTGTAATCCGGAAGAGTAAATTGTGGTGAAGTATGAAACGCTGTCACTTTCAGTGATCAGATACTTAAGCCTTGCATCCTTTAATACAGAGGAAAAGAAGACCGTGTAAAAGGTCTTCCCTGTTTTTACTTCTGCAGCTAACCCTCTCAGGTTACCCGATTCTGAGGATGAGAGGCTTTTTCTCACGCCATCCGTTACGGGTATGATCATAGCACTTGAAGCTCTTGAAATAAATGAACAGCCTGCTATCAGGCCCTGTCCGTATCCCGCTTTAAAATCTCCGATAATAAGTTTTCCCGGTTTGTTCCTCCTCTTCAGTTCTAAATAGGCAGTCAGGTGGTCAGGTCTGTTTTTGTTGAAAGTTGAAAGGAAGGGTTCACCTGCATCCTTTTCAATAAGGATTCCGGCTTTTATTCCTGTGCTCAGGGTTAACTCATCTCTGGCAAGGAAATACTGATTGTTTCCCATGAATTTTTTCAGACTGTCAGCATCTTCTGAGAACCCTGCCGGAAACTCAAATTTTCTTTTATAACGTATTATCAGATCATTTCTGACATATTTCCTGGTTTTTACCGGGCTTATCATCCCGCATTCCGAAATGTTGATAAACAATTGCAGTTTTTCAATCACATCTTTCTGTAAACCGGGCACAAGCTGTAATTCATTAATTGATAAAAAGTCTCCGAATTCCAGTCTGTACAGGATAATACTATTTAGCTGGAACTCAGTTAAAAAAAATATTTTCCTTAATTCATCAATCCCTGCTTTATTGATATTCAATGGGTTTTTCTGAAGTTCTGCCAGGTCCTCCAGTAATCGTTGCGTTAATTCCTCATCTTCTGTGTGTTCGGTTATTTCTTCTAATAAGAGGGAGAAT
>CAYVTV010000128.1:0-11551 GCA_964454295.1 uncultured Bacteroidaceae bacterium
CACCATGCTCATTATATCAGCAGCCACCGTTACAAGCATACCTTTTTCATGGGCTTTATTTACAAATTCTCTGTAATCAGGCACAAAACCGTCAGCATCAGGATATTGCAAAAGACAACCAAAGACATCTGCATCAAAACCAAATGTACTGCTGTCACCCAAAACTACTTCTATCCCCAGGGGTTGTGCGCGACCAGCTATAACCTCAAGGGTTTGCGGAAAAACCTTCCTGTCAGCAAAAAATTTGTTCCTTCCGTCCTTCACAGCCTCCTTAGATCTGAGCCCGAAAAGCATTATCATCGCCTCAGCAGCAGCAGTGCCTTCATCCAGTAATGAAGCATTGGCAATTTCCATCCCGGTGAGATCAGTGATCATGGTCTGGAAATTCAGCAGGGCTTCCAACCTTCCCTGGGAAACTTCAGCCTGGTAAGGAGTATATGAAGTGTACCATGCCGGATTCTCGAGAATGTTCCTCCGGATCACAGGCAGGCTTATGGTATTATAGTAACCCTGCCCGATGTAGGAGCGGAATAATTTGTTCTTCCGACCGATATCCCTGATTCTCATTAAATATTCATATTCGGAGATACCGCCGGGAAGCCGGAGTGGATTCTCAAGCAAAATATTGGCTGGAATAGTCTGGCTTATCAATTCATCGAGGGAACTGACGCCAATTTCGGCAAGCATGGCAGCCTCATCCTCTTTACCGGGACCAATGTGACGGTCAATAAATTTGTCAGTGAGCATTTTTTAATTTTAAAATATAAATATTTCCCTTACAATAGTTCGTTAAATTAAAAAAAACGCAAAGGCGCAAAGGCGCTAAGTGTTCCTTTGTGTTCCGTGGTTTACATATTTCCCTGCAGAAACGGATTATTCCTCCTTTCCTCCCCCACTGTCGTTGATTCCCCGTGTCCGGGATACACTACAGTTTCATCCGGCAATGAAAGTATCTCTTCCAGGATACTTTTTATCAGGCTGTTATAACTCCCCCCCGGAAAGTCTGTTCTACCGATACTGCCATCAAATAACACATCCCCTGTAACAACAAAATTATCTATATGGGAATAAATGATAACCGAACCGGGGGAATGTCCTGGTGTATGCCTTATCTCCAGAGGCGTTTCGAACACCGGCAATATCTGTTTATCTTCGAGAAAAATATCCGGGTTGTCTGGTTTCTGTATGTGAAATCCGAAAATCAACCCCTGTTGAACTGCATTCCCGAGCAAAACCAGATCATCTTTATGCATGGCAACCTGTATGCCATATTTTTCCTTTAAAAACCTGTTGCCCGGAATATGATCCACGTGTCCATGAGTGTTGATAATTAATGCAGGGGTGAGGTTATTATTTTCAATATAACGGGTTAATTCGTTCTTTTCCTTCTCAAAATAGGCTGAAGGATCAACAATGATGCAGGCACCTTTATGATCGTACAGGACATAACAGTTTACCTGAAAAGGATTGAAAACCAGTCTCTCAATATGTATCATCTCAAATTAAAAATTGCCTGTTTAATTGACCTTTCCTTTCAGCATAGGAACAAAAACAAAAGCCCCGTGTCTTGATAGTGAATAATTATCTCCTTCCTCCTTAACAAGTTTTACCATGGTCTGCCCCATACTTCCTCCCAGGGGCATCACCATAATGCCTCCCTGCTTTAATTGTTTCACAAGCTTTTCCGGTATATCGGGAGCTGCGGCGGTTATCAGTATCTTATCAAACGGGGCATAGGCAGGTATTCCCTCGTATCCGTCGCCATAGAAAAAGCGGGCTTTATACCCAAGTTTTCCAAGCACATCCTGTGATTTTACATACAGTTCCTTTTGGCGTTCAACAGAAAACACCCTGGCTCCCATCTCTATCAGGATAGCTGCCTGGTATCCCGATCCGGTGCCAATTTCCAGTACTTTTTCCATGGGCTGAACATTCAGTAACTCTGTCTGAAAAGCCACAGTGTACGGTTGAGATATGGTCTGACCTGCACCAATGGGAAAGGCCTGATCTGCATAAGAAAACCTTATAAAGCTACTGTCCATGAAAATATGCCGGGGAACTCTTCCAATGGCGGCAAGAACCCTTTCATCTGAAATCCCTTTGCCTGCCAGCTGTTCAACAAGTTTTTTCCTTAACCCCTTATGACGGTAACTGTCTTCTGTCATCTCTTTAAACAATTACACAAATTTAACTTTATCAACATAAAAAGTTAATAAGTTGAAAATTAAATTATCCCAAGTAATTAACAATTATTTTATGTTTGCAGTTAAGTGTTTGATAATGATCAGAACAGCATTAACAGGATCCGAAAAATTTCTCCGGCATTATATGGAAATCATAATGGATCATCCTGAATTTATAATAACCGGAGTTCACCTTCATAATCATAAGACTGACAGTCACTCCGGCTCATTCTCAATAGAAGCTTACAGTATTCCTTATGAGAAACTCCATGAAACAAGTGATGCGCTGATTGTTACGGATAAAGCAGGAGAATGTTTTGATCTCATCAGCAGGTTTCTGAAAAAATCCAGACATGTGCTGATACTTCCTGATCTCACACTGTCCTGTCCCCAACTGAAAAAACTGACCAAGATAGCGGATGAAGCCGGTGTGATCCTAAATCTCCATCATAAAACACTTAATGGAGTAATTAAACAAAAAATACGAGAATATATATTCAGACCCGAATATATTTTTCTAAAGTCACAAATTACTGCAAAACCAGCCCGGGAAAATTTCACCATCTTCAGTGCGCTATACAGGTATATTTATCTCATAGTAGAATTAAACCCGGTAAATCCGGTAAAATATTATGTCACGGGAATACCTGTGTGCTCAACCGAACCACGCATCCTGGATGTAAATATTCAGTTTGAAAACGGCACATCTGCACACCTTAATATCAGCAGTTGTTTTAAGGAAGAATATGAGAAACTGGAAATATTCGGTCATGACAGAATGATAACCATTGATCCGTCAAAAAATGAATTTCTCATAATACAATCCCACCCCGATGAAATAAAGAATAAAAGTTTAAGTTATGCCTGCCGGCAGAATAATGAAGATGTGCTGACAAAGTTTTATAAATCAATTACCGGCAGAAATGGTTCTGAGAACCGGATTAGCAGCGGGATTGTTGCGCACCAGTTAGCATCGGGAATATTGCATCAGATCCATCCTGCTCCGGTTGAAGATTAATTTATTATCTTAAGGAAATTTTTTCGGGAAGAATTACTGTTTTTTTCTGCAGATTTTTATTTTTGTTAAGTATCCTGAAACATAAAAATTGCAATTATTATCCTCCGGATGAAGAGTAAACAACAGATATTTAAATATATCATCTCAGACTATATTACTGCTTCCATAGCCTGGTTTTGTTTTTATGCATTCAGGCGTTTATATATTGAGCCCAGAAGTCTGGGATACCTCGTCCCGCTTGAAGCAGAGACAAAACTGATATTGGGCATGCTGATCATACCCATATTCTGGATTTTAATTTATTATCTTTCAGGATATTACAAAGATATCTTCAGGAAATCAAGATTGAAGGATATAGGCCAGTCCTTTCTGCAAAGCACAGGAGGCATCATTGTCCTTTTCTTTATTCTTATTCTGGATGATGTTATAGAAACTCACCGTGATTATTACCTGCTTTTTGCCGTATATTTTGCTTTACATTTCACTTTAACTGTCATTCCCCGGTTTATATTAACTTCTTTTTCGGTCTTCAAAATACAGAAAGGGCAGATTGCATTTAATACATTAATTATTGGAAACAGCCACCAGGCTTTACACTTCTGTGCTGAATTAAAAAACCATAATAAAACAACAGGAAGCAGGCTTTCCGGTTTTGTATATACAAAACCACAGGATCATTATCCGGAGAAAGGTACTGTTCCGGTACTTGGCAGCCTGGATGATATTAAACAAATCCTGGAAAAAAATAATATCGAAGAAGTGATCATTGCGCTGGAACCTGATGAACAACACCGGATGGGTGACATTCTGAACAGGCTGGCCCCATATGATATAAATATTAAAGCAGTACCCGGTATGAACGACATTCTCCTCGGTAAGGTAAAGATGCCGGATATTTTTTCCGCACCATTGATACAGGTTACGCATGATCTTATGCCTGTATGGCAGGAAAATATTAAACATCTCTCTGACATTTTCATCTCGGTTCTTGTATTACTTTTATTATCACCTGTCATAATGATACTTTCCGTTGGAATAAAGCTGACTTCGCCCGGACCCGTAATACATTCACAGGAACGAATTGGACGCTTCGGCAAAGCTTTCAGGATATACAAATTCCGCTCCATGTATGCCGATGCCGAAAAGAACGGCCCGGAGCTTGCCAGCAGGGATGATGACAGGCTGACAAAAATAGGACGTTTTATGAGAAAATTCAGGCTTGATGAAATTCCTAATTTTCTTAATGTCCTTAAGGGTGAAATGTCGGTTGTGGGCCCCCGGCCGGAGAGAAAGTACTATATTGACCGGATTATTAAAAAGGCACCTCATTATGTCCATCTTCATAAGGTTAAACCGGGAATAACTTCACTGGGACAGGTTAAATTCGGATATGCTGAAAATATTGACGAGATGATACAGCGGCTTCAGTTCGATCTGTTGTATATCCAGAATATGTCGCTTTTTATGGATTTTAAGATCATGTTGTATACGGTGTTGACGATATTGAGGGGGAAGGGAGTGTAGTGGGTGCGTGGTTAAGTGGTTATGTAGTGGCAAATTAAGTTCTTTGCCCTGTTGAGGGATCACGGGGACAAATCAACTTAGGCGAAGAGAGAATAATTGAGTAATTGAGTAATTGAGTAATTGAGTAATTGGGAGTAATTCCCTTTCAATCACCAAATCACCAAATCACCAAATCACCAAATCACTAAATCACTAAATCACCAAATCACCAAATCACCAAATCGACAAATCACCACATCACCAAATCGTATGTTCTGAAATAACCTTATAGGTTGCCCCTTGCTTATTAAGCACACTTTCAAAAAACAATACTTTATTAACCTGCACCTTTAGAAATTCATGATCCCTGTAGTCGTTTATCAGCTCTCTGAATATTTCCCTGTTCATGATGCGTTTCATTCTGCCCAGGGTAAGATGAGGACTGAATGTGTTGTTTTCCTGCTCTTTTAGGAGATAACCCAACGATTCATCAACCCTGGTTTTTAGTTTAAGTAAATCATGTGTATTGGTCAACCCTAACCACAATACGCGCGGGTATCTTATACTACGGAAAACATCCATACCCTTTATATCAAAACTGAAAGATGCTACGTCAGATAATCCTTTGTCCAGCATGTTTGAGATGTTGCCTATTTCCTGTTCAGAAGTGTCGCCAAGGAAACGAAGGGTAATATGGAAATTTTCGGGTTTAACCCAGCGGATAGATTCAGTCTGGAGCAGGGTTCGTATCCTTTGGTATTCATTTAGAAAATTACGGTCAGGAAAAACCCGAATTGCAATGAAAGTTCGTTTTAGGTTATTTTGCATTTTTTTAATAACTTGTGGAAGAAAACTTAAAAATACCGGAATTATGGCTAAAACAAAAAAAATTGCAGTAGTTCTTTCAGGATGCGGGGTCTATGATGGCTCTGAGATTCATGAATCCGTATTGACACTTTATGCCATTTCCCGTCAGGGTGCGCATTATGATTGTTTTGCACCCGACATGCCCCAGCATCATGTGATCAACCACCTTACCGGAAAGGAGATGAATGAAAAAAGAAATGTACTGGTTGAATCGGCAAGGATTGTCCGTGGCAATATTTCACCTCTCAGTAATTATGATGCAAAAGATTTTGATGCTGTTATTTTTCCCGGTGGATTCGGTGCTGCCAAAAATCTGTCAGACTGGGCATTTAAAGGTCCTGATGCCCATATTCATCCCGAGGTGGAAAGATGTATCAAAGTAACCTACAAGGCAGGAAAACCAATAGGTGCATTATGTATATCCCCTGTTCTGCTGGCAAAAGTAATAGGAGATGCAGAATTAACCATTGGTAATGATAAAGCGACCATAACAGCCATTGAAAAAACAGGGGCGAAGCATAAAGAAACACTACACGGCGAGGTGGTAATCGACCGTAAAAACAAGCTTGTGACCACACCCTGCTATATGCTTGATTCGACCATTGAGCAGATTGGGACAGGTGCGGAAAATGTGGTAAAGGCGGTGCTGGGGATGGTGTGAGGAGTGGTTAGGTGGTTAAGTGGTTGCGTTGCGGCATGGTTATGTTTTTGCCCTGGTTAAATGATTGAGCAACTGTATTCCCTTGTGCTATCCTTTGTGTACCTTTGTGATGTCCTTTGTGTCCTTAGTGGTTAAATGCGTTATAAAGGTTAACCACAAAGGACACAAAGGGTTACACAAAGGCACAATAAGGAAACTGCCGGATATTTCGATTCTTTTACTTTGAAATCATCCTCACAAAATAAGTATTATTTTCTGCAGTTATTCTCCCGATATAGAAACCTTTTGGAAGATCCGAAGCATTAAATTCGAGACTTCCGGTTCCGGGTGTCATTACTCCCTTATACAGTACCTTCACCAGCTTGCCGTTAATATCATATACTTCAGCTTTTACCTCACTGGTTTCCTCAATTTGCAGATGAATATATGTTATACCTGTAAATGGATTCGGATATGCTCTCCATTCGGATTGATTATTTATACTGGTAAATTCATTATTTCCTGTTAAAAAATACCAGTTTGAAGCATTCAATACCGGCGAATCATTCTGTGGTCTGAAATCAGGACCGGTAAAAGAAAATGGATGAGTTATCTTCAGGTCGGCAGCGAGTAAAATGGTATCATTTTTTCTGGAAGAATCAAGAAACCAGTTTCTTATATCATCAGCGCTGACACCGGAAACGTCAGTACGAAACCAGTCATTGCGTACTCCTGCAATAATACTATTCTGTACCGTAAGCATATCTGCCTGTGCTGCTGTCCATGATAATGATGATTCAATGCGTAATCCGCGTCCCCAGCCGGCAAATACTGAATTATAAACACGTAACCTGGAAGCTCTTCTTATACGCATTGCCGATCCTTCATTGTGATTTTTCTGTAGTGTGGCCGGATCCGTACTTGTGATAGAAGGGCCGAAAGCACTTATATTGGAAAATATGGCATGAGTATAAGGCTGTACATCATTCCCGCCGTCATCGTTATCCGATTCAAAACCATTGGCTGTATCAGTATCAACAATTTCAGCATCGCGCAATATCAACCCAAACTGCACCATTCCCGAATATCCATTGTCCGTATCAAAATCATCATCCTCCGTTTTATAGGCAATGAGGTATTTTGCGTTCACTGCGCCTCCCCACCATTCAAACCCATCATCACCGGAATAGGATACCTGAATATATTCCAAAGTGGTACCCGCACCTACACCGCAGAGGGATAGTCCATTCAATTCACTCCCTGTAGCCACTTCATAACCCGGAAATTCAATTCTTACATACTTCATTATCCCTGAATTATCATTATTGTCTGTTCCGCCATAATACACCCCTACTCCGCCTTCAGTTATCTTTTCTCCCCCGGCGGTATTTACTATACCTTTACCGCAAATCACAATACCTCCCCAGTTGCTTGAGCCGCGAAACCCTGCACCCTGGTCAGAAGTGAAAACAATGGGAGCCTCTGAAGTACCTATAGCGTTTATCTTCGCTCCCTTTTTAATAATAAGTGCACTTCGTTCCGTTCCCCTGATAATTGTCCCCGGAGAGATGGTAAGTGTAGCACCGTCCTCCACGTAAACCCAGCCATCAAGTTTAAGGTTTCCACTCCATGTTTCATCTGATGATATCTTAATTCCTCCCGGCTCGGTGAAAACACCATTACCTTTCGTCTCTGCCGGATCAGGATACTCTTTGTTCACGGGGTCCCATTCCGCCCATCCTGAAGTCCAGTCGACATCTTCGTTGAATGCACCGATGTAACTAACCTTTGTAAAAAAGGAGTCATTGATACTCTGTCCGTTAAGAGCAACAGTTAACGTACATGCCACGCATAGTAAAATTAAATTTCTCATAGTTTTAATGATTTAATGAATAAAAGTTTTACATTATCTGACGGGATAAAAGTACATTCGGAAGAATAACTGAACATTTAGATTTTATTATTTTAATTTTAAGTTTGAATCCTTTTAGAAGGTTAGGGTAACATTAATTTAATGTGAGCCTGATATAATAAATCTTTGATTCAACATAATTGTAACCCTGAGTCTTAAGTCCCTTGCCGGGTCTCAATATTAAGATGACAGGGCAATGTCTTAAATTAAGGGGGATATCCCTCAGAAAGTCCAGGTGAGACCAATGTTAATTTTCCGGTTAGGTATGTATTTGAGTTTGGTCAGTTGAATACTATTATCATCCCCATAGTATTCCGCGAAATGCACCGGATTATTGGTAATATCTTTCAGTCCGAGTTTAAGGTCAAGACTATTTCCGAATTTTTTATCCAGGGTGAGGTCAACCGAATTTCTCCCAAGTTCCCATACATGGGGATTAACGGGAGTTCCGGCATACACTATACGGTCGCCAATACGATTGTAGTTCAGACTAACCATTAACCCTGTCTCCGGGTTAGTATAGAAAAGTCCAAGGTTAACTATATAAGGAGACTGCCCCTGCATAATCCTCACGGAATCGCGCGCGATAGGTCTGGAAGTATGAATACTGCTTTGAATCAGGGATGCATTGAATACCACTGTCATATCTTTCAGCAGGCCTATTAATGGTATATCCTGAAAAAACATGAGAGATTTCCTCATATCCAGTTCCAAACCTTTGCTAATAGCGTGTTCAGTATTATAAGGTTTATAATTCCATCCTGTACCGGCAGGGATTTTAAACATTTCTATCGGATTGGTAAAGTCCTTGTAAAAAACAGCCAGTGAAATTACTTCTCCCTGATCAGGATACCATTCGAGGCGCAGATCATAATTATTAATCATGGCAGCAACCAGATCCGGATTACCATAATAAATGGCTACCTCATCAAAATCTTCGTAATAGCTTGGAGAGCTTTCCCTGAATTCAGGACGATTAATTGTTTTTCCATAAGAAAATTTCAGGTTGAGTTTCTTATTTAATTTTAGATTCAGGCTAACTGAAGGATAGAAATTAAGGGTATCGGAAGTTATATCGAGGGAGTCATTAATAACCCTGCCATTTTCATCATAATCTTTCCTGTACCAGTCGGTAATAAGCCGGTTAAAACGCTCCATCCTCACTCCTCCATATATATCAATTATATTGCCCACCGGTATTTTCAATCCGGCATAACCTGCCTGCAGGTCATCGTGAGCAGTGTAGGAATTAACTATTACTGTGCCATCCCTGTACATAAAACCGGTAATATTGGGATTCACCGGATTATAATAGAAGTTGGAATCTGCCAGCAGCACTTCTGCCGGTTGTTCCAGGCTGCCGACTCTAAGCCGGCCTGGACTTGTGCCCCTTGGGGCAACCAGCCCAATCAGCCTGGTATTAAAGTCCCTGCTCTTTGTATCTAATAAAAACCCGGCTTTGAACTGAAGGGGATGATCGGAAAAAGTGGAATAGATATCTCTGGTAATATCCATCTTTAGGGAATAATTCCTCTCCCTGAGCTTCTGTGTTATTCTTCCCCCGTAATAAACACTGGGAGTAACATCCGCCACAAATTCATAAGGGATGGAATCGGGTGAGTGCAGTGGCCGTGTATAGCTGTACCTGCGGTTATCAGGATCGTTATTCACAGTATAGGAAATACCCGCGAGCCAGTATACCCGGGTAGCATGGTTAAAATGGTGGTTCCCGTCAACCAGTCCGGAATAAATAAACCGCTGATTGAACCTGAGGTTCGTGTTTAATCTGTCCACCGAATTATAAATATCGGCCCCGGAACGCAGGGTGGTAATATCTTCTCCCTGGTTATAAACCATGTTTCTAAGACCAATTCTCTGATTGCTTCCGAAAATAAGCAACCAGTTATGGATAACTCCCAGACTTGCCTTTCCTGAATATTTTGAATCAATATAATCATAGGCATATTCTGGTTTATCATGAATAAAATCATAATTAAAATAATCTTTCCTGATAATCTCACTATAATTACTTGAATACTTGTAATTCAAGGCGGTAATATTTCCCAGGGATGCTTTACCAAGGAGGATTCGCTTCTGACCGACAACCGATAAACTTTGATCAGGTATAACTTTACTGTTGTATGTTCCCCAGTTATTATTGAAAGCCCGTGAGATGGTTTGAAGGGAATCCATTCGTTGATAATATGTCGGGGCATTCGGCCATACATACAGGTCTCTCATGGTGGATGTAAGAGGCAGTTCTGCAGGGTACTCCCTTATCCCGTCGTCAAACCCCAGAAAATCATATTTGCCTCCTTTATAGGTTTTAAAATCACTGATGAAGCTCGTATTTTGCACGTATCCTGTTGACCAGCTTACCTTTAATTCATTTATGTCGGCAGACTCCCGTGTCATGATGTCAATTACCGAACCGGCAAAGTCGGCTGGTAATTCGGGCGCCGGACTTTTAAAAACCATCATATTCTGGATCAGGCCACTGGGGACAGCATCAAAGGAGAAAGCTTTTTTGGAGGACTCAAAACTGGGCGCAGGGGCATTATTTAACATGATCTGGCTGTATCTCTCCGCAAGTCCCCTCACAATTACAAATTTACCATCAGAAACGGTTATGCCCGGAACACGTTTTATTACTTCAGCAGCATCACTGTCTTGCGATTTCTTTATCTGATCGGCACTTATGCCGTTGGCAATAACATGCATCATCTTAACGTTTGAAATAATGGCAGATTCGGTGTCGGTTTTTCTTCGCGAATACACGACCACCTCATCCACTGATACGGTTACCGGATTAAGTTTCACATCAAGCTGTACAGGCGCAGTTTCATTTACATCAACGGTTACAGTCTGTTTATCGTAGGAGACATAGGAGATGACAAGATTATATTTGCCGGGGGAAATATTTTTCAACTGATATTTCCCTTCAAGATCGGTAATGGTACCGGTAAAAGTTCCCTGAACAAGTATGGTGGCCCCGATAAGTCCCTCCCCTGATGTTTCATCTGTAACTGTTCCAACAATGGATCCGTTTTGGGGAAAGAGAGAAAGTGAGAAAAGCAGGAAAAATAAAGAGAGTAAGGCTTTTTGCATAGTGTTGTAAATTAATTGTAGTCTTTATTTTAGTAATACAAATGAATAACTTACATCTAAACCTTACATCACGTAAATGTTATTTTATCTTTAATTATACTCTCAGGGGAAGGATTACATGTTAATTCATTCTTTACCTTGTATTAAATTCATATTAACTGTTGTAAGGAATCAGTAAATAGCACACCAAAACCGGTAATTCTATTGAAAAGTTCAGATGCAATAATAAGTTGGAATAGTTTTTGATTAATTTTGTGGGTTATGATGTAAAGGGATCACGGGATCACGGGATCACGGGATCACGGGATCACGGGATCACG
>CAYVTV010000129.1:0-11486 GCA_964454295.1 uncultured Bacteroidaceae bacterium
CTGATAACCTGTTCCTTTCCGCTCATACGGTGATCACACACCGCAAAAATATTACCAATAAACTGGGTATCAAAACCATCTCAGGGCTGGTAGTGTATGCTTTACTTAATAATATCATTACGCTTAATGATATAAAATAAGATGGAGACAATAACGGAAACATACTTTCTTAAAAATATGGTCTGTAATTGCTGCAAGATACTATTAAGGGAAAAACTGAATGCAGCAAAAATTAATGTTGTTGATATTAAGCTTGGCGAGATAACCATCCATTATAATCCCGGAGAAGTAACAAAATCCTTCATAATAAATTTATTTTCCGCTCTTGGTTTCGAGATCATTAAAAACCGCGACCAGATCATTGTTGAAAAAATTAAACATGCTGTCATTGAACTGGTACATGAGCTTAATAATATCAATTCTATAATCCGGAAATCAGATTACCTGGTTGATAAACTTGGCATGAACTATCAGTATCTGTCGAAAATCTTCTCACAAAATGAGCCTTATACTCTTGAGAAATATATTATTCTGCAAAAAACTGAACGAATAAAAGAATTGATCGATTCAGGGGAATTATCCCTCAGTGAGATCTCCTACATCATGGATTACAGTTCCGTCCATCATATGTCTGCACAGTTTAAGCAGATCACCGGATATACTCTTTCAGAATATAAAAAGTCTGACCGCTCTTCCCGAAAATCTATTGACATTATATAAAACAATTTAAATCTATTTTCCCCCATTAAAATTTTATACATTTTCTACAAAATAATATACTAATATTTATTCTGAATTATAAATTTTTGTAACATCGATAATTATAAATTTTTGTAATATGAGAATCCGATCAAATATTGCCATCAGTGATTCCGGTTTTGTCTTTGACGGAGCAACCGGAGAATCATATTCTTTCAATCCGACAGGACTGGAAATATTTCACTATCTGAAAGAAAACCGGGATTTTAAAGAAATATCGGAAATAATTATCAATAAGTATGATATAGATCAATCTTCTTTTGAACGGTTCTTTTACGATTTTGTAGCCATGTTAAAACAGTATCAACTACTTGAAAATGATGGAGAATAAAATAAATATTACTATCGGTGTAACAGGTCTGAATAACACTGATAATCCGGGACCGGGTATTCCTGTTATCAGAAGTATCCTGGAATCAACCCTGTTTAATCCCCGCATTGTCGGGATGGCATACGAGAATCTTGAACCGGGGATTTACATGGAAAATCATGTACATAAAACATACCTGTTACCCTATCCGTCGGAAGGCACCGATGCATTTATGCAGAGAATTGAATATATCCATTCCAGGGAAAAACTTGATCTGATCATTCCGAATTTCGATGCAGAACTGTTCACTTTTATGAAATCATCGGAGAAAATGAAGGAAATGGGAATAAAAACATTCCTTCCCACCCTGGAACAGTTTGAGGAGAGACATAAATCCAACCTCCCGGATTACGGGAAAAAATATAATGTAGATGTTCCAAAAAGCAAAGCTGTAAATACATACGAAGATATTAAAAAAATCGAAAAGGATTTTACCTGGCCGGTAATGGTTAAAGGTAAATTTTATGATGCCTGGGTAGCTTTTAATGAGGAGCAGGTTAAAATATATTTCAATAAAATATCGGCTAAATGGGGATTACCAATAATCGTACAGGAATTCATAAAGGGAACGGAAGTAAATGTTGTTGCCCTGGGCGATGGAAAAGGAGAGACCATCAGTGCTGTTCCGATGCGAAAACAATATATCACGGACAAGGGGAAAGCATGGGGAGGGATCACTATCGATGATCCAAAAATGCTCGCCCTCACAAGGCATATTATCAGGGAAACGAAATGGAGAGGGGGAATGGAACTCGAACTTATTAAAACCAATGACAATAAATATTACATTATTGAAATCAATCCCCGGATCCCTGCCTGGGTTTACCTTGCCGTAGGAGCAGGTCAAAATCTGCCCGAAGCACTTGTGAAACTCGCCATGGGAATGGAACAAAAACCATTTGCCGGTTATAACACCGGTGTTATGTTTGTAAGATATTCATATGATATGATATGTGATATCAGAAAATTTGAACTCTTGTCAACGAATAATGAACTTTAATATATTTTGTCATGACAAAAATTCCTTTTGAAAGACCTGTTGTTAAAAGAATTGCTTCCGGTATGCCCGGAAAATTCGGAATGAAAACCGGTATTGACACCGTCACCGAAATAGACGGGATGCCTGTTAAAGACCTGATCAGTGAATACGGATCTCCTTTATACGTTGTCTCAGAAAGAACTATCCGGAAAACATATAAAAAAGCATGGCAGGCATTTGAAAGCCGTTACCCGAAAATTAATTTCGCCTGGTCATATAAAACGAATTACCTTAACGCCGTTTGCAAAATATTTCATCAGGAAGGCGCCTGGGCTGAAGTAGTGTCCGGCTTTGAATATGACAAAGCTGTTGCGAATGGGGTGAAAGGAGACCATATTATATTCAACGGACCCGATAAAACAGATGCTGACCTGCTTAAGGCTATCGAAAATAATTCAATGATACATATTGATCATTTTGATGAAATGTATTCCATAATAAAAATGGCTGAAAACAAAAAGCTGGTAGCGAAAGTAGCCATAAGGATTAATATGGATACAGGAATTTATCCCCTTTGGGATCGTTTTGGATTTAATTATGAAAACGGAGATGCATGGGATGCTCTAAACCGGATAATGATTAACGGGCATCTCGAATTAACAGGGCTGCATACTCACATCGGAACATATATGTTGTCAACACAGGCGTATAAAATTGCTGCTGCAAAAATGTCGGATCTGGCGGCAGGGATTTTTGAAAAATATAATCATGTGATCTCATATATTGACATGGGAGGAGGATTTGCTTCAAGAAATACGCTGAAGGGGGCTTACCTTCCCGGTTATGATACAGTTCCGGAGTTCGAAGATTATGCTGATGCAATTATTTCTTCGATAATGTCATCCAGGATTAAAAAAGAAAACCTGCCTTTATTATTACTCGAAACCGGAAGAGCCCTTATCGATGATGCAGGCTATATCCTCGGTACTGTAATTGCAAATAAGAGACTCGCAGACGGAAGAAGGGCCACTATTGTTGACGTAGGCATTAATCTCCTTTTTACCTCTTTCTGGTACCAGCATGAGATCCTCCCTGCACAGCCGGTTTCTGATCAAACCGAAGAATGCACTATCTACGGCCCACTGTGCATGAACATTGACGTTATCCGGGAGGCTGTTATATTCCCCGTCTTAAAAAAAGGCGATCATTTTGTTATTAAAAGAATTGGTGCTTATAACCTGACTCAATGGATGCAGTTTATAACTCTCAGACCCAATGTTGTTTTAATTGATGAATCAGGGAAAACACATATAATCAGGGAGAAAGAAACCCTCTCCATTTTTAATAAACAGGAAAAAACACCCCCGCACCTGGTATAATTTAAAATTTAACTTATCCGCAATATTTTATGTCCTTAAAATCAATAGTAAAAAGCATTCTGAACAGCTACTCACAAATATTCTTTTCGGATAATACTTTGTTTGCAGCTATTTTGATTTTTGTAAGCTTTATTGATTACCAGGCCGGACTGGCGGGAATTATTGCTGTGATCTCAATAATTTTCTTTTCCCATATTCTTA
This sequence comes from uncultured Bacteroidaceae bacterium, assembly GCA_964454295.1. Classification (GTDB taxonomy): domain Bacteria; phylum Bacteroidota; class Bacteroidia; order Bacteroidales; genus CAYVTV01. Next base: position 3,689 of record CAYVTV010000129.1, read on the forward strand.
GTCTGCATGAAACTGAAACAATAAAAGGATTATATGGATTTAACAGTCTGCTTGTAGGCCTGGGCCTTGGGAACTATTTTGCTCTCTCCTTGCAGTTGATTTTTATCATCATTATATCATCCTTCCTTACCCTGATGCTGGTTAACCTATTTAAAGGCATTTTGCAGAAGTACTACCTCCCATATCTTAGCCTGCCTTTCATATTTAGCCTCTGGATAGTCCTTATCGCCTCAAATTATTTTCCCTCCCTCGGTATAAGCGAAAGAGGTATTTTTACCCTTAATACGCTTTACAACATAGGAGGTACCAAACTTATTAATCTCTATGATACATTTATCAATATTAATTTCGCCTTACCCGTAAAAACTTATTTTATCTCACTGGCAGCTATATTTTTTCAATATACTGTAATTGCCGGTATATTTATAGCTGCCGGATTGCTCATATTTTCCCGGATTGCTTTTTTACTTTCTATCGGTGGCTTTCTTACTGCTTTTTACTTTTACCAGGCTCTCGGGGGTAATATAGCAGAATTAAGCTATACATATATCGGATTTAACTTTATATTGACTGCCATTGCTATCGGAGGCTTTTTCCTGATCCCCTCACCCAGATCATGGTTGTGGACTCTTCTCCTTATCCCCCTGGTAATACTTATTACCGTAAGCCTTGCCGGTTTATTTTCAATATTCAAACTTTCGGTATATTCCCTTCCTTTTAATATTGTCGTCCTTCTCTTTCTTTATACATTGAAATTCAGAACCTCTCCCTCCGAAAAACTTGCTGATATTTTCTTTCAATATAACAGTCCGGAAAAAAACCTGTATTCTTTCCTTAATCAAAAGAAAAAAGCTCACCAACGTTTTCTTGTTCAGTTTAAACCCCCATTCCATGGAAAATGGACTGTTTCACAAGGACATAATGGGGATGTAACCCACAGGGAAGACTGGAAACATGCATGGGATTTCGTTATTACCGACGAAAAAGGAAATCAGTTCCGTAATGAAGGCCTTTTCCCGGAAGACTATTACTGTTTCGGAAAATCAGTTCTCGCTCCTGCAAACGGTACTGTAGCAGAAATTACCAGCAATATTCCCGATAATGTCATAGGAGAATATAATCTGGTGCATAACTGGGGAAATACCGTTGTTATAAAGCACAATGATTATTTATTCAGCAGCCTGAGCCACCTGAAATCCGGTTCAATATCCGTGAAACAAGGTGAAACTGTGCGACAGGGACAAAAAATCGGTGAGGCAGGTAATTCAGGCAGATCGCCCTGGCCTCACCTGCATATGCAGTTCCAGTCAACACCATATATTGGCTCAAAAACATTATTCTACCCTTTAAGTTATTATATCCTTCATCAGAAAAACCGTGAATTATTGCAGTCTTATTCCTCTCCCCTCGTAAATCAGGTTATTTCCTCCGTGGAGCTGGCTCCCGCACTTGTAAATGCCTGGAAATTTATCCCCGGTAAACAATTTAACGTTTCCGGAACATTAAATAAAACGAACTTTAACCAGAAATGGGAAATTGTTACTGATGCTTTTAATAATTCCTGTATCCTTAACCATAGTGACAATTCCTCTGCATGGTTTTATAACAACGGAACCCAGATATATTTTACACACTTCAGGGGAAAGAAAAACTCCGTCCTTTACTATTTCTACCTTGCCGCTTTTAATGTTCTTCTCACTCATTACAGGGAAATGGAAATAGTTGATGAAATACCCCCTGATATTACATTTTCAGGACCATTACTCTGGCTGCAGGATTTTTTCTCTCCTTTCTTAATCTTTCTTAAAACAAATTATTCATTGAAATACCAGGAGCAACAAATTAACTCTTTCCAAAGTAATTATAAACTCACCACTTCAGTTTCTCAGACAATATTTAACCAAAAAATCATTGAAACACTGGCAGCAATAAATATCACAGATAATAACATCAAATCATTTACAATACAAAACAAAAAGCTTTTGCTAAATGCTGAAATTTCCTGATATATCAGTAAGCTTGATACTACTTCTGTTTATGTTGCCCGTAAAAGCACAACAGTATGATAATTATAAGTATATCGATTCATTGACCTATAACCTTTATCTGGAAGAAAACTGGAAGGAATTGAGCCGCACAGCCCGGATTGCTTTCAAACATGATATTGATTACTATTACCTGAGGATGAGAGCAGGAATAGCCGCTTTTCAAAGAAATAATTTTCTGAAAGCTGAAAAACATTTTAACAAATCCATTTACTTTAACCACCTCGATGCAGCCTCAAAAGAATATCTCTGCTACTCATATTTATATTCCGGTAAAAAGGATGATGCAAAACGTTTATATGATTTATCAAAATCCGTATTTAAATTACCCGAAATTCCGGACCTGGAATTAAAGCCTGTTTCAGAATTAATGGCCGCTTCTGCATTATTCAGTAACATGAACAAAACACCTGAAAATGATGTCAATTTTTCAGGTATTACAGGTACAGATGGATACCAGACTGTTACCAAAGATTTTTTCTTAACCTCAGCCATGCTCAAACATGATGTGGCATCCAGCTTTTTCCTTTCTCATGGCTTAACTGTGATCAGTAAAAATCAGTATTATCTTAACAGCTATACCGGAGAGATTTATGAATCCCTGAAAAACAGATCCACACAATACCAGTATTATCTGTCAGCCAAAATCATACCTATAAAAAATTTTTCCATCCTTGGTTCATTCCATTACATTAATTACCGGATTCCGGCATTTTATATATACGATAAATTCAATTCAACCCGCTATGTGATGAGAGGGTTGAATAAAAATTACTTTGCCGGTGATATTTCTCTTTTTAAATCTTTTAGTTTCTTTAAAACCGGCCTGGGGTTAACTTTTGCCAACCTGAATGATGCCGATCAGTTTCAGAAAAATTTTACCTTCGTTTATTTTCCCTTTGGTAACCTTAACCTTTACCTTACTTCATTTATTAATCATATACAGGAAACAAAAGATGGTATTCCCAAAGAAACAAATTTGCTATATCGCCAGTCTGTGGGTATAAAGATCTTCAATCACCTGTGGGTGGAAGCAACAGGCTATGCAGGCACATTGAAAAATGCGGCCCTCAATGAAGGATCTCTGATCTATAATAACAATGAGCCTGTAACCGGCAGATTTGATGTTTCCCTTATTTTTCCTCTTAATAAAGTAACATTAAATGTGTATTTATCATATTATTCATTTTCGTCAACATTCATTCCCGATAATGGTGTGAATTTTGATAGTAATACTATGGATTTTAATGGTTTTTTATCTCTTTTTTCAATAAAACTGAATATATAAAATTATCAATTATTTGGAGGTTCTTCCGATATTACAGAACAAACTGTCATTCAGGTAAAACAAAACATTAAATATGAAAAAATTATTCTTAACTCTCGCAGCTCTTCTGACGATATTTACTATAACACTCAGAGCACAAAATTACGATGTCCTTATCAGCGCTTTCCAACAAAGCTACCTGAACGAAGCTTCAGGTGATTATCATAAAGCCATTGAAAACCTCCGTGCTGTTTACAAAGAAGATTCGTATGAAATCAACCTCAGGTTGGGTTATCTGTGCTATCTCTCCGGAAGATTTACCGAATCTCTTGCTTACTATAATAAAGCCGTTGATCTTATGCCTCTCTCGGTTGAAGCCAGGCTGGGGATAGTATTACCCGCTTCCGCCATGGGTAACTGGTCACAGGTTATCCGGCATTATGAAAAAATCCTGGAGATCACTCCTAATTATTCCATTGTTATACACCGGCTCGGACTAATTTATTACGGAAAAAACGATTTTTCCACCGCTGAAAAATATTTTGAAAAAGTGGTCAACCTCTTTCCCTTTGATTATGATGCCCTTACTATGCTGGCATGGACAAAATTAAAACTCAATAAAACCAGAGAAGCTAAAGTTCTTTTCTATAAGGCGCTGATGCATACCCCAAGCGGTTCATCCGCAGTGGAAGGACTAGACCTGCTGAAATAAATGACAAATTTTATATACTTTTGTAGAAATTTTTTACAATGGAAAATAAAAAAATAACTTTCCCGACTTTAATCGGTATACTTATTCTCCTCTCCGTAATATTGATAGTGTTACTGGTATTGTTTATCGACCAGCGCAAAAAAAGTAACGCTGTTATCTCCCAACTGGAAGAATATTCCGCAATGATAACTTCGAAAAAAGATTCCCTGGAATTTGAACTTAAAAATATTATCCTGCAATATGATTCCCTTAAATCAGATAATGATACCCTAAACACGCAACTTTCAGTCCAGCAGGAAAGAATTCAGAAATTGCTCGAACTAAGAATGAGTGATGTTGAAAAGATAAGAAGATACGAAAAAGAACTTAACAGTATCCGGGAAGTTCTCAGAAGTTATATAGTCCAGATTGATTCGCTCAATACCAAAAATCTTCAGCTGATGGCTGAAAATGTAGAACTTAAAAGTATTGGAACCAGACTGGAATCCAGAACACGACAGCTTGAGAAAGAAAAAGAGATCCTTACAACCATTACCGATGAAGCTAAAACACTCATTGCTGCAGGTATCGTTACTGTTCCGCTAAATAAGAGAGGAAAGGAAGATAATAAAATAGACAGAATAACTTTACTCCGTACCGATCTTACCCTGCGTAAAAATACCGTTGCAGATCCGGGACCAAAAATGATTTTTCTTCGGTTATTGCGGCCTGACGGACTGGTACTTGGTTCCCACGAAGCCGGAATATTTACATCCGGAAACCAGGAAATATCCTATTCGGCAAAAAGGGAAGTAATATATGAAAACAATGACCTTCCGGTTTCCATATTCTGGGATAATAACGGAGATCTTATCTCAGGCAATTATGTGGTTGAACTCTATTGTGAGGGTAAACTGATAGGAAATACCGAATTCTCATTGAAGGAAGGACGCTTTTTTTAATATGCATCCTCTAAATAAATAAATCGGAAATAATGTGATCTGATAAAAATAAACCCCTACCGGTTAACCTGTATACTCCGTCGATATTTTCCATTAAATCAGTATTCAAATATTTATCTGTTTTTTGTAACAGATATTCCACTTTTTCTTCTCCAAACTTCTCTTTTATATCATCAGCTTTTATTCCCCAACTGGTGCGTAAGGAAGTCATAAGATATTCATTGTAAATATCATCTGCCGATAATTTTTCTTCTTCAAAACAGGGTAATCCTTTCCTGATATTTTCAACATATTTTTTATTGGAAGAGATATTCCATCTCCTTGAATGTCCGGTATATGAATGTGCCGATGGTCCGATTCCAATATATTCAACCTGCCTCCAGTAATTGGAATTATGAACTGATATCATACCGGGTTTTGCAAAATTTGAAATCTCATAATGATCATATCCTCTTTCTGAAAGAAAAGATCTTAATAATAAAAACTGATCGTAACTTTTATCTTCACTCAGAGGTATTATCCTTGCTTTCTTTCTCCAGTGATCCAGTACTGTCCCTGGTTCATAGGTAAGATGATATGCTGAAATATGACCTATGTTATAACCGGTGACCGCCATCAGATTTTTTTCAAACTGCCGGATACTCATCCCGGGAATTCCATACATTAAATCCACATTTATATTGGTAAAACCACATTTCAGAGCAGTTTCAATTGCTTCGTAACATTGCTGAACAGAATGACTTCTTCTGAGTAATTTCAGATCACCCGCATTAAACGACTGAATGCCTATACTTAAACGGTTTATTCCCAAAGAAAGTAAGCTGTTTACGTAATCTCTTGTCAGATCATCAGGATTTGCCTCAAAACTAATCTCAGCATTATCGGTGATGTTTCCCCTGTGTATCAGGCTTAATAAGCTTTCAGTTTCTATGCAATCCAAAACGGAGGGTGTGCCGCCTCCAACATAGATAGTAGAAAACAGATGATTTTCCGATTCATCAAGTCTTTTAAGTAACTCTGTACCAATTGCATCCAGAACACACGGCTTATAACCCAGGGATACGGAAAAATGGAAATCACAATACCTACAGGCTTTTCTGCAAAAAGGAATATGAACATATAAACCCGCCATAATACAATAATAAATAATCCTGATTAAAATGGAATAATAGTAAATATTATATCGAACTCACGTTATTTTATTATTTTCACATGAATTTATGATAAAGTGTTAAGAACCTTACAATAATTAACCCATCCTTAAGGTTAAAAATAACATGTTACGATTTATCCTGAGTTATTACAGATCAATAATTATTGCACTAATTATACTTATACTTACTATGATTCCGGGTAACAATATTAGTCCGGTTTCGGTTTTCCCTTTTCCTATGATTGATAAGCTGGCCCATTTTATTGTTTTTTTTGTGCTTTCCCTGTTTCTTTTTGCAGATATCAGGAAAAACAATCCTTTTTCACTAAAAAAAACAGCCCTTCTGGTTTTTTCTGTCAACTTTTTCTACGGATTGATGATTGAAATACTGCAACTGTTTTTTATTCTTTATCGAAGTGCGGAATTTTTAGACCTCGTGGCAAATACACTGGGTATAATTGCAGGATGTATGCTTCAAATAAAATATAGAATTATCAGATATTGATTTTTTGCTTCCCTTTTTCAATGTCCACAATTAAATCTGCAATGGTTTCGCTTTCAAATGATTTTTTTAATTCTTCCCTGAACTTTGAATATCGTGAATGAAATATACAGGGAGTATCTAATTCAGAACAATTCTTTACTCCAATGACACACCGGTTGAAAAAATCAAGACCATCTATTATTTCAACAATATCCATCAGATAGATCTCATTAACAGGTCTTCCAATTCCAAATCCTCCATTTGGGCCTTTTATGGAAGTTAATATTTTATGTCTCGCTAATGTTTGTAGGATTTTTGATAAAAAGGGAGTAGGAATCTCCAAATCCCTGGAAATTTTTTTGATGCCAATTTTATTATCTCCCTGCCTGTCATTTACAGCTAAATAAATAACAGCTCTTAAAGCATATTTACAAGTACCTGATAACATCTTAATTATGTTTATTTAACCGGAATTTTGTTTATCCTTTCCAGGTGCCTGCCACCTGAAAATTCTGTGTTTAAAAATATGTCTATAATTTTTAATGCAGTATCTTTATCCATAAACCTTCCAGGTAATGCACAAATATTTGCATCATTATGTTCCCTGGCTAATCGCGATATCTCTTCATTCCAGCATAAGGCCGATCTTATTCCCCGGTGCTTGTTAACAGTCATATTAATTCCATTCCCGCTCCCGCAAATACTTATTCCGATAACATTTTCATCACTCTCAACAAACAGAGCCAGAGGATGAGCAAAATCAGCATAATCAACAGGTTCATCTGAAAAAGAACCAAAATCCTTCACCCTGTACCCTTGATCCTTAAGGTATTTTATTATCGTTTCCTTTAATTCAAAACCCGCATGATCCGATGCCAGGGCAACTATTTTTCTATTCATCTTGTCTGTTTTTTCCGTTATTTTCTAGTTATTTGACTTTTTAAACTCACGGGTGCAAAGTAATAAAATAATTTAATATCTTTAAGTATTTATTTATATTTATTAATTTTGTGTTTAAAATATGTGTAAAAAGTTTTATTTTTTCATCTGTTTTTTACTTGACATTAAGTTTCAGGTTTTCTGATATAAAATTTTTTTAAAAATTGATATTTATTTATTTAAAATTCTTAGCAATACGTTAACATTTTTTAAACAAAAATTACCTATCTAAATCAAATTAATTTTTAAACATCCGT
>CAYVTV010000130.1:0-11445 GCA_964454295.1 uncultured Bacteroidaceae bacterium
AGGATGCCGGGACTTTAATATGCATGGATATAAACGATGGAGAAACTTTTTGGAATTACACAGTTAGCGGAAGAATAGACTCGCCACCAGCTATTTATAAAGGATACGTAATATTTGGTTCACGCGATGGATTTGTGTATTCCCTTCGTGCCAACGATGGTGAATTAGCCTGGTGTTTCCGTGTCGCTCCGGAAGACAGACAGATTGTTTCATATGAGCGGCTGGAATCTGCGTGGCCGTCACACGGCAGCGTACTAATACTTGACAGTCTTGTGTATTGTTCTGCCGGTCGCTCAGGATTTTTCGACACAGGTATCTATTTGTATGCACTTGATTATATTACAGGAAAGCTTGTTTATGAAACCAGACTTGAGGGTCCATACCCCGATATCAATAAATCCAGCTATGCTTTTCATGAAGAAGGTTACAGATCTGATTTGCTTACAACAGATGGAAAATACCTTTATATGGGGAGAACTGCACTTGATCGGAATCTGAAACCAGCAAAAACCGAGCATATTATCATGATAGGGACTCAAAGAGGCGATACCCTGGAATACAGAAAAATGCCCGGTATGCGACTGGTTGCAACAGGAGGTTTTCTGAATGAAAGTTTTTGGAATCGTACATGGTGGATGTATTCATACATCTGGCCTGGCTTCCATTATGCACAGCAGGCACCAAAAAGTGGTCAGATGCTTGTTTTTGACGATAAAGTTACCTATATTGTCAAACACTACACCACACGAAACCGACATAGTCCCATGCTTTTTCCTGGCAATGGATACTTGTTGTTTGCCGACGATAATAAAAACGAACCCCTCTTTTATCGCGGTGAAGGAGAACCCGGACCAATACCATGGGAACCAGAGTTACCCGCAGATACAAGATGGAATATTTTCCAGGATGCAGCTGTAGACAAAGGACCCGGATTCACACGTTCACAACCACCATTATGGACTTCCCGGGTAAATGTGCGCATTGAGTCAATGGTCCTTGCCGGTGAGAAACTAATCTTTGCAGGTTCTCCTGATATTGTACCTGAAAATGACCCTCTTGCAGCATTGGAAGGCCGAATGGGAGGAATATTAAAAATTGTATCAGCCTTAGATGGAAGCCATATTGCAGAATATTATTTAAAATCAAAACCCGTTTTCGACGGACTGATCGCTGCCCGTGGCAAATTGCTGATTTCATCTCAGGATGGGGAAATTATCTGTATGGGGGAAAAATAAAAATGGGTGAAGAGGCAATTTATCTCGCACGGAGTCAAACAGAGATAAAAATTGGAAGAATTAGAGTTACTGAGACAGCTTCTTATTTTCTGATACTATACAATTAAATGTTATGCGTAAGAAGTCCACTTCAAACTGGGGCAATAATTCGGTAAAAAGCGAGTTGGTGATCGCATCTTTGAGAAAAGGGGACAAAAAGGCATTCGAAGCAATCTACTTTGAGTTTTATGATATGATCTATTATCTCTGTATTCAATACATACAGGATAAGAAAATCTCTGAAGATATGGTACATGATACCTTTTTAAAGCTTTGGGAAGTAAGAGGCAGCCTGAGTGACGAAGATAACATCAGAAACTTTTTATACACAATCACAAAGAATAATTGCTTAAATTACCTTAGAAATCAGAAAATTGTCCTGAAATATAAGAATTATATAGGTTACCAGGAAGCCGTGTTTAATTGTGAATCAATGGTTAAACTGGGAGATTACCTTGAATTTAAGGAATTGAAAGAAAGAATTGAGGAATCCATCAGCATGCTGCCTGAAGATATTCGTGATACATTTACTCTCAGCAGGAATAAAGAGTTAAAATATAAAGAAATTGCTGTAAAACAGAATATCAGTATAAAAACCGTGGAAGCCAGGATATCCAGGGCTTTGCGGATATTAAGAGAAGAATTGAAGGATTTTTTACCTGTTTTATGGTCTCTGTTATACTTTCTTAATAATTTATTATAATAAAAAAGTATACCTATATAATAGGGTAAAAAGAGATTTTCGTGTTAATTAACTGTAAATTATATTAAATATCATGTCAACCGAATTAATGCCGGGATTGGAGGAGATTTTTCTTAAAATCATGGAAGGCAAGGCAAGTGCTGAAGAGAAGAAGACTTTCTATGAGTTTCTCGAAACAAATAGTATTTATAGAAATGACTTTCATCATTATAAGAACATTTTTGTTTTAAGCAAGGAAAACAATGCAACTGATGGGAGGATGAAAAAAGAACAATTCAAACGGTTATGGGAAAATATTGAACATCCTGTCCAGAGAAGATTGCGGCAATTTTTACGAATAGCAGCAATGATTGTTTTTCTGTTGTCAGTTGGGTATTTAATCAATAATTTAACTCCGGAATCTGAATCAGATATTGCATTAGTTCAGCAATATGAGTATAAAACAAACAAAGGGAGTATTTCAAGTATCCGTATTGAAGACGGATCTGTAATCTGGCTGAGTTCCGAAACCGAACTTTTTCTTGAAAAATATTCTGATAATAGAATTATTGCCCGGATGAATGGGGAGGCTTATTTTGATCTGGTTCCGGATACGGAAAGGAATTTTTTAATTGACCTTGGGTATTTTATGGTCAGGGATATCGGTACGACTTTCAATGTCAGGGCTTATAATCAGGAAAATAACATCTCAGTATCTCTTGCAACAGGTATAATAGACCTTATAAGTAAAAATAATGAACCCTTACTATCTATGAAACCTCAGGAACTTATAAGTTTTGATAAGGAAACAAAGAATATATCAGTAATGGAAAAAGATCCTGCAATAATATCTGCATGGAAAGATAACAAATTTGTATTTATCGACAGAACTCTTGCAGATATATGTAAGGAGTTGGAAAACTGGTATAATGTTGAAATAGAAATAGCCAACAGTGAGCTTGCTTCCATCCGCTATACCAGTGTGGTGAAACGCACCAGTAATCTGGAATCTGTATTAAAATTATTAAGAGTTACAGATAATATTCAATATAAAATAATAAGCAGAGAGGAGGCTGCTGATATTGTAAAAATTTATTAATAATTAGATGGGGTATATCTTTGCCCGGATATACCCCATCACGATAAAGAAACTGACAAAGTCAGTCTCAAAGTTTAATATAAAACAACTGTAAAATTATGAAAAAAAAACAACAACTACTCTATTTTTTGTTTTATGAAAGGTGGAGAAAAACTTTCCGAACTATGAAACTAATGGCAGGACTAATATTATTGATTAATATTACAGTTATTGCTGGTCAGTCTGCCGGAGATGAAATCTACCTCAATCTCAAAATGAAGAATGCCACGCTTTTTGACATTTTGATGGAGATTGAAAATGCCAGCGGGTTGGGTTTTCTTTTCAAGAGTGAAGAGCTTGAACTCGAACAACGCAGGACAATAAATCTGAAACATGTGAAGCTTACAGAAGCTCTTGACCAGATTTTGGATAAGAGCTATGCTTACCAGATCCTTGATGACAGAAATATAGTTATTACAAAAGTAAAACTAGAAGTCAGTGAACCTGCTGCTCAACCGGTAAAAACCTTAACAGGAAGAATAACCGATGAAAATGGAGATCCTCTAATAGGAGCTACCGTTGTAATTAAGGGAACTACCATTGGTACTGTCACTGATCTGGATGGAAATTATACTCTTTCCGGAGTATCAGACGACGCCATCCTGCAAATTTCCTTTATCGGAATGCAGACAGAAGAGATAAGTGTGGGAGACAAAACAGTTATCCATATTGTATTGATTCAGGAAGCCATTGGATTGTCGGAAGTAATTGCTATCGGATATGGCACCGGAAAAAGAGAAACTTTAACAGGGGCTATCTCTTACATCAAATCTGAGGACATTCAGACTACTTCACACTCGAGTTTAGCTCAATCCTTACAGGGAAAGATTGCGGGACTACAAATTAGACAGTTTTCAGGTGAACCCGGAGAATTCAATTCTATGATTAACGTAAGGGGTTTTGGTTCTCCATTGTATGTAATTGATGGAGTAGCTAGGGATGGCGGTAACGAATTTCAGAGACTGAATCCTGAAGATATTGAAAGCATATCAATACTTAAAGATGCGTCTGCAGCCATTTATGGTCTTAACGCTGCCAGCGGGGTTGTTATTGTTACTACCAAGAGTGGAGCCAAAGGGAAAGTTCGTTTCAAGTATAATACAACAGTGGGTTTTAATACTCCGACTAATATTCCGCGCATGGCAAATGCGGCAGAATATATGGAGATGAGAAATGATGCTCTGGTAACTATCGGCGAAAATCCTTATTTGCCGGAATCTGAGCTTGAAAAATGGAAACAGGGAGCACCTGGATACGAAGGAACTGACTGGTATGAAGAAACAATGAGAAAATTTTCTACACAAATTGTACATAATTTTTCAGCACAGGGAGGGAATGAACTTGCCCATTATTATGTGAGCTTGGGTTATCTTAAAGAAAATGGTATGCTGAAGTCACAAGATCTGGATTACGAGAAATATACATTTAGAAGTAATCTCACTACTCAATTAACTAATAATCTTAAAGCGGAAATTAAAGTTTCGGGAAGGAATGATGTGAAAAATGCTCCCGGACTGAGCTATCATGATATCCTAAAAGGAACGCGTGTAAGCCTTCCCACCGGAAGTGTGTATGCTAATGATAATCCGGACTACTACAGTGTGGTTGGCCCGACAAACCAAAACCCTGTAGCATTTGCCGATTCAGATTATACTGGTTATCATCTAGACCGAAATAAAAGTATTTACACCACTTTGGCATTAACTTATGAAGCACCTTTTCTTCGTGGATTGCAGATTAAGGGTTTTGCTTCATACGATAACAATAATTACTCAGGAAAGCGAGTACTGAAAAGTTATAATTTATATACCTACGATGAAGTAGATGATGTTTATTATGCTATCGAACACAGAAAACCATCAAGGATCAACAATGACATCAATGATAATAATCGTATTAACCTTCAATCCCATGTGGTTTATAATACGACTCTTGCCGATAATCACAATATTGGACTAACCCTTGTCTATGAGCAAAATCGAGGTTGGAGCAGATGGTCGTATCTTGAAAGGGAATATGAGTTTTATACTAATGACCAGGTCAATCAGGCTAGTGTAAATAACCAGCAAACAGGTGGAAGTGAGACTGATTGGGCTAGCATTTCATACCTTGGAAGACTGACATATAATTTTAAAGGTAAATATCTTCTGGAATATGCGGCAAGGTACAATGGTTCCTATCGGTATGCTCCTGGTAGTAAATGGGGATATTTCCCTGTTATTTCCGGCGGCTGGAGAATATCAGAGGAAGAGTTCCTTAAAAATAAATTTGATTTCCTGTCCAACGTCAAAATCAGGGCTTCATATGGTCTTGTTGGCCAGGATGTGGGAGCACCCTTCCAGTGGGCATATGGTTTCTCAACATCTGGGGGAGGAGGGTATGAATTTTATGATGGAATTTATACACAGGGAGCCGCTTCTCCGAGTATCGTAAATCCCGACCTCACATGGTCCACATCCAACATAAAAAATATCGGGATTGACCTGGGATTTTTTCACGGGAAACTTGCCATGGACTTTGATGTTTACCAGAGAGACAGAAGTGGTTTGTTGGCATACAGGGATGTTGTTATTCCTAACACCTTTGGAGGTGTCCTGCCACAAGAAAATCTCAATAGCGACAGAGTTCGTGGCGTGGATTTTTCCTTGACCAATAATAATAAAATCGGGGAATTTATCTATTCAGTGACTGCCAATTTCAATTATGCCCGAACAATGAATTTACATGTAGAAAGAGGACCATTCCAAAGCAGCTATCAAGAATGGACTAGCGGTAAGGCTTACCGTTGGGATGATATAACTTGGGGTTACGATCTGATTGGACAGTTCCAGGACATAGAAGATGTCATGCATAGCCCCCCACAAAATGGTTCACTTGGCAATCTGCCGGAACTCCCCGGTGATTTTAAATATAGGGATGTAAATGAGGATGGAGTTATTAGCGGTTCGGATGTAATTCCATTATTCTGGGGAGGTCAACCAAAGATACATTATGGACTTTCTTTCAGTGCTTCATGGAAAGGATTTGATGTTTTTGCTCTTTTACAAGGTTCCGGCATAAATACAATGAGATTTTGGGGTGGAGGTACTTATGGAGAAATGTTTTGCTATGGAGGGAATCTGCCTGCCTATTTTTATGATCGCTGGCATCCGATCGACCCTTATGACCCCAACAGCGAATGGGTATCCGGTTATTGGCCTGCCACACGAACAAAGTATGATTTTGGCTCAATGGCTGTCCCTCAAGCAGCATGGATCAGGGATGCTTCCTATCTTCGCTTGAAAACTGTAGATCTTGGATATACCCTTACTCAAAATGTAATAAACAAAGTTGGTATTGATAATATAAGAATATCTATTAATGCCCATAATCTGTTTACTATTTGCGACCCATGGGTCAAAATTTTTGATCCTGAAAAACTTGAAGGTGCAAATGCCGGACTGGTATATCCGCTATTAACAAGTTATACCTTTGGCATTAATGTAAATTTTTAAATGGAAATAGGATATGAAATCACTAAAGATCGTTATATATACACTAGTAATTTTGGTTGTGGCCAGTTGCAATGACGAATTTCTACTGGACAAAAAACCAATGGACAAGCTTGACGCTGAGACTCTGCTGTCAAGTCCTGAAGGAAGACTGTCCTTCCTTTCAAACCTTTATTATCAGTTACCCATAGAAGATTTTCTTTTTCGCCCCCAAAATGGAGCGTTTAATTTTCGTGATAACAACAATGGAAAATTTCAACCCTATGCAACAGATCAAATGGTCCATTCAGAAGCTAACATACGTGGCTTCCTGCATGGTGGAAACGAATTGAGCTGGTGGGGTGATGGTTATGAACTCATTCGGGATATAAACCTGCTTATTAGCATAATCCCTGATCTGCCAATTCATGAAGATGAAAAAAAATCACTTATAGGTGAAGCAGCTTTTATGCGTGCTTATGCTTATTATGGGCTGGTTAAAAGATATGGTGGTGTGCCACTGATCAAGGAACTTCAATATTTTGAGGATGATGTATCCAGTATTATGGTTCCAAGAAGTACGGAAAAAGAAACCTGGGATTTTGTTCTTGAAGAGTGTGATCGTGCAATTGCTAATTTGCCGGAAAACTGGTTTGACGGTCATAACCGGAGAGCTACTAAATTTGCGGCATTAGCTCTTAAATCAAGAGTCGCATTGCATGCAGCCTCTATTGCTAAATTTTGGAATCAGGCGCCTTTATCTGGCGAAGCAGTAGACAAGGAGTTAGTGGGTATGGCATCTACAGAGGCTGATATATATTATGATGCTTGTATTAATGCCAGTCAGGCAATTATGAACTCGGGTGTTTTTTCCCTGTATAAACCAAGCCCGTCTAATCCACAGGAAGCAGCGGAAAATTATCGTGAAATGTTTGAAAATCCTGCACTTGCTTCAGCAGAAGTGATCTTTCTGAAGGGTTTTACTATCCCGGGACTTGGACATAACTATGATTTTTGGTTTCAACCCAACCAGACATCAAATGGAGCGCCTCATCCGGGACGAATGAATCCTTCGCTGGATCTTGTGGACTGGTATGAAAGCTATGATAATCCTGGTTATGGATCCCCAATATTGACAACCGTTGATGGGAATTTCAATAATTATACCGGTTTTGATGCTTCCCGAACCTATCTCCGGTTTGATAAACCTTATGAGATATTTGAGGGGAAGGATGCACGTCTTTGGGGTACGGTCGTTTTACCTGGCACTGAATGGAAAGGTACAACTATTGTAATTCAGGGAGGTTTTATTAAACCTGATGGAACTGCAATTATTGAAACCAAAGAATCTATTGAGGTAAATGGGAAAACATATTATACCTTCGGGGGAGCTGAATATACAGAATATTCAGGTTTTGAGGTTTTAGGCGGCAGGATGACGAAAAGTGGTTTTGGGTTTAAGAAATTTCTCTCTACAACAGACATTCCTCCTATCATGGACCAGTCTACTAATGACTGGATTGAGTTTAGATATGGAGAAATCTTGCTCAATTTTGCTGAAGCTGTAGTGGAAAGTGGTCATAGTGCTCAGGCTGAAGCAGCACAGGCAATTAACAGTCTTCGCCGCCGTGCCGGACATACAGTTGATATTCCTCTTACACTGGAAAATGTCCTTCGTGAAAGAAGAGTAGAACTGGCTTTTGAAAATAAGAGACCTTGGGATCTGAACAGAAGAAGAATCTACCATAGTGAATTACACAATACTGTCCGAAAGGTATTAGTCCCTGTTCTTGACCTGAGAGTGGATCCTCCGCAATATATTTTTATTCGGAAAAATGCATCAAGAGAGAGAGCCCGAAGTTATCTTCCGATGGAATATTATCGGGAGATTCCTGGTACAAGCGTAAGTGGATTAGTACAAAATCCTGAATGGTAAACTTTAAAAGATTCTAATATTATGAAAAACTTAAATATTATTTATAAGATAATCATTATATTTCTTGTTGCAATTTCTTGTGAACTAGATAACTATGATTGGCCAGATGCTACCTTTTATGGTACTATACTGGATTATGAAACCAATGAGGCTGTACAACAGGATATTCGCGCCGGGTCAGTGATAGATTATATTGAACATGGATTTGAAAATCCAGAAGTCCAATATATGGTTATAAAAAATGACGGCACATTCCGAAATACCATGATGTTCTCTGGTACTTATACCATGATACTGACAAGAGGAAATTGTGTTCCCACCGACTCTGTAGTGGTTGAAATCTCCCCTGGTGAAAACAAAAGCGATTTTGTCGTTCAGCCTTACATCAGAATTATTGATGTCAGTATTGAAAAAAGTGGAGATAAGATCGTTGCATCTTTAAAGCTGGATCAGACTGTTACTAATAAAGTGAAAAGAATAGGTTTATATGCTCATCCGGAACCTACGGTTGGAGAGCCCATTAACATTGTAAAATCTGAAAAAAATATTAATGCGGTTACCAACTCTGAAACTGTTTATACACTTGAGATTGACTTAATTGCTAACAGTAATCTGCTAATTGCCGGTAAGCAATATTATTTCAGAGTTGGAGCACTTATTGACATTGGACAGGCAAAATATAATTATGCTCCCGCAGTTAGAATAGGTGTCTGATGTTACAGTTAAAGGCAGGAAATACTTGTTTCCTGCCTTTAATTTTTCTTGTGATTTTTATAATATCATGTTATTACCTCCATTACCTGAAAAATTAATAACAAACTTCAGGGAAAACCAGATTATTCGGTTCGAGTCAAGGAGAAAACTGACTTAAATAGTAGAGTTTTGGAATGATTCTAAATGGGGGAATTTTACACTTCAATAGCTTATTGGAAATACCTGCTTCAGAAATTCTGTTAATTCACTTCTGACCGCAATATGAAAATAAAATACTTTAAATTACTATTTTTTTTATTGATATTCCAGGGAACAGGATTTACCTATGCCGGAAAATTAATTCAACCGGTAAGGGATACCATCCACGTTATCGGTCATGCCCACATGGATATGAACTGGAAATGGACTTATCCGGAAACCGTTAAAATGTGTATCGACAATCTGAGGCAAACAGTGGCATTCATGGAAGAATTTCCGGATTTTACCATGATTCAGAGCCAGGCAGCTATTTATAACATCATAGAAAAGTATGATCCTTGCCTGTTTGAAAAAGTTGCAAAATATGTAAGGGAAGGTCGCCTCGAAATTGCAGGTGGAATGTGGACAGAAGGAGATATGAACCTTTCTTCGGGAGAGGCAATAAGCCGTTCCTTTTTGCTGGGACAAGGCTTTTTCCTTGATCGTTTTGGTAAAACGGCAAAGATCGGGTGGCTACCGGATAATTTCGGACACGTTTCCCAGTTACCCCAGATATTAAAATTATCAGATTGCGATTATCTCTATTTTTCCCGTTGTAAGCCTCACATGGGAACTTTCTGGTGCAAAGGACCGGATTCATCAAGAGTGCTTTGTTATTCCAATAACGGCTATAACGGAAAAATCACTCCTGATCTCAGAGATGAAATTAACCGGATCACACCCGATAAACGACGTATTCTTCAGATCACAGGTGTTGGAGATCATGGGGGAGGCCCCACACGTGCAGAAATCAAAATGGTGCACGAACTAGACAGAACCAGAGGTTATCCGGCAGTAAAATTTACCAGGGCAGAAGATTTTTTCAGGCAATCAGCTATAGATATGGATGGCAGGCCAACACACAGGGGGGAGATGCAGTTTATCTTCGAGGGTTGCTATACCACTGTTGCTGATATTAAAGAAGGGAACCGCAATAGTGAAGACGGACTGTATTCAGCTGAATTACTTTCATCGCTTCGCTGGTTGAAAGGAGAACAATACCCCGGCGAAGAAATGAATAAATTATGGGAAAAGGTTGTCTATAACCAGTTCCATGACATTTTACCAGGTTCCTGCATCCATGAAGTCAGTCGCGATGCAATCACAGATTACAGGCATGTTATTGCAGGGGCAATGGATATTCGTGACGATGCCTTCAGAAAAATGGCAGATGAGATCAGGGTTCGTACAGACCTTGGCCAACCGGTAATTGCTTTCAACCAGCAACCTTTTTCACGTAAAGCAATAATTGAAGCTGAAATATACACACATGAGAAACCTTTTACTGCCAACCTAAACAGATACGGTTTATATTATGAATCCGATTACATCACCCCTGTGGATCAGGGTCAAGGCCCGTTCGCATCTGTTCTCGTCAGTGATGGCCAGGGGAATGCCTGCCCCGGGCAAATAACCTGGGGAAAAACATTTCCACCCGGATATCGCTTCAGGGTATTTTTTATCGCCGACATGCCTGCAATGGGTTACAAATCTTTTTATATAGATTCCAAACAACCCGGAACCTTAAATAAATCTTTAAGGATAGGGGAAAACTTATTTGAAACTGATTTCTTTCGCATCCGGGTGGACATGAATACCGGGGAAATCATTAGTCTGTTCGATAAAAGAACACAAATAGAATATGCAGGAGATGATGGATTACATAAACACAGGATATTTTTTGAAAAATCCCCTAAAGTGGCTACCATAAGAGGTACCAGTGCATGGACCATAGGAAGCATCATAAAGGTTGAAGATGTAACAAATATTCAACAGGTTAGAGTAACAGAAGAAGGGCCTGTCAGAGCTTGTATTGAAGCTGTAAAATTCTGGGGAAGATCAAAAATTATACAACGGACTTATATTTATAAATCATATCCGCGAATCGACTATAACCTTGAAGTCCACTGGTTTGAACAGGGTGACACGGAAAACCCTTCTCCTATGCTTCGTGCAATTTTCCCTTCATCCTTACAGGACATACGTTTTTATTG
>CAYVTV010000131.1:0-11382 GCA_964454295.1 uncultured Bacteroidaceae bacterium
CTATTTTTAAATCTATGTTCATAATATCCCGGTATTAATCATTTCACGCCCCTACTTCTTCTTTTATCCAGTCGTATCCTTTTTCTTCCAGTTGGAAAGCAAGAGATTTATCGCCCGATTTCACAATTCTCCCGTTATAAAGTACATGAACGAAATCGGGGATAATATAATCCAGGAGTCGCTGATAATGAGTGATAATAATAACTGCATTATCAGCTCTTTTCAGTTTATTAACACCTGTTGCAACAATTTTCAGGGCATCAATATCGAGTCCGGAGTCTGTTTCGTCCAGTATAGCGAGCCGGGGTTCGAGCATTGCCATCTGGAATATTTCATTCTTTTTCTTTTCACCACCGGAGAATCCTTCATTTACGGATCGGTTGGTAAGGTTTGATTCAATTCCCACCATTTCCTTTTTTTCCCGCAGCAGTTTAAGAAAATCGCCTGCTGAGAGGGTTTCCAGTCCTTTATATTTTCGTTGTTCATTAAGGGCTGTACGCATGAAGTTGACCATGCTGACGCCGGGAATTTCAACGGGGTATTGGAATCCAAGAAACAGTCCCTCCCTTGCCCGGTCTTCGGCGGGCATGTCAAGGAGGTCCTTTCCCAGGTATTCAACCTTGCCTTCTGTAATATTAACAAAATCACGGCCGGCGAGAGCGGCTGCAAGTGTACTTTTGCCTGAACCGTTAGGCCCCATGATGGCATGTACCTCTCCGGGTTTAACCTCGAGGTTTATTCCTGAGAGGATCTCGTTATTTTCAATGGCAACTTTTAAATTTTTAATTTTTAACATTGTACTGAAATTTAATCTTTCTAACCTACACTGCCTTCAAGAGTTATTTCAAGCAGCTTTTGAGCTTCCACAGCGAATTCCATAGGCAGTTTATTGATCACTTCGCGGGTATAACCGTTAATGATAAGTCCAACAGCAGTCTCTGTATCCATACCTCTCTGCTGGCAGTAAAATATCTGGTCTTCTCCGATTTTTGAAGTAGTGGCTTCATGTTCAACCATAGCGGTGGGATTGTCCACCTCAATATATGGGAATGTGTGTGCTCCGCATTTATCCCCCAGGAGGAGGGAATCGCACTGACTGAAATTTCGTGCATTTTCGGCATTCTTCAGCACTTTAACCAGTCCTCTGTAGGAGTTATTGCTTTTTCCGGCACTTATACCCTTGGAGACAATACGGCTGCGGGTATTTTTTCCAATATGTATCATCTTTGTCCCGGTATCGGCCTGTTGATAATTATTGGTAACCGCAACAGAATAAAATTCACCGGAGGAATTATCCCCAAGGAGAATACAACTTGGATATTTCCAGGTGATGGCTGAACCGGTTTCGACCTGCGTCCATGAGATGCGGGAGTTTTTACCCTTGCACATTCCCCGCTTTGTGACAAAGTTAAAAATACCACCTTTCCCTGACTTATCGCCGGGATACCAGTTCTGGACCGTTGCGTATCGTACTTCTGCATTATCTAGCGCCATTATTTCCACGATGGCGGCATGAAGCTGGTTTTCGTCACGCATAGGTGCTGTACAACCTTCCAGGTAGCTGACAAAACTGTTTTCTTCGGCAATAATCAGAGTGCGTTCGAACTGACCTGTATTGGCGGCATTAATGCGGAAATAGGTTGACAGCTCCATAGGGCATCTGACACCTCTGGGTATGTAACAGAAAGAACCATCACTGAAAACCGCTGAGTTTAAGGTTGCGAAATAGTTATCCGTGTAAGGGACCACTGATCCCATATATTTTTTCACCAGGTCAGGATGATTTTTTACGGCCTCGCTGAAGGAACAGAATATTATCCCAAGGTCGGCGAGTGTTTCCTGGAAAGTTGTTTTAACCGACACACTGTCGAGCACGGCATCCACAGCAACCCCCGAGAGCATCTTCTGTTCTTCCAGCGGGATACCCAGTTTTTCAAATGTTTTTAACAATTCGGGATCGACCTCGTTCAGGCTGTTATATTTTGCCTGCTGCCGGGGAGCTGCGTAATAAATAACTTCATTATAGTCAATCTCCGGTATTTTCAGGTGGGGCCAGGAAGGCATTTTCATCGTCAGCCAGTGCCTGTAAGCCTTAAGCCGGAATTCAAGCATCCAGCCGGGTTCCTCCTTCTTTGCGGATAGCAGACTTATTACATTTTCATTAAGACCTTTCGGAATGGTGTCATTCTCAATATCAGTGTAGAAACCATATTTATACTCATCCCGTGTAACGTCATCCAATATTTTCTTCTGATCATTCATCACAATATTATTTCCTCAATACGCACAGATTTTATTTAGATTAAATATAAATAGACTGCAAATATAATTAAAAATATCTATAATCTTTTCAGGAATGTCAAGTAATCTTCTTCCAGAGTAACAAAGGGTGACGAAGTAAGTTCTTCGAATTCCCTGATAAAATTGTTACAGGAAGCCACAAAGAGTTTATTTGCGATAATTATTCCATAACGGGTAACGAGGTAATATACGAATATGCCTGCATTGGGATAATAAATTTCTTCAGGGTAGTCTGTTTTATGTATCATTTCTGAGGGCAGGAGGATGTTTGTGCTATCGTTTTTTATGAATTGCCATTTGATGATATCTTTCAGGTGCTGGCGTCCATATCCGCCTTCCAGCCATACAGCATATCCTTCGCTCATAAGTTTTGTACCTGATGTTCCCAGGAGGTGGTGTGTTATCACGTGAGCTATTTCATGTGCTCCCATGGGAGGGTTGATCATTCCGTACTGGTCGGTATATGGGGAAAGGGTGCAATGGTAAGTATAATAAAAACTAAGGAAATTAGGGACGGCATGACCTCCTCCTTTGGTGCCGATTTTTTCATGTGCTTCGTCTGCGTTGTACAGGTATATCAGCACATTATCAGTGAGATTCACTCCTATGCTGTCGCAAATCCTTCTGATATAAATGTTTTGCTGATACAGGATCCGGGTGATGATATTCTGGCCGGGGGATTCACTTTCGGAATAATTGTCCGGCCTGTAATGCAGGATAACCTGACCACTTTTTTCTGTCAGCCACAGGTCATCTTTACTTATATCCACAAATAAACCGGTGCAACCGGAGGTTAAGCAGAGCAAAATTGATGACAATATCACTATTCTTTTACTCATAGGGCAATATTTATTATGAGCCTGAAACGATGTATTCTGTCAAGTTTATAATGAATCAGTGAGCGTGATTTAAATGAAGGATGCTCACTCCCGTAGCCGATAAGATCCTGCTTCTGATATGCCAGAGATATCAGGTATTTGGGTGAGACCTGGTATCCGGTTTTGAGGCTGAAAAGGGTTTCGTAGATAAATGTATGGTAGGGAGAACGAAAATTTCCGGTATTTTCGGGATAGACTTTGTTTTTCACCCCATAGTTCAGCCATGGGGCATGGAAGAGAGTATTAACATCAGTTTCTGTTATCCACCGGGGAACTATTTTACAATAAGCTTTCAGTCCGGGTCCGGCATACAGGCTTATATCATTTGCCGTTTCAACAATGCCAGATTTATAGGATAGTTTTCTGAATTCATGTAGCAGTCCTGTTGAGATACCATATTCAATACCGGCCTTTGCCCTGTGGAGGAGGGGCATCCACAGGTTGTAACCGAGAGAAGTTCTGGAGTACAGAGTGTTTTCCATATTCAGAATGTAGTTTTCACCACTGCCGTTATCGGATGATATTTGAGAAGGGAGTAATGAGGATAATGTCAGCACCTGCGAACGTTTACCTTTAGTTTTATATATGCCGGCCGTAATTCCTGGAGTTAGTGTGGTAAATACCGGGTATCCGGCTATCATGGGAAATTTGTTTCTTACCTGAGAGAATGAATGGTAGGAAAAAAATTCTGTTCCTGTCACTACACCATATATGGTATTATTTCCGGGATAGTAAGAATGTGCCTGAACTATCCGGGGAAGTAACAGCATCATGATAAGGGCCGGAATGATCAGACGGAATAATGCAGCTTGGTTCACGTGAATTTTAAAAGGGTGAAGATAGGGGAAAAAATGGAATTAAACGAGTAATCGAGTAATTGAGTAATTGAGTAAGTGGTTACGTGGATGAGTGGATGAGTGGATGAGTGGATGAATGTCTCGTCCTGAAATAGGGTTACAAAAAAAGTAAACTTAAAGACGTATTATGAAGACAAAAGTAAAACGTTTCATGGACGAATTCAGGGACGCATAAAGTTAAGTCGCGGGACCAAAGGAACGAGGGATCCCTTGATCCCTTGATCCCTCGATCCCGTAATATCGTGATCCCGTGATATCGTGATCCCGTGATCCCGTGATCCCGTGATCCCTCGATCCCTTCCTACGAGTTATTTTTTCCCCTTCAAAGTTTCAGTAATCTTACCTTCTATTTCTTCTGACAGTTCCGGATTATCAAGCAGCAATTGTTTTACTCCGTCGCGGCCCTGGCCTAACTTAGTATCTCCGTAACTGAACCATGATCCGCTTTTTTTAATGATATTATTATCCACAGCAAGGTCGATGATTTCACCTGTACGGGATATTCCTTCGCCGTACATGATATCGAACTCAGCTTTTTTAAACGGTGGGGCCAGTTTATTTTTCACTATTTTGACCCTCGTGCGGCTTCCGAAGACTTCTTCACCTTCCTTGATCTGTGAAATTTTCCGGATATCTATACGAACGGAAGCATAAAATTTCAGTGCATTTCCTCCTGTTGTTGTTTCCGGATTACCGAACATAACCCCGATTTTTTCTCTCAGCTGGTTGATGAAAACACAGCAGGTATTGGTACGGTTGATGTTGGCAGTAAGTTTTCTCAGGGCCTGGGACATAAGTCTTGCCTGTAATCCCATTCTGGAATCGCCCATTTCACCTTCAATTTCGGCTTTGGGAGTTAGTGCTGCCACTGAATCGATAACGATAATATCAATAGCTCCTGAGCGTATCAGGTGATCGGTGATTTCCAGGGCCTGCTCTCCGTTGTCGGGTTGCGAAATAAGCAGGTTTTCGATATCCACGCCCAGTTTGGATGCATAAAAGCGGTCAAAAGCATGCTCTGCATCGATAAAAGCGGCAATGCCTCCTGTTTTTTGGGCTTCCGCAATCGCATGTATAGCCAGGGTGGTTTTACCGGACGACTCCGGACCATAGATTTCAATTACCCTTCCCCTTGGATATCCGCCTATTCCCAGCGCAATATCTATTCCAACAGAGCCTGAAGGGATAACAGGAACATCTATGATAGCGTTATCACCCATTTTCATTATGGCTCCCTTACCGAACCCTTTTTCGATTTTTTCCAGTGTCAGCTGTAATGCTTTAAGTTTTTCTGAATTTACATTCACCGTTTCATTTTTTTCCTTGCTCATAATAATGTTTTAGTGCTTAATGTTAAATATTTTCAAAAATCTGCCTGCTATGGTCGTCAGTTTTTACTTTTTCAATAATTTTTTCAATTTTTCCCTCTTCTGAGATGACAAATGTCATTCTGAGGATGCCTTCGTAAGACTTTCCGTACATTTTTTTCTCTCCCCATGCGCCATAGTCTTTAATGATCTTTTTCTGGGGGTCGGCTATCAGTGAAAAAGGGAGGTTGTATTTTCCGGCAAATTTCTGATGTGATTTTTCATCATCTGCGCTTACGCCGATGATCTCGTATCCCGAATCCAGAAACCGGCTGTAATTATCACGCAGATTGCACGCTTCGGCAGTACAGCCGGGAGTGTCATCCTTAGGGTAGAAATATAAAACAACTGTTTTTCCTTTAAAACTATCGAGGGAAATTTCTTTACCGTTCTGATCTATTCCCCTGAATGCAGGGGCAATATCTCCAATTTTTAGCTTGTTCATGATGTAATATGATTAAGTGTAAAATTAATAATTCAACATTAATTAAACAGTTTTTCGGGGGGAAAGTTTATTAACAAGGTGATCAAGGGGACGAAGGGGACGAAGGGGACGGGAAAGGGACGAAGGGGAAGAAGCTTTATTATTAATTTACTAATGTTTATAGAAATTTTTAACTATAGATTATTCTATTGTATACGTGCGAAACTTTAATTAATAATAACAGGAGGTAACATTAAAGAGGTAAAGAAACATATTAAACTTATATTATCTGGAATTATATTATCAGGAATAATATCTGAAGCAAATTGTGAAAATTCCGGAATAAAAAAAAGTTATTAACAAAAGTCTTTTCAGAGGGATATTATTTATTTTCTAATTTTAAGCCTTGAACAAATTTTATTCATTGTATTATGCGAGTAAATAAGTTTTGCCATTTACCAGGCCTGGTTATGACCTTTTGCATTTGTTGTATTCCATTCCTTAATGCGCAAACCGGTGAATTTGCCACCCCGGTATTAAAGGCTGATGCTACGGCTGATTTTACTAAAGGAGCTTATGCAGAAGCTTTGCAAAAGTATGAAATTTTGCTGGGCAGGTATCCCAGGGATGGTGTCTTTAATTATTACGGCGGCCGTTGTTTATATCATTTAGGTGAGAAGCCGGAAAGGGCTGCTGAGATGCTGGAATTTGCCGGTTCCAGGCCTGATGTGCCTGCAGATGTGTGGTATTATCTGGGCAGGGTTTATATGAAGTTGTACCTGTTCAATGAAGCGGGTTTAAGTTTTGATAAATTTCAGAAGACAGCTACCAAACAGGAACTTCGGGCATCGGATTCCGGTCGTTGGCTGCAATATGCTGAGAATGCAGTTGAACATACCCGCAGTTATAATATGTATGAAGTACTGGCAGGCTCATCGTTTTCATTCAGTGATACCGGTTACATCCGCCAGATATATTCCACAGGAGGGAGGTTGGTTCAAAAACCTGATGAGCTGATGACTTCCGGTGAAGAGGAGGGCAGTTTAACCATGTATATGTTTCTTCCCAGGGTTCTGAATAATGGAGATTACATACATTTTGCAGGTTATAGCAAAGGGAAGAAGGGAGGGTCAGAGCTTTTCCGTGTTAAGTACCTGAACGGAAAACGATGGGGGAATATGGAGCCCCTGAATTCTCTCAACACTCCGTATGATGAACTTTTCCCATATTTTGATCCCGTCGGGAACGATCTTTATTTTGCTTCAGAGGGCTATAACAGCATGGGTGGTCTGGATGTTTTTAAGTCGCATTATGATGCCGAAAGGAATTCATGGAGCGAACCGGTGAACCTGGGGTTTCCCCTGAATTCTCCATTTGACGACCTGCTGGTGCTGCCGGGATCCGACCTTGGCTCTTTACTTCTGGTAACGGGCAGAATCGGAGATGATAAAGTATTCACGGTTCACAGATTACATATGCAGGAACCTAAGAAAAACCTTACTTCTGCCGATAGCAAAGAACTTAAAAGAATTGCAGATTTTGGTGAAATAACATTCCCGTCGGTTGCGGATATAAGCATTATTTCACCGGTTGAAAAAAATCAAGTAACGGACAGCGAGGTACCTCATACTCCTGTGATTCAGCACGTTGAAAAGACGGAACTTCCTGTTTCCTACAATAAGAACCTGAAAGAAGCGCTTTCTCTGCAGTTTAAATCAGATTCCCTGGCGAATCTGGCAAGAGAAGGGCGGCTGAAAGCGAAGGAAATTGCCGATCCTGCCGCAAGATGGAATCTACAGAAAAATATTATTGAGTGGGAAAAGGATTCCAGGGATTATCAGATGAAAGCGGATGAATTATACAGGTTGGTAAAAGAGATGGAATCAGGAAGAACAACTGCCAAATCTTTAACTGATATTAAAACGGTTGTTGAGGATACTGTTAACATAAGTACGGCTGAGGAAACAGTTGCTGAGAGGAAAGTTCCCGTTTTTCCTGTACCGCCGGATGAAGCCAGTCAACATGGTTCTCAATTGCCGCCGGATATGACAAAGCAATCGACATTGACTGACTCGCCTGATGCAATGAAGCAGCCTGTTTACACGGACTCACGGGAAGTAATCCCGCAATCTGTTTCTCCTGATCCACCGGAAGTACCGAAGCATCCTGTCTTTTCTGACTCCTCTGAAACAACAAAGCAACTTGTTTCCCCTGACATTCCGGATGTTACACAGCAACCCGTTTCCCCTGACACCCCTGAGGCAGCGAAACAGTTTGCTGTAAAAACAGTTCAGAGTGAGCCCGGCGAAGAGTTAAAACCGACTGCAGAGAAAGAATCATCATTGAGCCGGTTTGCCATACTTGACAAATCACCCTATTCTGCCTCCAATCCTTTCCCCGTGGATGTTTCCCTGCCTGCCGGCTCTTTTTATATGATACAGCTGGGTGTTTTCAGTAAGAAAGTAAGTTTCGATGCCTTTGGCGGGCTATCGCCGGTAACGGGTGAAACCATTCCCGGGAGGAATATGACCCGGTATTATGCAGGAAAATTTGATCGGTACGATGAGGCCGTAAAGGTGCTGGATATGATAAAAAAGCGTGGTTATAACGACGCGTTTGTTGTGGCCTGGTATAACGGGCAGAAGATGCCGCCGGCGAAAGTGAAGGAGATGGAGAGGAGGAGATGATTTATTGATTTGTTGATTAGTTGATTTATTGATTTGATAATTTGATGATTTATTGAGATGTCACCAGACACTCGATCCCGTGATCCCCTGATCCCCTGATCCCGTGATCCCGTGATCCCGTGATCCCCTTCGTCCCCTTCGTCCCCTTCGTCCCTCTAAATAATCCCCCCCTTCCTTGTCATTACAAAATTAATTTCCTAAATTTGAAAAATACAATCATTATAAAATATGACAGACAATTCACATGACAAGCCTCTGTTAAAAAGCAGTCATGAAAACAAGAGTGAGAATTCTCATGTTCTGTTGTTATTTAATGATGATATTAACACCTTTGAATATGTTATTGAGAGCCTTGTTGAGGTTTGTGATCACACAGGGATACAGGCTGAGCAGTGTGCGATAATTGCTCATTACAAAGGAAAGAGTGAAGTCAGGACAGGTGAGCTCAATGTATTGGAGCGTATGCGTTCCGGGCTCAGTCAAAGAGGATTGATATCAATAATTGAATAACAATAACTATGGCTGGTGTAATTATTCTGATCGTTTTAGGAATTTTTTTATTTCTTGTAGAGTTTTTGTTAATTCCGGGAGTAACCGTTGCGGGTATAGGCGGGGTATTGCTTATCGGCTGGGGTATTTACCTTGCCTTCGCCAATTTTGGTGTAAGTATGGGGTTGATTACTCTTGGTGTCACAATATTATTATCTGTCGTTGTGTTGGCTTTTGCCCTTCGTTCACGGACATGGAAGAGGGTTATGCTTGATACCAAAATTGACAGCACAAGTCATGAGTCGCCAGCCGAAGGTTCAGTAAAAGTTGGAGACAAGGGGGAAGCTCTGACACGTCTTGCTCCTGTTGGAAAAGTTAAAGTTAACGATATTGTCATGGAAGGAAAATCTATTGCCGGGTATATTGATCCACATACTGCTATTGAGGTGGTAAAATATACCGGTTCTCAGCTTATTGTCAAACCCATTAAATAAAACTATTATGGAACCTAATTTATCATGGATTATTATTGTAGTTGTCAGTATTATTGGTCTTTGGATCATTTTTTACTTTATACCAATCGGTCTGTGGTTCCAGGCACTTGTTTCGGGAGTAAGGATCAGTCTGCTTCAGCTCATATTCATGAGGTGGAGGAAAGTTCCTCCCGGAGTTATTGTCAGGGCGATGATTGAAGGAATAAAAGCAGGTATAGACCTTTTTCGTAATGATCTTGAAGCTCATTTTCTTGCCGGGGGTCATATTGAAAGGGTAGTTCACGCGCTTGTATCGGCGAATAAGGCGAATATAGATCTCACTTTCAAAATGGCTACGGCTATTGATTTGGCCGGGAGGGATGTATTCGAAGCTGTTCAGATGTCGGTAAATCCCAAAGTAATAAATACACCGCCGGTTACGGCTGTTGCGAAAGATGGTATACAGCTTATAGCCAAAGCGAGGGTTACGGTAAGGGCCAACATCAAGCAGCTTGTAGGAGGTGCCGGTGAAGACACCGTTCTTGCAAGGGTAGGGGAAGGGATAGTTTCTTCTATCGGTTCAGCCGATAGTCACAAAAAGGTACTCGAGAATCCCGATTTCATTTCCCGCGTGGTACTGGAAAAAGGTCTTGATGCAGGTACTGCATTTGAAATATTATCCATTGATATTGCTGATATTGACATTGGAAAGAACATTGGTGCCGTACTTCAGATGGATCAGGCAAATGCCGATAAGAACATAGCACAGGCCAAGGCAGAAGAAAGGAGGGCCATGGCTGTTGCACTGGAACAGGAAATGAAAGCCAAGGCACAGGAAGCAAGGGCAAAGGTAATTGAGGCGGAAGTTCAGATACCTATGGCTATGGCGGAGGCTTTCAGAAGTGGGAATCTGGGGATCATGGATTATTACCGGATGAAGAATATCGAAGCCGATACGCAGATGAGAGATAGTATAGGTAAGCCGGGAGGGAAGACGAAGGAAGGGAAGTAGGGGAGTGGTTAAGTGGTTAAGTGGTTGAGTGGTTGTGTAGGGACGCACGGTTGTGCGTCCATGTCTGCATGTGCTTTCAGCACCTTGATAAAATCTCATCAACACACGAATGATATGTATAAAGGTGGTTATGTGGTGATCTGAATAATTCTTTTGTGTCCCTTCGTGTGTACTTTGAGTCCTTTGTGGTTAAAAATTAGTAAAACGATTTCATTACCCTAACCCAATAACCCAATAATTTACATTATCAAAATCTTTAATATACTTTAAAATTAAATCTATTAACAATGAAAACCAACTATTTTAAATTTTCCAGATTACTTATTATTTCTCTTGTAATTGCAGGTTTTGCCTATTCCTGCGCTCCAAAAAAAGCTGAAAAGTTCATCGGTCTGCAGTTATATTCCGTTCGTGAGAACATGAAAGAAGATGTTGCCGGAACCATTGCTGCAGTGGGGGAAATGGGGTACAAATTTGTTGAAACGGCGGGATACAGGGACGGACAGTTTTACGGTATGGATCCTGTTGAATTCACTGCGTTGGTGGAATCACACGGGATGCAGTATTTAAGTTCGCATACGGGAAGAGGTTTGCCGACGGCAGAAGAGTGGGATGCAGCTATGGAGTGGTGGGATCAGTGTATTGCCGCCCATAAGGCTGCCGGCGCTTCATACATTGTAGTGCCAGGATTGGGGAAAAACAGCTTTGAGAGTCTTGAAGCATTAAAAGCCACCTGTGACTACCTGAATTTGATCGGGGAGAAATGTAACGCCGAAGGGATAAGGTTTGGATATCACAATCACGCGAGGGAGTTTGCCGATCTGGAGGGTGAGATAATGTATGATTTTATGGTGCAGAATACTGATCCGGAAAAGGTAATGTTCCAGATGGATA
>CAYVTV010000132.1:0-5672 GCA_964454295.1 uncultured Bacteroidaceae bacterium
TTACTCAATTACTCAATTACTCAATTACTCATTTACTCAATTACTCAATTACTCATTTACTCAATTACTCATTTACTCAATCTCCAAACACCTCCCCGACAAACCTCTTCAGACTCTCCTCTGTTTTCATAGCCATCTCATCACCGAGCGAATGAAAAGATAGTTCAACTTCATAGAAATCAGCTTCTTCACGGGCTATCTTTATATTAATATCTTCGCCTGTTATAATCCATGGCATCTCCATTATCCTTCTGCGTAGCATGCTCTGTATATCATCTGCTCCGTGTTTTGATGGAATTCTGAGCTGTATCATCCGGCTTACCCCTTTACTTTTTTCAGGAGGTCGTATTAATTTCCGGTTGCTCAGCAGGGAATAGGGCACTTTTATACATTCACCTGCTTCTGTTTCTATTTCCATGGATCGGTATCCCAGCTTTTTTATTTTGCCGGACGCAAGTGAGGTTAATACTATCTGTCCGGGCTCAAAAGCATTCTCAGCTTTCAGAATGATCCCTGTTATAAAGTCACGCAGAAAATACCATCCGAAAATAGCGGTTAACACCACAATCATGCTGCCGGTAAGTAAGGGATATATATCTGATTCACTGAATAACTGATGTGACACCCAGAAAGCAAATGAAATCCATAATATGATTTCAACGACAGGAAAAACCCTGAGAAAAATATATCTTAATTTCCGTTTACCGGTAAGCAACCTGAAGAGGGCTGAAACGGAACGTAAAAAGATATAAAGCGCTGCGGCAAGTATGAATATCCTGATATAGATCATAATAATTCGAGGTTAATAAGTTTTTCGGCCAGATGTATTTCTAATGCAGGATTTAATGAAAATACACCAGGAAATTTCTCGATCAGAATACCTTTCTGAAGTAATATCCGTATGGTATTCTCAGTTTTGTCAATCTCGTTAAGGAGAATTTCCGCAAGACTTCTGCTGGAAAATCTCCGATGTAAAACGAATTGCATAATATAAAACCATTCTTCCTTTGAAAGATTGTCTGGTAATGCTATGGAGCTTCCGAAAGGTTTTTCCATGATCAGACTGTTTCCGGTAACTTTTTTGATACCGGCGAGCCAGAGATTTATGGCATATCCGGGATTTCCGGCGGATAAACTGAATATGCGGTTGAATAATCGTGCATAATCCCAGTTGCTATAGTCGGTTTCATGTTTATTATCCATAATGAATTTCATGCCCCCGGCCTTATGACGGAGTAGAATAAGATCTTTTAACTCACGGGCATCAAAGGGCTGACATAAAATAATTTCTCTTGCCCAGGTATTAAGTGATGTCAGCTGGTTGATGATCTTCAACGCAAACCTGTTAATGTTGATAATGAATAATACTTTATGTCCATATTGCCGTGACAGGTGAATGATGTAATCTATTACCTGCGTTCCGAAAGGTTTCCTTTCCCACCACAACTCCAGGTCATTAATTATTATGGCAGTTCCCGGGGGAAGCATATCAAGGCAGTACTCCGGATCATCCTGCTTGTTAATACTTTTCAGGAGAGTTTGTGTGAATAGATTTTTATCTGCTATGCTCTCTTTTGGTGCTCTGACTGAGTATATATTTTCTTTTTCAAAGTGCAGGTTTGCAAGGTGTTTACTCAGACTGGATTTGCCGGAACTTCTTTCACCGGTGATAATAAGCATTCCTGAAGTTCTGTTTAAAAAATGTTTAATTGCGGCACTTCCCTTTTTAATTTCATCTTCCATTCCTATCCAGAAGTCTTCACCAATACCGGAGCTTCCTGAAAATAAACTGGAATAATAAAAAGGTAATCGTTGCATAACACCCGGTTCAGGTAACAGCTTTTTTAGCATTTTTGAGAACTGTTCCCCGGGGTGCAATAAGGTATTTTCCCGGGATCCTTCCATACGCTTTGCCCATAATAAACCTTCACTCTGGCTGTATAAGATATTTACAGACTGATTTAATATATTGTTTCTTATTGCATTTTTTAATTTTTCGAGGCGTCTGAAGTTCATTCGTTTTCCAGACTCTTTGATTTTTTTATTCAATCCGGTCGAAGTTTTTAATATGACAGCAGAAGATAAGGACTCAAATGCGTTTTTTATTCCTGTGTTAAAACTCAATTTGAATTCACGCATTACCTCCCTTATTTTCCTCTCCTCAATGCCGATGTTTTTAAATAAATTATCCAGCAGGGTTTTCCGTTGTTCCTGAATCTTCTCACTGTCAGTTTCATCTCTGTTGTCAGCTGACTCACCGGAAATAAGGCTGAACCCTGCCAGCCGGATCAAATCCCTTATAGCTGTTACGGAAAGAGATAATTCATTGCCGGTTATAACAGACTGCTTCCTGATCTGGTCATTTAGTTCATTGCTGACATAATAATCGGCTGTTCTTCTGACAGATACAATATATTCTGATAATTCTTCAATGTTTCCGGTACCTGATATTTCCCCTGTGCCTTCTTCAGCGATTTCGATAGATTCAGGCAAGAATTCAACCAACTCATGTATTTCCCGGAATAAAGAAGTTAATAATTCATCAAAATCAGGTTTGATAACAGTTTTGGAACTGATAAATTCTTTCTTCAAACTTGTGCTGCTTCCTGTCTCTGCAATTAATCTGACCTGATTTTCAAAAGTTCTGAGTTTTGAAAGGATATTCCCTTCCACCATTACTTCCATATCCTGATATGCTTTTTCAACTTTTGTGGTTATTCGGCTCTTTAGGGTAATAAAAACAAAATCAAGATATGTCCTGTTCATATAGTTACCTATGTATTGAAAGAAGATATCCGGAGTTTCTGAAAGTTCAGCTTCAAGGGCAGCAATCTTTTTATCTGACAATCTGAATTTCTGACTAAGGGAGTTGGCGCGGGGACTTTCAATGGTTCGGGTAAAATTCGTAAGATTTTCAATTAGTTCATTAACCAGTGTATAACCCTGATCATAAACAAACTTCTGATTATTGTCCTTAATTTCTCTGATAATAGCTAACGCCTTGTCTTTTACCTCAATTATTTCATATTGGGTTAGATTTCCTGCTCTTGCATTACTGAGTAATTCATAAGAGTCGGATAGATATTCCCTGACACGGGTAAATGCTGATAGGTGTTGTGCAGTATATTCCCTGATGAACTGCCGGTAATATTCAAGGATCTTATAATAAATGAAAAAATTCGCGACTGGATGAAGGTTTATTTTATATCCTATATTATTCCCCTTAATCTTGAGCCATAGTATTATTCCATTATTAATCAGACGTTTAAACACGTTTCCTGATGTGAGTTTCTTAAAATCGTTAATTCCGAATCTTAACCTGAGATACCGTGGCAGGTTGATCAGTGTTGTTTCTGTTTTTTTAAGATAATCAGGGAATCCGTTTATGATGATCTCTTTTTCATAATTCAGGTGATCAGTGATGCAAACAGAGATCTGTTTTTGAACATGAAAGGTGAAGTCATTGAGGATCTTTAAATATTCCCATTGTTTTTCCTGCAGGGATTTTATTTTGTCAGTTTTTATAAGTCTGTCCAATGCTTTGTGGGTTACACTCTCCATCTGATCAAGAAAAATTTCCCGTTTTTCCGGAAAAGTAAATAATGTATTATCCAGAAAATTACCTGTGTCTTTTTCAAGGATCTGTGCAAGGTTATACACCTCATTAAATACAATATCGCTTGTGGAATGTTCAATTTTATCCGCGATGGAAGCCTCAGGTTTATCACCCGGGATGTTTTTCGTCTTCCTTTTATCAATAGCAGGCAAATCAGATATAATGTTGATCTCTTCAAATTCGGAAGATGCATGTAACAGAACACAGGTATTCAGATTCTCTGTCAATTCATTGACCGAAGCAATTACTTTGGGAATAACATTCTTGTCAAATTCAGGAAATTCAGTAATTATGAGATCGGTATCGGATGATTCAGATCTTATTATATCTTTTGTCTTACTTTTTTCGGGGTTTTGAATGATTTTAACATTTGCTCTTATCCTGTAGTTGTCAAGCGTTTGCCCGATGATGGCATAAAAGCGTTCTGTATTTTTACTGGTTGGATTAATGGCCAGAATTCTGATTTGTGCATTTCTCCATTCGGTGGTTGCTGTGATAAATCGAATAAGGTGTAAAGCAAAGGCAAGGTTTCTCCCTTTTCCATTCCACCAGAAATCAATTTTTTTGTAATTTCCGAACCCTTTTTCTTTATTGTAATTGAGAAATGTGATGTTATAGTCAAGTTTATTCAGGTTAATAAGAAGTTCCTGGAATTTTTCCGGATTTCGGGTATTTTTTGCCCATCCCATCAGAACTGTATTGGGTTCAAAGCCCGAAAAACCATATACCCGGCTGATCATCTCTATACCTTCATAAATATCACTACAAAGATGTTTTCGGGTAATAATATCAGTATGCTCTCCAATAGTTTCGGCACTTACCTTTACTTTTTTTTCAAACAGCAGGTTTTCATCGGGCTGTTCAATGAGTTCGAAGTTTGTGAAAATACCTAGTTTGCCAACTATGGTTTTACCCAGTTCAATAAGGTGTGGTCTGTTTTTGGCCCCTCCGCTGAAAAGGATAACATTCGGCCTCCAGTTTCTTGCATTGGTTTTGCTTTTTGTCAGCTTTAAAAGCCCGGTTTTAACCAGTGATAACCAGATACTTGACCGCGTGTCCCCGGTTTGCAGGTTAAGTTCTTTGTTCTTCAGGTAAAAGAACAGAGCAAGGAGAATTACCGATGCACCGGCCATAGCCATGATATCCAGTTGTATCATTACTACAATACAGGCAATGGATCCAATAATACTGACAAACCGGGGGATTTTAAATGAGGGCCTGAAATCACTGCTGGCCCAGCTTTCAACTGTGTAGGTAATGTTTAGAAATCCATAGGTTATTATAAAAAATATAGTGACGATACGTGCAATTGCATTCAACTCACCGATTAGAATTCCTGCTTGTGCTATCAGGTATGTAAGCAATAAAGCATTACGAGGTTCATTGGAAGGGCCGTAGCCTTTACTGAAAAAAAATGGCGCAATACGATCTCCTGCCACTGCCTGCATAATCCGTGGAGCTCCAAGAATACTGCCAAGTGCAGAGGAAAGAGTCGCTCCCAGAATCCCTGCGATAACAAATTGTTGTACCAGAGATATCTTAAATAATACATTGGGATCATTCACTAACATTTCACTGCTGACAGTGTAGCTAAAAAAGAATGCCAGAATCACATACACTGTCAGGCCAGTTAAAATGGCCGAAATAGTGCCTAGTGGAATAGCCCTGCGCGGATCTTTTAAGTCACCGGACATAGAAACGCCTGCTTCAAAACCCGTCACTGCAGGAAAGAAAATGGCAAAAAGTGCTATCCAGGGAAGTGATCCGGGTAAAGATTGTAACTGAGGCGTTTCAGGTGTATATTCGTGTCTTCCTAAAATTACCGATAATACTGAAAGCACCATCGCAGTGAGTATGATATATTGCGTTTTTATAGCAAGAGAAGTGCTGATGAAAGTGAGAATCAAAACCAGAAACAATATTATTGATCCTGCTATCCTTATGGTAGTGAGATTTACCTCAAAGCCAAAATAACCTAAAAATACCTCTGCAAAACCTATTAAATATAAACTGACACTGAATGACAATCCAACAAAAAGAGCCCACCCCAGGGTGC
>CAYVTV010000132.1:5682-11312 GCA_964454295.1 uncultured Bacteroidaceae bacterium
CAAGACTGCGCGATATAATGTAATAAGTCCCTCCTGTTTCAACTCTTTTGTCGGTTGCGATCGACGCAACACTTAATCCCGTGCTTCCTGAAATTATGTGAGCTACCAGAATTATGCCCAAGGTTGCTAATAGCCCGGCCTGTCCTACAATCCAGGGCAACCGGAGGTACATAATGACACCCAGTATCGTTAATATAGAAGGAGTGAACACTCCTCCAAATGTTCCAAACCTCTTTGCTTTAGTCATTTAATGTAAGTTCATTTGTAATTCCCGTATATCCGGTAAATTTGTATTGTAATCATTGATTATCAATTAATTAACATAAATAATGTTAAGTTTTTCCGTCTTAATCCGGCAAAAGTCAAATCGAAAAAACTTAAATCATTGTATAAAGTGCCGTTTATAATTTTTCCGACTTAATATGTATATCCCTTTGCGGAAACGGAATTTCAACATTATCTTCTTTAAATTTTTTAAATATAGCGTAATATAACTGACTTTTCAACACTTTGGGCTTATCACTGTATTCATCTGTCCATACCCTCAGATGAAAATTAAGACTGCTGTCACCAAATTCTTCAAAGAGCACATCCGGAGGCGGAGTTTGCAAAACACCCGGATTCTCATTTGCTACTTCGATGAGAATATTGCGTATTTTCTCCGGATCCTCCTTATATGAGACACCTACCGGGAAATTCAACCTGACACTCCTGTTATTATGGCTCCAGTTGATCACTCTTGTGCTCACAAGATCCGAATTGGGAACAATAACAGCAATATTGTCATTGGTAATAATCGTTGTTGAGCGTGCGGATATACTTACTATGTTCCCTGCAAGATTCTCGATTTCAATCCTGTCCCCAACTTTAACAGGCCTCTCAAAAAGAATTATAATACCACTAATAAAATTATATGAGTGTCGGTAATTATAAACAATTTGATTATATTGTAGGAAATATTTTGCCATGAATCTAATCAAATTTATTGAAAGTTTTCCGGACGAAAATGCTTGTATGTTGAAATTCAAGCAAATAAGAGATGATGTTGGAGTAACCTGCCGAAAGTGTGGAGGTAAGCAACACTACTGGCAGCAAACCATTCTTCAATATCAATGTAAGGATTGCAAAACCAGGACTACCCTGAGAAGTGGAACCATTCTCCAGAGCAGTAATTTGCCATACAGGTACTGGTTTATTGCTATACACCTTATGACCAGTACTAAGAAGAGCTTTTCTGCCCTTGAAATGCAAAGACAACTTGGGCATAAGTTTTATGAACCTGTTTGGTATATGATGCAAAAGATCCGCAAATCTATGGGGGCCAGGGATGGCCAATACCCTATAACCAAGATTGTGGAACTTGATGAGGGCTTCTTTGAAAGTGTTGATACGGATAAGAGCGCAGAAGAGCGCAAAGGGGAAAAGAAAAAGCGTGGCCGTGGAAGCCAGAAGCAAAGTGCTGTAATGGTTATGGCAAGTACGGTTCATGATTTCGCCCCTCAAAAAAAGCATAAGAAATCTACTAAATTCAGGTACGTCCGTATGGCTGTTATGGACAACCAGAAATCTGAGACAGTGGATTCTATTATAAAGCAAAACATTCATTATGATTCAGTTATAAAGACCGATAATTACACCAGTTTTGTAAATATAAAGGAAAACGTATGGGCACATCACGCAAAAAATTCAGATCCTGAGGAACCGGAAAAGATGCTGCCATGGGTACACACCATGATAAGTAATGCAAAGCGTTCATTATTAGGCGTTCATCATATGGTTTCCAAAAAGTACATTCAGAATTACCTCGATGAGTTTTGCTACAAGGTAAACCGAAGGTATTATGGGGAGAAATTGTTTGATAGACTTTTAATAGCTTGTGCATCTGTTAATTATACTTGTATTGTTAATGATAACTGATAGTCATATAAAATTATTTACAATATTTTGAAGGCCAAATCCAATTCCAATTCCGAGAGCTCCGATGAGTAACCCAATTGCGCTTAGATCAATACCTGTTGTCTGGAATATTATTATTAACCCAAGTATTATTAAGATATAACGTAAAAGAGTTCCTATAGACTGACTTATGCCAATTTCAAGATTATAACGGGGGAAGATCTTATTAACCAGCAGATTTCTGATTTTTGCCGTAAGGTAAAATAACAGAAAAAGGGAAAAAATCAACAGAAAAAAAATTTTGAAAGTAAATGTAGTTTCCCCTAAACTAAAGAGTTCTGTATTCCAGAATGTCTTTAACCAGCTCACTGCTTTTTCAAATGATACCATTACCCGGCACTTTTTATTTCAATTATCAGGATACCGATCTTTTTATTCAAACCCATAACAGGACTTATAATTTTCACCCCGTCGTCGGATGAAATAGTATATGTCCTCTCAGCCTGTAAAATCAATGTGTCCTCAATGATCTTCCCTTCATCCTTCTTATCTGTGGATATTATAACCTGTGATGTTTCCGGGTCAACAAGCTGTATCTTCCTGACATTGGGGAACTGTATAAAACTAATAAAGAACTGGTTAACCTGCTCTATGTTCTCACGGGTCATTTCACTTCTTATTGCCCAGGAAAATACTTTGCCCGTAATTTCCATGGAAGCAATACTAAGACTATCCATTTTATTCTCATACAATTCAACCATTTGTTCCTTCTCAATTAAGGCACGTTTTTCCATATTGGTCATCTTAATGACTGCCCAAAGAACAATGATAACTATTACCAGGATAAATGAGATTACCTGAGAATGCTTTGTAATAAAACTATGAACTTTGCAGTTCCTTCCTTCATCTTTCCTGTCATTTGTGTCTTTAACAGAAGAAAGATCGTTGTTATTTGTTTCCATATATTATATATTTTAAGGGACTACAATTTAATATATATTAAGGACTACAATTTACAAAATTATTCCGACTTGTAATTCTCAAACTCGTCCGCAATTTTAGCTTCTTTGTGATCACCGGAATGCACCAGTACCCGGTAACGCAGGTAAATTTTATCCCCTTTCCGGAAAAATGTTCCTTTTTCCGGATCTTCCGGCCAATTCATTGGAGTGGGGGAGAAGAAACCGTAATCCCTTGTAAACCATGGTGCCGGATACCACGCACTGGAAGGATGCTGAAGGATTGCCAGCCCTTCTGTTTTCCCCCTCCTGTTGCCATAGTAATCCATCCATGCCGATGGTTTGCCTAAGGTGTTTTTTTCACCCCTGTCACCCTCAGCATTGATCATAGTGCCTCCGCTAATTACAGCCAGATCAGGATCCATCCTTGCACTGAAGAGTGAATGATTGGTTCTCCCTATTGTCACATCCATAAGCATTTCCATGGTTATCTCAATATCTATCCTGTACATCTCATCTGAAGGTGCGGAAATGATGATCTTCCTTATGTCCTTTACCGGAGCATCAGCACCGGGACGTTTCCAGATGCATTCATTTTCAATAACCACCCGTTCTCCTGACTCCTCAAGAATATCTGCCCGCAAAGATAATATCTGCCCCCTGTCAAGCCCCTCCTGCCAGTAGTTGCCACCGTTCACCAGATCACACCCGAAGAAGAGCGAGCTGTGATGCTGATAATTCCCGTTTCTCATTGAGGTAATACCTGCACCTGACTGACCATTCACCGGAAAAAAGAAAGGGTATTTCTCATACGGTGAGGTAATGTAACTTGTAAACAGGAATTTCCTGTTGATATAAATATCTATTTTTGAGTCTGACTTAACAGCTGAGAGCACAGCCTGTGAATAACCCCTGCCACTGAGCCCCTGAAGAAGGATAAGAGAAAAGATAATGAGTTTTGTTTTCATTGTGTAGTGTTTTTATCATACATGTTAATAACTGAATCGAAATCTATAATGAATATATCAAGGATCAACTGTTTATAGGGGATCACGGGATCACGCTATCACGCTATCACGGGATAGCTTAGTCTCCCATTCCCGCCTCGTTCCCTTGATCCCTGACTAACTTTAATACAAATCAGCAGAGCATGCTCTGCGGCTACGTAACACTTTCTCAATTACTCAATTACTCAATTACTCAATTACTCAATCAATCCCCTTGATCCCGTGATCCCTCTACTCCAATCCCCCAACAAACGCCCGTATATTCTCACTGGAAACCCCCTGCGGCATTCCCCCGCCCACAGACCATATAATTCTTCTTTTATCCTCAATGGAATTGTACATCTTTTTTGCTTCTTCATAAACCTGTTCCGGCGTTCCCGCTGCCATAATATCTCTCGGGGGAAGGTTTCCCAGCAGGGTTATTTCTGGTCCGGCCAGCTTACGCATTTCTGTTAAACTGTGTTCGAAACTGAAATTGAACAGGTTAATCCCCATTTCCTTCAGATACGGAGCACATATCAATCCTTGTGCATCGTTGTGAAAAAAGTTGACTTTTGAATCGATACCGGAGAAAATCCTTTTAATATAGGGTACTGCAAAATCTTTTAATTCATTTTCTCCTACAAAACCAACGATGTCATCAAGTATCAATATCCCTTCAATGGTTTTAAGCGTTTCTTTCTGCAGCTGTATCCAGTTAACTGTAAACCGGGTAATAATTTCCAGCAGACGATGGGTATTTTCAGGGTCCATTATCATTGCCATCATCAGTTCTGTAGTGCCCATCAGAAAGGAAGCAATGTTAAGCGGCCCGCGGGCTATGGCAAACTTAACTTCATGTCCTTCACGTTGAATTTCCAGCTGGAGATCAATTAAACGTTGAAGGACAAATGGAAGCATCCCGTCAGTTTTTGGATTCGGTTCCTGCAAAGATACTGCTTCTGCAATATCTGTCAGAATTTTGTCTGCATGAGGAAGATTGTTCTGCATAAATACCATCTTCGCCCCAAATGCGGAAGGCTCACTACACATACCAAATTCCGACCAGAATCCGGGCAAAAATATAACTTCCGGAAATGTTTGAATGGCTTTAAGGTTGGCATCAAACCAGCTTTTTTCAGAAGCATAATACTGAAGGTTTGTAATCCCGTACCACCCGGGAAGCCACGGACTGTCAATAATAAATCCTGTAACAGGAGAGAAAGGCTCCTTGCCTTCAATTATCTCTGATAACTTCCGCCATTGAATGCTGTTCATACGAGTATATTATATTTACCGCTTGTGCGGTTTTATTACTTTATACAATATTTTTTGCGGCTGTTAACGCTGTCAGGCTGCGCTCACTTTCGCGAAGCTTCAGCGAGCGCAGCCTGACAGCGTCAAACAATAAAAAAAAACAAATCAAACCATACAAGCGTTTATATTTGTGTTAACCTTCGTATCCCTCCTGGCAAACCTGTTTTTGCATAATTTTCAATATATTTACCTGGCATTCCATTAACAGGAATCAGCCCTTAAAAATAATCAAAATATGAATAAAATGAAGCTTTCCCCAATTGCATTCATCTGTCTGCTGTATATTATTATATTTTCGTCCTGTACATGGAAATCTTCCAAATTTGATATTATTGTAAATCACTATCAGGTTCCAGTCCTGATCAATAAACCGGAAAATCCCGTTCTTTCTCTTGAGGTTATACCCAAACTATCAGGAAATTACACAGTAAAGAAAGTAAAATTCTCCCTTGAGGGCACAACTGACCTTAAC
>CAYVTV010000133.1:0-11291 GCA_964454295.1 uncultured Bacteroidaceae bacterium
TTACTTTGAAAATAGAATTTATGAAACTGACACAGTTAAGTGAACACTCCCGATTATTTGTCATACTACCAAGCATTTTCCCCACTTCTTCATATTTTCTTAATAACTTATCTTTTATTTCCTCATCGATATATTTACAGCTAAAAGCGAAGTCAATCCATACCATTGTTTCACTAGCCTCACCATCAGCATCGCTTGATTTACTGGTAAAATGTTTTGGATACCTTCTTTTACGATAAGCCTCAGCAATATTTGAACAAACTGACCTTGAAGACCTTCTTATCTGGTCTGTCAATGAATATTTTTCTTCTTTTGGAAACCCTTTTGATATTTCAAAAATATCCATTGCTAAATCATATGCTAGCTTATATACTTTAAGGTTCCTAAAACTGTAATCCATTATTTTATATTTAATTCTCCTGCTACTGCTGCTGCCACTGCTCCTGCTACTGCCACTGCTCCTGCAACTGCTACTGCCACTGCAACTGCTACTCCCCCTGCTACTGCCACTGCAACTGCTACTCCCCCTGCTACTGCAACTGCTACTGCAACTGCTACTCCCCTGCCACTGCAACTGCCACTGCAACTGCTACTCCCCTGCCACTGCCACTGCCCCTGCCCCTATCTTGAGTTTTTCAACTCTTCCAGTAGTTCTGATAAATCAACAGAAGCATAAGTAGCTGAGTAATCAGACATGGCATAAGGAATGATTAAATTCCCATTGTGTATAATAGAACCGCAGGAATAAACCACATTGGGCACGTAACCTTCCCTTTCTTCAGCATTGGGAGACAATAAAGGGGTCTTTAGCCTTCCAATCTCCTTTTCAGGATCATCAAGCTCATACAGTGATGCTCCCAATACATATTCCCTCATGGGCCCTACTCCGTGCGTAATTACAAGCCAGCCTTCTTTTGTCTCGATAGGGGAGCCACAATTCCCAACCTGTATCAGCTCCCAGGAAAATTTTGGTGTCTGAATAATTTTGGCTTCGTGCCAGATATTTATTTCATCTGAATAGGCTATATAATTACTAACCCCATCAATCCTGCATAGCATGGCAAATTTATTTTTTATTTTCCTGGGAAATAATGCCATCCCTTTGTTTCTGGCAATATCACCATGAATGCTTAATGCCTTGAAATGATAGAAATCTTTGG
Organism: uncultured Bacteroidaceae bacterium; assembly: GCA_964454295.1. GTDB lineage: Bacteria > Bacteroidota > Bacteroidia > Bacteroidales > CAYVTV01. The sequence continues at coordinate 1,161 of CAYVTV010000133.1, forward strand.
TTTCAAGTAACCTCGGCAATATAGTTACGCCATCATAGGCAGTATAGGTAGCAAAGTATGATACTTCGCCATTATCATATGTAAATTTAACAAAACGTGCATCTTCAATACCATTTCTTTCGCATTCGGAGATAGGAAAAATCACTCTTTCAGAAATGGCCGAATCAATTGAAAAGTCAATCTCGTAATGAGATTTCGCCAGCCACATCATTTGTTGAATGATTTTTTCTTTATTTTGGGAAAGTTGATGTGTTTTTCTTGTTACTTCTATTGCTCTTTTCAATTCACCATAAGTAAAACTATCACCCAATTTTTCCAATACAAAAACCGGAGAAATATTATTGTCGAAATCACGCATCTCATCCAGCCTCTTTATAAACGAATTTTTATGGTAAATATGTCTTTTTATACGATCTGCTTCTGCCAGCATTTTGCCTACAGGCTCAATAATCAGATTACTGTACTTATCAATAACAGCTGAACGAAAAACAATTGATGAGATATGCCCTTCCCCTGTTGCTCTGAAACTAAAGATCAGTCTTTTCTCATCGGGACCTAATTCTGACTGATCGGGATCTTCTACAACGGATGGATTAAAAAAGGCTGCTGATTCAATGGAATATTCCTTAGTAAAAAATGAACCTATAAGTGCCTGTTTTGATTTAATAATATCGCTTTGCTTTATTCCCAGATCATTAAACAGGTTATCCAATTTGTGAAAATGTCTTTCAAATATTACTGAAATATTCCTGTGTCGTCTTGCATAACCTCTCAGCACCTGACTTAATGCTATACTTGCTTCATTATCGGTCATAGCCAACACATTGTTGATAATATCCTTACTTCTTTCATCAGAAGTATAAAGAAAGCGTGCTATTACCCGGCTGGGATCAGGGAGGAATTTATAATCTTTTCTTGTCACATTGACTTGCATAGATCAAAATTTATGATTTACAATAAAATTGTAAATGTAATATATATCTGTTTAATAAATCCTGAAATACACAAATAGCTAATTCCTGATCATAATAAGCATTTAAAGAAACAAAACGATTATAAATCTTACAGGTGTATTCGGGAGGAAATAATACTATTGCTTTTTATTTTCATGACCAATATAGTATACATCTAGCAAAACTTTCCCTGAGTCCTTCAATAACCCGGCTGACCATTTAATGATCACCAACGAACTGACAATTGCCGCAATGGTATCAATATAAGGAATGTTCCATATCGCAGCGGCAGTTAATCCCAAAATAGCCGACAGACTGGTAAGTGCATCAGCCAGAACATGCAAATACGCCGCACGTATATTAAGGTCGGAATGCTCACGATCATGATGCAACAGTAATGCACTGGCTATATTAACCGCCAGTCCGATAATAGCTACCAATATAGCTTCTCTGTACACAATATCAACCGGATTGTAGAAACGTTTAACTGCCTCCGTTATTATAACTATTGAGAATATCAGCAATATTAACCCACTGGTATACCCGGCGAGGGAAATGATCTTCTCTGAATCCCCTGAAAATTTTTTGCTTTTGGATACCCTCCTGATAACAACGTATGCAATCCAGCTTAAGCTTATAGCCAGCACATGAGAACCCATGTGAATACCGTCGGCCAGCAATGCCATTGAATTAGTGATCAACCCGAATATAAGCTCCACTACCATTGTGATGGCTGTCAACAAGACAACCCACATGGTTTTCTTCTCATACTTGTTATTATACCCGGAATTATTCATTTATTAGTAAAACAAATGTCAGTCTGAAATGTTAAAAAACTCCTGAACGTAATTTCATCATTTTCTTTTGAAGGTTCCGGTAAAAATGATGAGATTAACTTCATTGAGCTCGCTAAAGCTCAGTTCTTCGCTATCGCTCAGAATCTCTTTATCATGAATCTGAATTTAACGGAAAATAGTGATTTTTTTTAAAGATTACACTGTTATTAGTGAAAAATTTTATAACTTTGTGCTATATGTTCTATAGGATATATAGGTTTAAAATTTGACTCATGACTCGATCATTTATCAGCGCGTTAATAATAAGCATCATAGCATCATCTGTTCCTTCTTTTGGACAGGTATATGTATTTGCAAAAGAAGGAAATGAGGTTCTGATAAAAGGTACATCAAACCTTCACGACTGGCAGATGAATGTTATAACCAGCAGCGGCGAGGTGAAATTTGCAAAAGACGGAAATCAGTTGAAAGGTATTGAAATGGTTGAATTCAGCTGTAAAACATCCGATATAAAAAGCGAAAATTCCATCATGGATAAAAAGGCGTATGAGGCACTAAAAGCAAATGCGCACCAGATTATCAGGTTCAGTCTTTTGGCAAATAAAGAGCTGATCTCTGAAGAGAGAAAATTCAGGGGAAGCATTAAAGGCAGGCTTTTTATTGCAGGAATAACAAAAGAAATTGATGTTCCTTTCACCGGTCATTTAAACGAGGATAACACCATCTCACTGGAAGGATCTGTTGACCTGCTGATGAGTGATTTTAAAATTAATCCGCCAACTGCTTTACTGGGGGCGCTTAAAACAGGAAATAAAGTAACGGTTCATTTTGCATTAAGGCTTCTAAGTAAAACTTAAACAGAAGTCGCCTGAAGTGTTTATTATGAAACCGATAGTTCGTTAATTTCATATAACAACAGTTCGTTAAATTAAAATAAAACGCGAAGGCGCAAAGGCGCAATATATTATATATCAACAATATAGGTAATTTATACCCGAATTGTTAAAATATTCATTATCACCGCAATATAAAAATTTAACGAACTATTGACATAAAACGCAAAGGTTTAAAGCTACCAGAAGTTAATTATAAAAAGAAAACATAATCCAGGGATGAGCTGACAAAATGCTCATTATCTGAATATTATAAAATAAACAAAGCATTATTTTAATTAATTTTTAATAAATCTTAATTTAAAAATTTATGAAGAAGTTTTTTATCATCGTTATTTCACTTGCGCTGACAGCAGGTACTTTTGGGCAACAATTTGAAGAATCTGTTGAATACATTAAAGATCTGAAGGAACCAAAGATTTTTACCGGGGCTGATTTTGCATTGCAGTATCAGGCGCTGAAACATAAGGCTGACAGCACTCTTATCCCTCTCGGGACGGGAATAAATCTCCCGACAGCGAATCTTATACTGGAAGCAATCCTGGCAGATGGCATAAAAGTCAACCTCACCACGTACCTGTCTTCAAGGCACCATGTGGAAGCATGGGTAAAGGGAGGGTATCTGCTGCTCGACAGACTGCCGTTTATCAATTCTCAACCAGTCGACAAAGCAATGGAATACCTAACCTTTAAAGTCGGAGTGATGGAAATTAACTACGGTGATGCGCATTTTCGCAGATCGGACAATGGGCATGTAATTAATAACAGGTTTGTCGGCAATTATATCATGGATGCCTTTACAACTGCACCGGCATTTGAGGTTCTGTATCGTCATCAGGGAATAATTGTAATGGGGGCAGTTACAAACGGCACCCTCAAACCTGCCCTTGTCGGTTATAACTCTGCACAACAATCTTACACCCCTTATGACACCCACAAGGAACTGGCCTTTTACTGGAAAGGTGGATATGACAAGCAGATAAATAACGATTTCAGGATCAGAACTACCTTATCCGGGTACCATGCACCAAATAATCACATGGGATCCCTTTATTACGGTGACAGGGCAGGATCACGATATTATCTCGTGATGAACAGGGTGAAAAACAGTCCTGATGATGTGGATCCTGCTAAGAATCATTTATCAGGTAACTGGGGACCTGGATTTACAGATAAGAATAATTCGCTTATGTTAAACTTATTTACAAAATATAAAGGTCTCGAAGTTTTTGGAACGTATGAGTCCGTTACCGGAACTTCTGCTTTTGGGGGTGCAGAGTTTACCTATTCTCAATTTGCCCTGGAAAGCCTGTTTCACTTTGGGAAAGAGGAACAGTTTTTCGGAGGTATAAGATATAATTATGTTAAAAACAATACCGATTCCTCTATCGACCGGTTCCAGATAAACAGCGGATGGTTCCTTACATCAGCCATACTGCTGAAGGTTGAATATGTGTCTCAGAATTATAAAAACTTTACTCTTTATGGTGATAATGCCGGATTTAACGGAGTCATGGTGGAGACCACGATCTCATTCTGATCGTGTGTTCAGTTACTTCAATTCCAATTTATGAGGCAGCCCCCAGACTCTATCTTAGAAAATTAAAAATTATAAAATGAAATTATTTTCACTGATATTGATCTTATTCCCCCTGATAGTTGAAGGAAAGGGGAAGGATGCCGGTGAAAAATCCGTGAGAGACGGCTGCTCAGCTGGATTCATCAATATTACCGTTGAGTCAAACATTAACAGACTTTTTTTCAATTACGATCTGAATGAGGTGAATGTACACAATGTATATTTCATGGGAACAGGACGTGAGAAAGCGACGTCAGCATCTCTTGTAAAAGTCCCCGTGAGAGATTTTAAAAGCTCCAATAAATTGGTTTACAGGGATTTTCTGACTTTACTAAAAGCAGAACAATACCCTTTTCTTGAGGTTAGAATTCCTCAACACTATGGTATAATCCATCAGACAAACGGATCATTTTTATTGAAAGGGTTAAGTATAAAAGTGGCTGGTGTGACAAAGGAGTATGACATTTATTGTAAAATTGAGCAGATGGATGGCAACAATCAGATTCTTTCCGGCAGCGCCAGAATAAAACTGACAGATCTTGATATAGATCCTCCGGTAAAATTTTCAGGACTGGTGAAAGTTAACGATGAAATAATTGTTAAATTTGGATTCTGCTTACGATATTCAAATGATATAATCACTTTATTCTGAACCTTGAAAATTAATACCAGGATAAGATATGGAATAAGAGCGATGCTTGAAATTGCTCTTGATGATAAAAAAGAAGGTGTTTTTCAAAAAGATATAGCTGAAAGGCAAAATATCTCCGTAAAATATCTTGATAACATCATAGCCTCCTTAAAAACATCCGGACTAATCATAAATAAGAGAGGAAGAAAGAGTGGATACATCCTTTCACGCCCAGCCTCAGAAATTAATATGCTTGATATTTATAAAGCTTTTGAACCAGGGCTTTTTGTTATGGATTGTATCTCAGGAAATTATTTATGCGACCGGTCAAAGATCTGTTGTGTACAAAATTTCTGGAAAGGATTAAACAATCAGGTTATCAGTTATTTCAACTCTTTCACCCTCGAAGACCTGATAAGAGAACAAAAAAAATATCAATTCCCAGGACGGGAGAAACCATAACATTTGAATCACAGAAAATAGATCCCTCATCAATTAGCTATTCATTGGGAATACGTTTTCACTTTTAATACTCATCTTTTTTATTACATCCACAGAAAAAGTAACGGAATCATCTGTTATTCCCTTTTTCATTATTTTCATTGTTTTCTCTTTCCCCCGTGAATTCTGCCACCTTTTGCTTCCTCCTGAAAAAGTCGGGATTAACAGACAGAAGGATTATCAGGAGAACCATAAACAGTCCTTTCAGGGAAAACAGTTCCTGTGCAAAGGAATATTTTACTTCTCATTTATATATACATCTATTCAACCCGAACTTTTTTATCTTTGTAATTAATAATTTTACCATGGCAGCGACGAACCGGTGAATTGTCAGAAACACTATGATATTGATTTTTTATAACAGGAGTCTGGTGCCAGCTGCCTACTTTTAAGAGCTGCATCATTTTAGTTTTACCATGACACTGGCGAACTATATGATACATAGGCAGGAAATTAAAATTTAATTAGCGGTTTACATGAAGAGAATATTTTGTTTAATGGTTTTCATTTCCGGGTGCACCCTTTTTTTACATGCCCAGAGAATAAAGATTTATTCGGTGTTTCAACTTATTGAAACGGGGAAATATGAGGAAGCCAAAACGGTAATTGATGAAGTCATAGGGGATAAAAAAACGCTTAACTGGCCCAGAACCTGGTATGCCAAAGGGCTTCTTTGCCAGACCGCCTATCAGGATGGTATTAAGAAAAACGATAAGAAAAAATACGAGATGTATCCCGATCAGCTTTATTTAGCATATGAGTCATACCAGAAAGCGCTTTCCCTTGATAAAGGCGGGCGCTATGAATCGCTGCTGGCACCTGCTTATGTACTTCTGGCAAACGATTTTCAGGGTTTGGGAGAAAGACATTTTGCAGGGAAAAAGTATGACGATGCACTGAGAGCTTTTGAGAATGCGCTGGAAGTAATGCAAAGTCCTTTCCTGTCTGTTAAAATAGACTCCAATCTCATCTACAACACAGCTGTGGCGGCCTATGAAAGCCAGAAATGGGAGAAGGCCATTGAGCATTTAGGCAGACTTCATGAAGAAGCCTATTCAGCCAACTCGTCACATCTGCTGTATTCAGCATATATGGAAACAGGCGATACTGCTTCCGCTGAGAAAGTACTCGTTGAGGCTGTGGAACATTACAAGGATAACGAAGAAATGGTTCTGTTATTGGCTGATCTGGTATTCCGGCTGGGTGAAACTGAAAGAGTGATAACTATTCTTGATGATGCGTCTTCAAAAGATACTTCCGTTTATATCTATCCATATACCAAAGGATTGATATACCAGAAAACCGGGCAATATAAAGAAGCGATTGAAGCCTATGAAACAGCCCATGCCCTTGCTCCGGGAGAATCAAAAATTTATACCAACATAGGTATCTGCTATAATAATATTGGGGTGGAAATTGATGCGAATGCAAGAACTATAACCAATAACAGGGCATTCCTTGAGGAAAAAGCAAAATCAACAGCAGCATTCGAATCAGCTATTTTATGGCTTGAACAAGCCCTTAAAATGGATGAGGACAACCAGACTGTCATCAAAAAACTATACCAGCTTTACAAAATATTAAATATCACTGATAAACTGGAAATTATTGAAGGGAAAGTCAGGTAGTGAGTATGGCGGAAACCAAGAGTTTTTCGATATGTCCTAAAACTTAAAAGATAGTGTTAATCCCATAAACTCCTTGAACTGCATTTTTGGTGATTTTTTCTCTTTACCATCTATAAGAACAGGTTGTTTGTTTTCATCCAATACAGTAAAGCGAATATCATCATCATAGATCATATGAAGATTTAATTTAATTGAAAAATACAAGCCCAGGCTTTTTTCCATGTTTATTTCCCAGTCTACATCAATATTCTGCGGTTTATTATTATATGCAGAGAACAACCGGAGTGTATTTGAAACAGTCAGTTCCTCCAGTATAGTTGTACTATTCTTAAGAAAGACCTGTCCCCCCATTTCCTGTTTTGCACGCTTGTCCGCTGCAATACCATGTGTTCTCTGATTAATTCTTGCCGTATCCAGCACGAATGTGTTTTTATACGATAATAACGAGAAGTTGATCTGGGTATTTTTGAAGGGTTTATATTCCACCCCCAAACCTATGGTAAAAGTTCCGGGATTAAGAAATTTGGAAACAACAACCGAATCATTGGGATATTTGTACCCTTTGGCAATCTGGTTTTTCATATAAAAAACTGCACTGAAATCCATTTTATCCTTTATAACCTTGTTATACTGAGAGTTAAGCTCAAAAATATCAGTATTAGTCCTTAATCCGTATTCTTCAGTTATTATGTTACCATATGTTAATCTGCCACTGTTGGTCCAGTTTGTCTTGGCCGCTGTGTTGGTATATTTCGCCATACCCCTTATATCCAGCATACTGGAGAGAGAATTTTCTCCCCCTTTTGCCCAGTTCGAAAGATATGTCTGATTCACGGCAAGTGAACTCGACAGATTATACTTCCAGTAAACAGGAATTACTTCCAACGGTTTTACTTTTGCCAGTGATCTTTGCGGTATTGCAACAGTGATGGGAATATCATCAGCAGGTTCCTTATCCAGCCGGCTCACATCCACATCTGCCTCAAGGATCAACGTAAGTTCATGTTTTGAGGGATTACCCACCCACAATGTAACCGAATCATTCTTAAAGTTCTTTACCCAGAACCTGTACATATCGTCATCCCCGACATTTAGCCAGTAAGGTGTCTTTTTTCCTTCTATATCATTGATAAACAGAGGAATGGAGTCTCTTTGAAAAGTGTACGCCAACAATGTCTCAACTGCATGCCGTAGAGAGTCAGGCATCTGTTTGCCAGGGACAATATAGAAAGGAGATTCCTTGTTGGCAACAATGGCTTTAAACTTTTCTGACACCAGAATCTTTATGGAATCAGGAAGAAATTGAATGGTTTTTTTTGTGTCGGGAGGAAACAATGAAGGAACTATTTCATTATCAACAATATGATGCATTATCACATTCTTTGAGGTAAGAAAAACAGTGTCAATAAATATTTCGGTAACAGTATCCGTCTCCTGTATCATTGAATCAACCCTGATCATTAACTCAGGAATGCTGTCCCTGTATACCAGAACCAGTGAATCAATCTCCCTTTTAATTATGGTTTTCTGAATGATATAAGGATCTTTCTCCAGGGGAACAGTATCAACAATAAAAGTATCTTCGTTAAGCCACCTTACCGGAAGGGTGTCATTTTTAATGATTTCAACTTTTTTTAGCTTAACATCATCATATTTAAATCTGGAAAGTCTTCCCCCGACACTGTCGAAGGGCTCACTGTAATGATCCGTCAGCCGTATCAGTGAGTACTTCATTTCACCCCCGGATTCCCTCCATAGATTTTCCATCTCAAGAAGCTTAAGAATATATGCAGAAGCCGAAGAGGGTGTAAAAATTACAGAATCTGAATAAACCCCCTCATTCTCCGTACCTGGCCCATTTTCAGTGGAATGGGCAAGAACATTGAATAAAATGACAAGTCCTGAAAATAATAATGTAATCCGACGCATAGTAAGACAAATTCAAATTAATAAAATCGAAGGGCTAAAATATAAATAATTGCTGAGAATATGTGCATCTCACCATATCCTCCAGTCCGCCCCTCCAACTTCCCTCCGTGCCGTAGGTTTCTGATTTCCATTGGTCAGCTTCTCAACCTCAGTAACGGAGTATTCCTTTAACTCGCTAATGGTTACCTTATTATCCCCGTTCTTGTCGGCTGCCTTGTTCTTCAGTCCGTTGATTATACTGTAGGTAAATACCCCGTTATTCCAGACTGCCGATTCCAGTGCATATCCTCTTCCTGCAGCAGCGGAGATAGCTATTGTCCCCGTTCCCTTGTCAAGTCCGGAAAACAACTCCTGCATCAGCTGAAATGAGCTTTTAAGATTTACACCTGTATTAGATGCTGCACCCCTCTGACTTCCGAAATCATATTCCCTGACTGTTCCTCCTGACTGTTCACCCTCTCCCCTGCTTCCTGCCCTCAACGCATAGATCTCGGCATCCTCCTCCCTGTCATACTCCCCGCTATGACATGCGTCCATCATGATCAGTTTCTGTCTTGCCGGAATACTGTCAAACAAGCTCTCCATATCCTCAAAGGATATACCTCTTACTTCGGGTTTGCTGAAATCTATATCTGCTGTGGCAAAATAAAAATCAGCTTCAGCATTTAACAAGCCGTGCCCGGAAACAAACAGTATTACCTGGTCATCAACACGGGTTAATCTGAGCCTTTCCTTCAGTGAAAAAAACACCTCTTTCGTGGCATGGCTGTCAAATAATGTATCAACATACACCCTGTTGTATTCTCCCCCAATCCCTTCCTTTAAACTGAACATGGAAACAATATCCCTGCCGTCTTTTACAGCATAAGTAAGGTCATAATAAGGGTCGCTGTAATTCGACACACACATGGCAATCAGGTATAAATCCGGTTTAACCTCAACTGACGGAATATATATAACCTCAACGAGTTCTTTCAGGCTTTCCACTCCCTTCTCATTGGTGCAGGAAACCTGTAATTTATTTCTTCCGGCAGAAAGGATCACCTCAACCGTTCTCACCATGTTGCCTGAGTTTTCGCCTCGCAGGGAAAACCCGTTCCTGCCCGCTACGGGCACATCGTTGACCCACACATTAAAACGGTCGAGTTTATACAGGGAATCCGACAGGCTGACCACCAGTTTCCTTGATGGCTCAGTAACAGATACTGCGAAATCTTCAA
>CAYVTV010000134.1:0-11258 GCA_964454295.1 uncultured Bacteroidaceae bacterium
ACAGGAAATTGTTCTTGACCATTACCCGGAAGAAATATATAAGGAAGCAAAAGGGCCTGAATCAAAACACTATTTTCAGAATTATATTGCATTTGGCGTTATTCCGGATATAAAAGAATTATCCGGTGCCAGGATAAATCCTTTGTTTTCAAATGAATATGTATTTGGCGTACGTTACAAAAGAAGATTACTTTCCTTTTACCAGGCAGGACTGGATCTGTCGGGAAGATTCATCCAGTACAGGATTGAAGATGAAGACCTTGCACCTGATGCGTCGAATCCATTCAGTCAGTACTGGAATGTTGGCAAACAAAATATGAGGACAAACAGCCTGGGACTGGAGTTTTACAACAGGCTCAGGGCCGGAAAAGGGAATAATCCGGGATACTTTTTAGATTTCGGGATAAGGGGTGACTGGCATTACATCAACAAACATGTAATAAGAAGCAAATATAACACAAGTGAAAATCCCTCCGGGAAAATAAAAACCGTTCACAGGAAGCTGATGTTTACAAACAGGACGACAGCATCTCTTACAGGAAGGATAGGTATTAAAGATTTTATTTTTTATGGAAGTTACAGGTTAACTGATTTTTTTAATAACAAATACTCCATCCCTGAATTACCGCGATTTACCTTCGGAATTCAATACACTATTTAGAGTTATCCCTTGCCAGACAAAATTCCTCAATGATCCCGGGATTATTTTCAACGGCTGTTCCTGTAACAATAATATCAGCACCGGCGGTATAAATATTTTCTGCCTCTTTTCCATTTTTGATACCTCCTCCTACTATCAAGGGAATAGTAATATTCTTTCTAACTTCGGAAACAACATTTAACCCCACTGTCTGACAAGCTCCGCTGCCTGCCTCGAGATATATCACCTTCAAACCCAGCAACTCACCAGCAATGGCAGTGGCTGTAACAATTTCAGGCTTATCCGCAGGGATCGGGCTGGTGCTGCTCATGTATTCCACAGATGTTGTCCTTCCGTTCTCAATGAGAATATACCCTACCGGAATAGTGGGGATATTTAAACTTTTAAGTACAGGGGCTGAAATAACATGATGACCGATAAGATACTCCGGGTTACGTCCTGAAATAAGCGAAATAAAAAGCAATGCATCGGCTTTCCCTGTGATCTGCATGGCATTCCCCGGAAACACAATTACCGGAACAGGGCACAACGACTTTATTATATCAACTACTCTCTCTACAGAAGAAAACAAAATGCTCCCTCCAACCAGAAAGAAATCCACGGAACAACGGGATGAAACATCCAGAACAGCATGCATATCCTTCTCCCCCAACCTGTCAGGATCAATAAGTACTGCAAGCATTTTTCCGTTTCCGGACGATTGTAATATTTTATCCCTTATATGCATAATTTATTTGGATGTCCATACAATTGCGTAATCATCCATTTTTTCATACTTCAGGGAGAAATCTTCTATTCCTTTGAAATTGAGAACCCTCCCCTTTATCACCCCTGATTCTTTGGGTTCAAAAGGGAAAATGGTAAGGTTTTCCCTGAAATTAATATCCTGCTTGTCACATATTTTATACAACGCTTCTTTTGCACACCAGTGTAAATATAAGTGATATCTCTGAAGTTCAGGATCACTGGTCAGCAGTTCCTGGCTATTTAAAAATTTAAAACTTACTGAGGTAACTTTATGCGACATAAACTCAAGGTCAATACCCACCCTCTTTGTTTTGCTCAGCAAAATGGAAGTAAGATGATTGGAATGCGATATGCTGATATTATAAGAATTACCTTTTAAAAAAGGTTTCCTCACTTCATTATATACAATACGGGTATCTTTGCCTGTCATCTCATTGATGAGAGTCCTTACGCTTAACCATTCCAGCTTACGGCTGAAGTTTTTAAAATTGGACAGTATGCTTGTTTCCTCCTCATCGAGAATTAATTTGGATAACAGTGTATCATAATCCTCTATGATCCTCCATATTCCAAGAAGGCACTCATGATTTTCCCTGTAAACTATAAGACTCATATCAAAGGCAAAGATAAAATATATTCCCTAACTGATGACCACGACTACTTCCATTGCAATGTATGGATAAAGTGCACAATATCTTCCCTCACAAAATTAATTACCGGTGATAAGGAATCTTTGTCCGGCTGGGTATTAAAATATAACGCCCCCCGCAGAAAATGACGGGTACTGTCGGTAACAAAAAACTGGACGGCAGAAGCTGCATTACCTTTAATATCATACAATATTCCGTATACTTCTCTTCCATTGTCCACCACGCGTGATTCAGGAATCTGCTCGGCTTTAATGGTGTGTTTATAAACAAAGCCCCTGCTGTCTTCAATCAATCTGTCAAGGTTGTTGTCAATCTTCATATAACTCAGGTATATTGAACCATTAAGTGAAGGAAATTCAATATTCAGCCAATAAGGATTTTTTTTCTCAGAAGGGTCGGGAACTACTTTTCCGTATACCGGATATTCAAACCGGTAGGGCTCTTTAGCATCGTAAACAAGGTACTCCTTTTCAGGGAAGTCAATTCTAAGGTAGGTTCTTGGCTTGGGAGTATATACCTCTTTACAGGAATAACTGAAAACGATTAATCCCAATAAAAGTAATCCTGGCCGGAGAAATATTCTGTTAACCATTTAGTTCTTGTTTTTATACTGTTTTCTGGCCTGTGGTTACCTTAACCTTTTTAATTCTGCGCCTATCGGCCGAAACAATAGTAAAGAGGAAATCGTCTGTTTTGAGTTTTTCATTTACTGCCGGAATTTCCCCTCTGAGTTCGAGTATCAGGCCGGCCAGGGTATCAGCATCACCCCTCACATTCTCAAAAATATCATCCTGTATATTAAGTACTTTATAAAAATCAATTAAAAGAACCTTGGCATCAAAAACATAGTTATTTTCATCAAGTTTAACGTATAAAGGTTCTATATCATCCGACTCATCCGTTATTTCACCTACAATTTCTTCCAGCACATCCTCCAGGGTGACGATGCCGTCAGTTCCCCCGTATTCATCCACAACAATGGCAAGATGGATTTTTTTCTCCCTGAATTCCTGCAGGAGTGCGTTGATCTTTTTAGTTCCGGGAACAAAATAGCTGGGACGTATCAGCGGAAGCCAGTCGAAATCATTTGATTTATCAATATGCGAAAGAAGATCCTTAACATATAATATTCCCACCACATTATCAAGATTATCTTTATATACCGGTATCCTTGAATATCCTGAATTATTAATGATCGTTATCACTTCATTCAGACTTGTTCCTGTCTCCACGGCAACCACATCCATACGCGGTTTCATTATATCGGAAACATCAATATTGCTGAATTTAACAATACTCTTCAGAATATTTTTTTCTTCAGCGACAACGCCGGAAGTGAGATCGAGAGCATCCGACAATTCATCCATGGAGATATTATCCCCTTTGATCCTTAATCTTTTTCTTGCAAAAGAAGTTGATTTTATGAGCAAAATGCTAAGTGGTGCAATTAATCCTTCCATGATCATGAGCGGATAGGACATCCACCGGGCAAATCTGACAGCATGCTGATTGGCAAAAAGTTTTGGAATGATCTCCCCGAATAAAAGAATAAGAAAAGTAACAATAACCACCTGGAATATAAATGCAAAAACAGGTTCTTCACGGAAGTCAATAATATTTGCTGTAACAAATGTTGAAATGATGACAATACCAACATTCAGAAAGTTATTCGCTATAAGTATGGTGGCCAGCAATTTCTCAGGCCGTGAGAGTAATTGCAAAATCCTTCCGGATGATCTGTCACCTGAATTTTTAATTTTATTTTTATCGGCCGGTGTTAAGGAGAAATATGCAACTTCAGAACCTGAGATAAGTGCAGAAGCACACAGCAGGATTAAAATGGCAATGATTCCGGCAACAGCACTTGTTGTTGGCGGATAGAATGTGATCGGAGTGATGCCTGTTAAGAGATAAAGAAATGAGTCTGATTCCAACTGGTCTGGATTTTAATTACACATCAGAACGGCAGATCATCTGTATCTGCGGGTTGGGAAGACTCTGTGTTTTCATCATTTCCCGTATCGGCTGAAGCTTCCTGCGCGGAAGCCGGTTTTGATGATGAATATCCCGGTGAATCCTGCGTATTCTGGGATTCTTCAGATCTCCTCCCCAGCATTTGCATATTGTCACCCACAATTTCAGTAATATATTTGGTATTACCGTCCTGGTCATTATAAGACCTGGTTTTAATGCGACCTTCAATATAAAGCTGTGATCCTTTCTTTACAAATTTTTCGGCAATTTCGGCAAGTCCTCTCCAGAGTACTATATTATGCCATTCGGTAGTGGTGATCTTTTCCCCATCCCGGTTTTTATATACCTCGCTGGTTGCCATAGGAAATTTGCATACTGCTGCTCCCCCCTCAAGATATCTTGTCTCAGGGTCTTTACCAACATTGCCAACCAGAATAACTTTGTTTACTGACATATTAATTTAGGTTTGGTTATTAAAAGCAAAGATACAAAAATTATGCAGCGGCAACATATGTAGGTGGAATAATTGCGCATATAAAATGTTTAACCACGAAGGACACCAAGGATAACACGAAGGACACAAAGAGCTAAATATCAGAGACATATACTTCGTGTCCTTTGTGTGTACTTTCCGCAAGCGGTGACTGCGTGTTGCCGTAGCTTCAGCGCCGCGTCTTCGGCAAGCCTCCGGCGGCCAAAGGAAGGTACAAGCTACTCTGCGGAGGCGCTGAGTCCTTCGTGGTTAAGATCATTTATGATACAGCCCTGCACCTGTATGGCTGGTTTCTTTTTATATTTGTTTTTCATGGTTCGACGCTGTCAGTGACTGAAAGGTCTTTTGCGGGAAGCTTCAATCGGTTTACCTTTGTTCTTGGTGGTTTCAATTAAGGTTTAAAGAAAAACTTCTTCCCCTTGTCACTGTTCAATACTCCATAATTACTTTGTACTTGAATTCGTCCGTGAAACGATTTACTTTTGTCTTCATAATACGTCTTTAGTTTACTTTTTTTTATAAACCTATTTCAGGACGAGACACCTGATCAATGTCAGCCTCTGCCAGCGTAAAAATGTCGGGAAAAGTATCAATGAAATTATTAAAATAAGCCATCCCCTGGTTTACCCTGGTTTGTTGAAGGATAACTTCCGAAATCCATATCTTATAAGGGTTCCTGGTATCCCTCCATGGCAGTTCCCGTTTATTATCCCTGTACCAATTATTTAATACCCTGCTAATTTCCATGTAATTGAAAAAGAAAAAAACATATTATTTTCAAAAATAATTGTTTTGTATTTCATTTATAGTTAGAAAACACTTATATTTGCACACTTAACATAGAAATTTTTTCTTAATTCATTGATATTTAAAGATTTTTAAAATGACAAAGGCAGATATTGTAAACGAAATTTCAAAGAATACAGGTATCGAGAAGATAACTGTTCAGAAAACTGTAGAATCTTTCATGGAAAGTGTTAAAGATTCATTAAGTAAAAACAGAAATGTATATTTAAGAGGTTTTGGAAGCTTCATTGTAAAGAAGAGAGCCAAAAAAACCGCAAGGAACATTTCTAAGAATACTACTATTATTATTCCCGAGCACTTTATTCCGTCATTTAAGCCTGCCAAGACTTTCGTCAACAAAGTCAAGTCTAATGTTAAAAAGTAAGGAGTAGTCATGCCAAGCGGTAAAAAGAGAAAGAGACACAAGATGGCTACGCACAAACGCAAGAAGCGTTTGAGGAAAAACAGGCATAAGAAGAAGAACCGGTAATTTATTGCTATTTTTTTACGGAACCTGAAGGTCACATGTATCTTTGGGTTTTCTGTGTTTGATCATTCCTCAGGAATTGTCATCAACCGAAAATATTACAATTTGTGAGCAACGAACTGGTAATTGACGCTACGTCTGCCGAGATTTCGATTGCCTTGCTGGAAGAAAAGAGGCTCATTGAGCTTAATAAAGAAAAGACAGATAACAAATTCTCTGTGGGAGATATTTATCTGGGCAGGGTTAAAAAGATCATGCCGGCATTGAATGCTGCGTTTGTAGATGTTGGATACGATAAGGATGCATTTTTGCATTACCTTGATCTTGGACCACAATTCAGTACATTAAGCAAGTATCTTCACTTTGCCCTTACAAGAAAGGGTAAGGTCATTCCTTTGGTAAAATTCAACCGCGAACCGGATATTAATAAAGACGGGAAGATACCTGAAGTTCTTAAGGCAGGCCAGCAGGTTATAGTACAAATTGCCAAAGAACCGATCTCCACCAAAGGCCCCCGGCTAGGATCTGAAATATCCATTGCCGGAAGAAATCTGGTGCTTATTCCCTTTTCGGATAAGGTTTCCGTATCCACGAAGATTGAATCCCAGGCAGAAAGAGACCGGTTGAAAAACCTTCTTATCAGTATTAAGCCCAAAAATTTTGGCGTGATCATCCGTACCGTTGCAGAAGGCAAAAAGGTTGCGGAACTTGACAGTGAATTGCGGAACCTGGTTAAAAAATGGGATGGTATATTTGACAAGATCAAAGGGGGAAGTGTTCCCCGCCTCCTCGCCGGGGAAATGAACCGTACCAGTACCATACTCAGGGATATCCTCAATGTAAATTTCGAAAATATTTATGTTAACGATGAAGGATATTATCATGATATTAAAGAGTACATCAAAGAGATAGCCCCTGATAAAGTCAAAATTGTCAAGCTTTTTAAAGGTCCGGAATCCATATTTGAGAAGTTCGGGATTGAAAAACAGATAAAAGCCAGCTTCGGCAAGACCGTTACTGTTAAGAACGGGGCCTACCTGATCATTGAACATACCGAAGCCCTTCATGTTATTGATGTTAACAGCGGCAACCGGTCCAAATCTGATGCTGACCAGGAAACAAATGCCCTGGATGTTAATCTTGCTGCAGCTGATGAAATAGCACGCCAGTTGCGATTAAGAGATATGGGTGGAATTATTGTGGTCGATTTTATTGACATGCATGATGGCAACCATAAGCAAATGGTTTACGAAAGGATGAAAGAAGCCATGTCGAAAGACCGCACCAAACACAATATCCTTCCCCTCAGTAAATTCGGTATTATGCAGATCACGCGTCAGAGAGTGCGTCCTGCAATGTATATCGAAACCGTCGAAACCTGTCCCGCCTGCCACGGCTCCGGTAAAGTGGAACCAACCGTTATATTTACCGATATTATCTTTAATGTCCTTCGCCAGGTAATCGATAAATACAAGCTAAACTACATCAGCCTTTCCGTACACCCCTTTATCGAAGCCTTCCTGAACAGAGGTCTTGTCTCCTCCCTGAGGAAAAAATGGAGCAAAAAGCTTGGGTGTAAACTAAAGGTAAGCCCTATGTATGCATTGCATCTTCTTGAATATAAGCTTTTTGATGTAAACGGGGATGAAATTATTGTGGAGTGACGGGGGGATGAGTGGTTGAGTGGTTGAGTGACGGGTGACAAGTGACAAGTGACGGGGCTAACTGTAAATCCTTCGTATTCTTTGTGTGTACTTCGTGTCCTTTGTGGTTAAATACGCTTTTAGGTTAACCACAAAGGACACAAAGGATTACACAAAGGAACATAAAGACAATTATGACTATTTAATTTTTTGAGCCAGCCCTTAGTTATAATCAAAGGTAATTTTTTCTTTGATCAGCTTTTCTATTTCGTTTGATGATACCTGGTATTTAGGCATTAATAAATCAAAGTTTTTTTCCTTAATAAAATTTTGCGAATTAGATATAAAACTGATAATATGTTTCCTCTTTAATTGATAATTGGAATACTTTACCGATTCCTCAATAATCTTTTTGAGTGATATGCCATTCATTAAAAGGCTGTAAATATCATAATAGTCCCGGAATTTGGACCTCCTTAGCATCACCTCAAGCTTCATTGCCCCAAGAGTGATCAAATCCGGTATTTTAATATTGTTAATGATTGTCAATGGTTGTTTAACCGGATTATAATATATGTTGTTAGCATAAAATGATATTTTTACACCGTTAATAATGAAATTTACCTGATCCAATCCTAAAATGTCTTTTTTTTCAATTTTAAATTTCGTTAATAGCTCTTGTTCAATTTTTGGCCAGCCAACTTCAATTTTTTGATTTGTAATTTTCCACTTGCAAAAATCCAGGTCTTCACTTAAGCGGTGATTGATCTGAAGAGCTATGGCAGTTCCCCCGATTAATATGTAATCCTTAATACAATCCAGCTGTGAAACATGTTCAAAAATATTACTGGTATGCTCAGTTAATCCCTGCATTTCTTTTTTGTTTTAGTATTTTTCTCAGGTGATCATCAATGTTATCTATACCAAAATAAAACCATCCGAAGAAAATATTAAGGTTGTGATAGTAAGGTTCCAGCACCAGAATATTGTTTTCCCATATCTCTTTTATTCTTTCCCTGGGAAAAACTTTAAAAAGCAGATTGATATCATCAATATCCAGTTCGAGTAAACTTTTTTCAATGAGGGTGTCATCGTCTATCTGCTCTCCTGCGGGCAGGGGATATGACCAGAATACCTTTTCTTCAATAAGTTTATCAATTAGCCCGTTTTTGATGGATTGTTTCTCCATGTAAAGGTTTTCTTTTTACCAAATATAATGAAAAACTTTTAAACCTTCATAAACATCCTCTTCCTGTACAGTATCCACAGTATGAATAAAACAATGGAAACATTACCGAGTTTGATCAATACAGGATAGTATGCTCCCAGGTATTGTTCCGTTCCGAAAAGTGCAGACCTGGTAATACAGCTGAAATCGACCAGCATAAATAACATATAGGCCAGTATGGAATTCATCCCGTAGATCTTCAGCCAGTTAAGATACTTTCCGTAATCTTTATAATCCACCAGGTAATAGAAGAAAGCCATGAGCAGGAAGCAGATTCCGCTGCTGTACAAGGTCATGGAGCTTGTCCATATTTTTTTTATCACAGGCATATGGAAGCCCCAAAGTACACCGGCAGCGATCATAAGGACACCGGTGATTGCCATCCATTGCATTTTTTTAATTTTAGTCAGACTGCTTTTCATGATCTGACCGGCAAAAACACCGGTCATAACGGTAACCCCAAAATTCAGGCTGCTGATTATCCATGTATAACGGTAATTACCAAAATCGAGTCCTGTTTCGGTTACCCTTACCCCGTCACGGAATCTGCCCAGAACAAGTCTGTCGATATATTCAGCCAGGTTATGATCAGGGCTGAAGTCCCCTCCCCCGAAACCATTAATCCTGATAAATGACAATGCCCCCCAGTATACCAGCAGCAGCGCTGATGTTAAGATGATCTGCCCCCTCAGGTTAAAATGCATGTAGAGAATGGCTGAGATAAGATAACCGGTAGCAATGGCCTGGAGGGTATTGGAATAGAAATATACCCTTTGGGGATCGAGGGCGAGAAAGTTCCCCTGGCACATTCCGCCGAAGAGGAAAAGGAGGAAAACTCTCTTCAGTATCCTTTTATATAACTTTGATTTACTTTCGTTTGAAAGATATTTTGCGAAGGCAAAAGGGATCGAAGCACCCGCCATGAACATAAACAGGGGCATGATGATATCCCAGAATGCAAAACCTTCCCATGCCACATGACGGAAGGGTTTGGTTATGGCGTCCATCCATGGCGTGTTTACCGCTTTGGCAAAGGACATGATTAAGGGTTGAAAGAATACGAGGCAGAAGAGGTCAAAACCTCTGAGTACGTCGAGAGAGCTGAGGCGTTCGGGTTTGGGGGGTTGCATAGGTCTTTTAATAATTTCAGTATGGCATTAAAAATAAAAATTAAAATTGCATTTTGTGAACTGCAAAAACAACATATTTTAGATATTTTTCACTATAAATGGGGTATTTTATCTGATATTTTTACCTGTTAACAGGATAAATTATCATGTTTTTTTAGGGTTACACCCATAAAACATTCAATTTTTGTATTAATATTAGCGGTTATAACCTAAATAAATTAAGGGAGAAAAGTATATTCAATACAAAAACCCGAATAGCCATAAGGGAATCTCATTTTGATAGCCCGTTTCAATGTTATCAAGTGCCAGGAAGGCATTTTCCACACCCTGGATATGCTTCCGGGTTTTATTCTTTCCGCCAACCTCAAATATCCATTGATTGTCAACCACAAAATCTCCTTGTGGCGTGTAGTTCACAAGGTGTTTCACTGATAACTGGTTGAAGAAAAAAGTTTCACGAAGGTTCCCTGTATCCACCATAGAACCGGCAAGTGCATACATAAGATTTGGGTTATGCATAAAAATCTTTTCGGGTTTGGAAAGGCGGCTTATTCCCTTGCCTCTTACAGTAAGGGAATTAATGAGTAATGCTTCAGCGAGATAAAAAAGGTAATCTTTTACCGTATTCCTGGAAATGCCTGTACGTTCACTTAGCTTTTCTATATTCGGTTTAAAGGGTGCACTCTCTGAAATGATATGCAATAATTGTTTCAATTTATGTACATGAGAAATATTTACTCCGGCAATAAGGGGAATATCGCTCTCCAGTACCTGCAGAATTACTTCCATTAATTTTTTCCGGTAATAGTCAATCCCTTCAAGAAAGAACGGATAATAACCCAATTCAATATACTCTTTGTACTTCTTTATAGGTTTAACCATGGTCCATATCTTCTTTGCCAGAACAAGATGTGAGGTAAGTATTCCGGAAAGAGAGAGCACAGGAAATTCTGTGTTCTCCGTAATATTAATATACTCTCTTAATGATAATCCGGGCAATGTGTAATTCAGGCTTCTTCTCGACAAATCAGCCCTCCCTTTGGTTAAATGCAATAAAGACGAACCTGTATAAAGGATTTTCAATCTCTGTTGGGTGTCGTAAATGTTTTTTAATTCCAAAGACCACCCCGGGTAATGGTGCACCTCATCAATTAACAGAAATTTTCCCCCGTTTTTCACAAACTCATCTGTAAAATCAACAAGTTTGTTTTCGGTGAAATACAAATTATCAAGACTTATATAAAGATAAGGCTCTTTTTGAAGATATTTCTTTGCATATTGCAGTAATAATGTAGTTTTTCCGACACCCCTGCTACCTTTAATGCCAATAAGCCGTCCGGATTGCTGAAGCCATTCTATTTGCGGGCGCACATATGTGATATCCGTTAACTCAACCAGTTTTTCAGATATTTCAATTAAGTTTCTCATAGCAAACAATGATCAATAGACTGATCAATAT
>CAYVTV010000135.1:0-11196 GCA_964454295.1 uncultured Bacteroidaceae bacterium
TGCAAAACTGAAACTGACAATGTTTCTGAACCAAAATCCGATTTCAGCGGAGAACTGACTGAACAGGAAATTGCCGGCGGGATACTCACCCCCGAAATACTCTGGAAATTCGGACGACTGGGTGAATTCTGCCTTTCCCCCGATAACAAAATAATTGCCTATACGGTAACCCGGTATGATGCAAATACCAATAAGAGCATTACTGACATATATACAATGGATATTACCGGTGGCAATCCTGTGAAAGTTACAGCTTCCGACGGTTCATATTCAAATGTGCGCTGGACAAGCGACGGAAGGAGACTGGCATTTGTGTTTGCCCATAATGGATCCGATCAGGTTTTTGAAATGAACCCTGACGGCACCGGGATTGTCAGGATCACTAATATAGATGGAGGCATCAATGGTTTCGAATATTCTCCCGATGGCAGCAAGATCATGTACCTGCGGAATGTGAAAACGGAAGAAACTCTCGCGGATAAATATCCCGATCTTCCGCTTGCCAGTGTGAGAGTGGCTGAAGACCTTATGTACAGGCACTGGAACCGGTGGAGTGACGGTACCGGTTCACATATTTTCGTTGCGGCTTGTACTTCCGATAGAATTACAACCGGCACTGATATCATGGAAGGCGAACCCTGGGATGCCCCAATGTCTCCTTACTTCGACCAGGAGGAAATTGCATGGAGTCCCGATGGAAGATATCTCGCTTATACCTGTAAGAAAATGAAAGGCAAGGACTATGCCCTGAGCACCAATTCAGATATTTACCTGTATGATACAGAGACAGGCTCTACCACTAACATTACAAAGGGAATGAAAGGATATGACCGTTACCCGGTATTTTCCCCCAATGGATCAAAACTGGCATGGCAAAGTATGAAAACGCCAGGTTTTGAAGCAGATAAAGACAGGCTGTTTGTTATGGATATGGAAACAGGGAAAATGGAATATATTACAGAAAGTCTTGACCAGGATGCTCAGCATATCGTATGGTCTTATGACGGTAATACAATTTATTTCATATCCGGGGTTAAGGCCACATATCAGATTTATACAGCCGATCTGAATACAAAAAAGATCAGTCAGCTTACTTCCGGTGATCACAATTATCTTTCATATGTTATTGCTGACACCTTACTCATTGGCAGTAAAATGTCCATATCAATGGCTCCCGAGGTTTTTTCCATTGCCTTACCTTCCGGAGAGGAAACACAGCTTACTTTTATTAACAAAACCATATATGAAAATATCAGATTCGGGAATGTGGAAGAGCGCTGGATCAAAACCACCGATAACAAACAGATGCTGGTTTGGGTTATTTATCCTCCGGGGTTTGACCCTCAGAAACAATATCCCGCTTTGTTATATTGCCAGGGCGGCCCCCAAAGCGCTGTCAGCCAGTTTTTCAGCTATCGCTGGAATTTCCAGATCATGGCGGCAAACGATTATATTATTGTTGCACCCAACAGGAGAGGGCTCCCAACCTTCGGCAGCGAATGGAACAACCAGATAAGCGGGGATTACGGCGGACAGAATATCAAAGACTACCTCAGCGCTATTGATGCCCTTAGCAAAGAGCCCTTCATTGACGAAAACAGGCTTGGAGCGGTCGGAGCAAGCTATGGCGGGTTCTCGGTTTTTTACCTTGCCGGTCATCATAAGGGAAGATTCAAGGCTTTCATTTCCCATTGCGGGATATTCAATTTTGAAAGCATGTATGCTTCTACCGAGGAAATGTTCTTTGTAAACCACGATTATGAAGGGGCATACTGGGATAAACCGCGCCCGGAAAGCTATGATTTCTCCCCTCACCGTTACATTGACAAGTGGGATACCCCCATACTTATTATTACGGGGGAAAAGGATTTCAGGATCCCTTATACAGAAAGTATCCAGGCATTTAACGCCGCCAGGTTAAGGGATGTGCAGGCTAAATTGCTTGTATTTCCCGATGAAACACACTTTGTTACGAAACCACAGAACAGCATCCTGTGGCAAAGAGAGTTTTTCAGCTGGCTCGACACATGGTTAAAATAAATCCAAAATTAACTGGTCATGAACGGATTTCTCAGCTTTTTTCTTCATGCAATATTTATTGCTACATTCAGCTTCCTGTATGTTGTCACCATATTGATATTAAAACCATTCCGTATCCACAGGAAAAGACCTGTGTCCACGGTGATGTATAAGCTAAGCTACCTTGTCTATCTGCTGGTTTTTATCATACTTGCCTACCTCGCGCTGTTTTTCTCCGGCGGTCCGGATAACTTCAATGAAATGGCGTTTGATAAAAGATATACCATCTATTATGTTGTGATCATTATTGCTTTCTTCCTGCCCAATATTGCCATTATGCTGCGCAGGAAAATAAAAGATCTCAGGGTCGTTTACAACTATGCTTTTACTATTGTGAATATTATAATAACGATCATTCTTTGCTACACCCTCTACCTGATCAAATGGGAGTTCAGATAAATCAGAAAAAACACAACTATGCCAAGACGGCTGGTAATTGGGGATATTCATGGTTGCTACCATACACTGGGCAAGCTTCTTGAAGATAAAATAAAGATCGTCAGGGAAGATCAGGTTTATTTCGTGGGGGATTATATCGACAGGGGACCCTTTTCGAGGGAAGTGCTGGAGTATATGCTTAAACTAAGGGCACAGGAATACTCCGTGTTTTTTATCAGGGGAAACCATGAGGACATGTTTCTCAAAGCCATGGATGATGAGCAATACCTGGAAGGCTGGTTTCGTAACGGCGCGGAAGAAACGCTACTCAGTTTCAATATCCCCGAGTCATTCAGATATAGCCAGATCCTGCTGAAGTCAATTCCCGGTGAGATATACCGGTTCATTTCCGGAATGCCGTATTACTATGAACTGGACGATTATATACTTGTGCATGCCGGACTGAATTTCGATGCGGATGACATTTTCGATGATACCGACTCTATGTTGTGGATCAGGAATTTCCACTATGATGGAGAGAGAGTGAAGCATAAGAAGATCATCCACGGACACACCCCATTGCCTTTGGATGTCATAATCAGAAATTCAAAAAAGCCAATGATAAATTCCCTTAACATTGACGGGGGGTGCGTGTATAGTGACATGCCAGGCTACGGGCATCTGGTAGCGATGGATCTGGATACGGGGGAGTTGTTTGTGGAGGAGAATGTGGATATGTGAAGGGGATAAGTGACAAGTGACAAGTGACAAGTGACGTCCACCTTAACTGCGTTTGTGCCTTCCTTGGGCAGCCGGAGGCATTGCTTTCGCGTAGCTTCAGCAGAGCAAAGCTTGCCGAAGACGCGTCGCTAAAGCTTCAGCGACAAGCGGTCGGCGGATGAAAGGAGACCTTAAAGGTCAAGAGTCTGTTTAAAGTTTGTGAAAATTCTGGCCTTGTCCTCATTCTCCTTGTCGTTTTTATAATACAATTCAATGAATGTTACTTTTTGTTCGCCGGGAAAGTATGCATATATCAACATTAATCCTGAATTTACTCCTCTTCCTTTTAATGCTTTGCATGCGATTTTTTTCACCTTGATGATACAGGTTTCTAAACCCAGATTATCAATACGAAAACTGAAAGGTGGTCTTTCATCGGGTGTAACTACCAACACTTTTTTAACCACATCTAAATCATCATTTAGTGTTCTGTATTTCTTTATAAGGGTTTTTACATCCTTTTTAAATTCGGCTAATTCATCAAAGCTCATTGTTCTTCAGTTTCATCACCGTAGTTTCTTACAGAGTAAGGAGCATCTCTGTAAAAAGCCAATTCGTAATTTATTTCTTCTCCTTCTTTTGAAGCCAGCCAGGGCATGTCTTTATGTGAATAGTTGCTGATTGCAGCAGCAGACCAATCGCTCATCTGCTCAATAACCCTGTCAATAGTTACTTTTTCGCTTGCCCGCAGTTCGGTTAAGTCAGCTTTCACCAAAGGCAGATAGCGAATCTGCGGTAAACCGTGATATTCAGTTTTCACTCTTTGCAACTGACCTTTTTCAATCATTTGGTTGATGATGGCATCTGACTTTTGCGGGACAGGTCCATAGGGCAATTTGCGATAACTGGCACCTGTTAAATGCTCTTCATACAATTCATAATAGTTGAAGTCAGAGAAATAAAGCAGTTTGTAAAGAACAGTTTCTCCCACATTCGGTTTGCCTGCACAACACTCAAGAATATACAACAAGACGTTTTTAAATTTATTGACTTGTAGCGTTGGAACAGAGATGCGTTCTTCTTCTTTCTTTGCATTTTTTTCTTCATTGACAAACACTTCCTGGTTTGCAGAGAAATCTCCTGACATAAAATCATCCAATGAGAAACCTAAAACTTGTGACAATTTTTGCAGCTCAAGAATATCAACACTTCTGTTTCCCAGCTCAATCTGGGCCAATGACGGCCGGGAAATCCCGACACTTCGAGCCAGATCTTCCTGGGACAATCCCTTCGTTTTACGAAGTCCGGCTAATCTCTGACCAATTTGTTTTCGTGACAATTTTATATTCATATAATTTTTTGTTTCTCTGTTTAACGGAACGAAGATAAACAATGTTTCAATACAAAACATATAAATGTTCTAAATATGAACATTAACTAATATTACCCATTGGAACCCCGAAGTATTTACGAGTAATTACCCGAAAGGTTTTTGGTTTTTCTGTAGTTTAAAACTGTATATCTCACCCCCATCCAATACGTATTATTAAAAAAAGGTGATATATATCATCATTTTCCTTGTTTTTTCCTCTATTTTTTTCTGATTTTTTTGCTACAAATTGGCATCCGCGGGGGGGGGTAACACGCAGAATATTAATGTGTTACAAACACCTATGTTATTTATAATCATTCTAAATATCTGTCAGAAGTAAAAAAATCCGGAAAATTAAGGGAATGTTTCGGGTGTTTTTGGTATTAATATGTATAAGATATTACCTCAGCCAAAACAAAAAGGCGGGTTATTATCCTGAGTGCACAGGAAGAAAAATGTGCCGGGTTAACGGGATGCTTCTCCTGTCTGAGGGTGTTAAACTAAAACCAACACCGCAGAATTAAGACTTTAAAAAATCATTCTTTTCAACTTATCATTCAGTTTCAAACCATTCTATCAATTAAACAATCAGCTATGAAAAAGATCGTATTACTTTTCGTATTACCGGTATTATTGTTACCGGTACAATCTCAGATCAAGGTTTCCTCCAATAACAATGTGGGGATACAGAGTGAAAACCCGGTGAGTAAGCTTAGTGTGGGGAGCAATGGGGATATGAACAGCAAGGTTTCTATATTCAGTGGTAATGCAGTTCCGTATAGAGGACTGAAGGTTGATCAGGTTGCTGTAACTTATGCTGGATGGCATTATGGTATAGTAGGATTAATTACTCCAGGTGATCCAACAGCCTATATGTGCTCGTTACATGGAGTTGCTGAAAAGAGCACACCATCAGCTTCTGGAAGAACCTATGGATTGTGGGCAAGGGCAGGGAATGCCACAAACGGATATAATCATGCAGTATATGCTCAACTAAGCGGAGCAAATAAGGGGGCAGCTATTTTCGCATGTACACCAAATAAGGGAAGTGTGTCAATTAATAATATCTACGCCGGCTATTTCCGGGGTAAGGTTTATATTGAGGAAAAGGTAGGGATAATGACTACCACACTTGACACCTCTGACCATGCTTTACAGATAGATGGGACAATTTTATGCAAAGGCTGGCTGGATTTTTCTTCCGATGAACGGAATAAAACAGGTATTCTATCCATTTCGCAGGGAGCGCTGGAAAAGGTTACCGGTTTAAGAGGGGTAAGCTATATGTTGAAAGAGCCTGAGCTGGACTGTAGTATACAGGAATCTCTGCCGGACACAGGTGTGGCAGTGGAGCCGGTTATCTATGACAACCGGATGCTTTATGAACGCAGGTTAAGCGGTTTTATCGCCCAGGAACTTCAGCAGGTGTTTCCCGACCTGGTCTCAACAGACAAAGCGGGCATGATGAGCATCAATTATATCGGGTTGATCCCCTACCTGACGGAGGCTATCAAAGAACAACAAACTGAGATAGAGGGATTAAGACAGGAAATCAGGGAACAGGAAGAGGGCATACTAAGGATCAGGGAAGAGCTTGATGAGTTAAAAGCTTTAATTAATCCCTGACCGCTACGATTTCAACAGAACTGATTTGTAACGTAATACTTGAAATTCATGAGAACAAATCATAAACCGATAGTATCTATCCTGTGCATATTTCTGTTTGTTTTCACAGGTTTTCTTACTGCCCAGACAGTGGATTATACTTATGATGACAACGGGAACAGGATAAGAAGAGTAATAACCCTAAAATCGGCAGTGATCAATGATGCGGAACCAGGGACAGAGGATGAAAGCAATGCGGGAGAGGAAAACAAAGAGGAGTATTCTGATCAACTGCCTGATTATATAGTAAAAATATATCCGAATCCTACCCGGGGGGAGTTGAATATAGAAATTTCCGGCTCAGGTGATGATATTCAGGCAGAATACATGATCTACAGTCAGGCGGGCGTTTTGCTGGAAAGAAAGAAACAGCCGGCATTCTCCTTTACGGTTGATTTTTCAAAATATCCGGAAGGGATGTATATTTTAAGATTAACTATCTCCGGCCAGACAAGTGTCTGGAATATCATTAACAGGAATTAACCATCATTTACTTAGTATCTTCTGAATCATGACCAGATATCTAAAACAACTATACGCATTATGTTTGCTGATTTTCATTGTAATCAGCAGGCTGGCGGCTCAACCTGCCGACACCACGTTGTCGCAGGCCATAAATGGTAACCATCTGATAGAGGCAACCAACTCTATAACATTTAGCGCCGGTTTTTCCTATGATGCAGGAACGGATAATCAACTTATAGCGAAGATTTTAAAGACTGCACAGAATGCCGAATATATTTTTAACGAACCTGAAGAAGCCACGCAACTACCGGTAAATACCAACTACCCGGTAGGGACAATACCCGGTTCGGGATCTGTAAGTCCCACAGGAGCAGCTAATTATGTTATTCCTATTGACCTTCCGCCTGGAAGGAACGGTATGATGCCCGGCTTATCGGTAGCTTACAACAGCCAGGGAGGAGAAGGGTTGCTGGGACTGGGCTGGTCCCTGGCAGGGTTTTCAAGCATCACTAGAACGCCGGCGAATTACTATCATGAAGGGTTTATAGATGCAGTGGATTTTGATGCCAACGACCGGTTTGCCCTGGACGGAAACCGGTTGATCAGTGTCGGAGGTAATGAATACCGCACGGAGACAGAGACATTTTCAAAAATCACACTCTATGGGAATTCGTTGAATCCTGACTCTTTTAAAGTTGAGACCAAGGCCGGTATAACATTGCATTTCGGAACTTCTTCTGATTCCAGGATTGAGGCGCAGGGCACCTCAAATGCATATGAATGGAAACTGAAAAAGGTATCGGATAATTATGGGAATAATTATATTTATTCCTACTCGGAAAATACAAGTACAGGGGAGGTTTATCCTGCCGGTATCAATTATACGGGATGGGAGGGGTCTCAGGGGTATTTTGATGTTGAATTTACCTATACTGACAGGGCAGTGCAAATGGTAACGTATATACACGGCTCACAGGTACTGAATAAAAAGCTCCTAAGTTCCGTTCTTATAAAGCAGAATTATGGTGGTACGGTTACCGGCAAATATGAGTTTCAATACACGAATGATAAGTTGGTTGAAGTGATAAAATACGGAAAAAACAATAGCCGGATCAATTCAACTGTTGTTGGATGGGGTGCGGCAGATGCCGGGTTACAGGAAGCATACACTTACGAAATTGGCACTTCATATCAGATGTCGTACACAGGAGATTTTAATGCAGATGGCAGGAAAGATATTGTAATGCTGGAAGATAATTCCCCTCTAACGGAATCATTGCTGTTATTTGTTGCAGATCCTTCCGGAGACATGGAAGATTTTTCATATACTCAAATGCCTGATAGTTTTCAATATGACAAAACTTATGTTGCTGATTTTAATGGTGATGGGATGGATGATATTTTAACTCTAAGGTTGATTAATAATCAATATGAACCATCCATATTGCTTTCAACAGGATATGATTTTGTGATTTACAATTATAGTGGTTTTTACCTTGAAAAGGACAACAGTACATATCACATCGGGGACTTTAATGGCAATGGGAAGACGGATTTATTGAAGATATTGAATGATCAGCATATTTATGTATATGAATTTAATCCAGAACAGCTGTCTTACACACAAATTGCCTATACCATGATATCATATGCCGGGAGTTCATCATCGGGTACGATCAGGAGCATTCCTTTAGATATAAATGGTAACGGGAAAGCAGAGATATTAGTGACCAACTGGACCACGGGGAAAATATATGAACTAACCGACAATACGTCAACATTGGGGCAGATTGCGACCATTGACTATGGGAGTACAATCTCGCCGTATAAGATTTACTATGGAGATTTTAACGGGGACGGTATGACGGATATTTTCACATATGTTCCCGGCGGTTCCAATGCCAGGATATTTATTTCAAAAGGAAATGGGTTTTCCTCATATA
Source organism: uncultured Bacteroidaceae bacterium (assembly GCA_964454295.1). GTDB lineage: Bacteria > Bacteroidota > Bacteroidia > Bacteroidales > CAYVTV01. The sequence continues at coordinate 8,623 of CAYVTV010000135.1, forward strand.
CTTTTTCTTTTCCATATTATTGGTTTGATGAGGCATATAATATGTTGATGTGCGAAGACATGAATGGAGACGGGAGATCAGATATCCTGGCAATCGGGAAGGGGTGGAATTCCAATGATCCGGTAAATATCTATGTTTTCTATAACCAGGGATTTAATGGCACAGGGTATAGTTTTAATCAGCAAAAATATACACAGACTACTTTTCTTGAACTGTTCGGACTGTATTATAATATCGGGGATTTTAACGGGGACGGGATCACTGATATCCGGTATGAAGATGAGTCTGCTTCTAAACTGATAAATACATACAGGGGGAAAGATCAGTATCAGGTGGCATCTGTAAAAAACGGGTTTGGACGGTATTCGAGATTCTATTATAAATCATTAAGCGCAGACGATTATTATTATTCCAAAGGTTATTCTGCCCCGGTCTTTCCTGTCATTAATTTTCAGGCGCCCTTATATGTTGTGAATGAATCGGTGAACGAGAATAATGAGACAATAAAATATAATTATTACACAGGTCATCTTCACAGGCAGGGAAAAGGATTTCTTGGATTTGAGACTTTTTCGGCAAGCAACATCACACGGGGTATATCAACCTACTCCGTATTTGAATATGATGACACATATTACAATGTTTCGTTAAAGAGCCAGGGGGCCTCGGTAACTGTTGATTCACTTTATTCTTCCTTTAAAGTTTCCGGAACAGAATTAGTAAATGCCATAATGCCTTTTGGCAATAAGCGTTTCTTCCCTTATGCAGAAAGTTCAGTTGAGACAAATTACCTTTCAGGCACATCGGTTGAAAAAGAATATGCCTATGATACCTGTGGAAATCTGAAATCATACAGGGAGGATTTTAATGACGGATCATACAACGGCACAGCTTTTTCAGATTTTTCCGCAAACGGGAGCTGGCTGCCTTCAAAACCTGAAAGGGTGATTTCTACAAGTAAGCATTTCCAGGATAGCCAGACTCATTCCGATACGGTTTATTTTACTTACAATTCATACGGGAAAGTAGGCACTGAGGTTAAAGGGCCTGTGACAACCACCTGTTATTATAACGATTACGGCAGTCCTGATTCGGTCAGAATATCAGATGGATTGACCCACAAAACCGTCAGGATGGAGTATGAAGCGAATAACTTTTACGCGTGGAAGTCATATAATCCCCTGAATCATGTAACGGAGCGGACGTATGATTATGCGACAGGACAGGTGCTCACTGAGAAAGCGCCAAACGCGAATATTATTACTTCATATACATATGATGATTTCGGAATGCTTACAGGTGTTTCCACCCCTGTCCTGGGGCAGAGCCAGAGCATAACAATAGGATGGACAACCGGAACGCGCCCTGCCGGGTCCGTTTTTTACAAACAGGTAACAACACAGGGTTCACCCACAGCAAAAACCTGGTACGATGCCTTCGGGAGGGAACTTAAAAACGGGGTGACGGGTTTTGACGGAGATATGGTATATACTTCGGTTATTTATAATACCAAAGGACAGGTAACCCAAAGTTCACTTCCCTATAAACAGGGAGAAACCGCGCTGGCCGTTGTTCATTCGTATGATGCATTTGGCCGGAAGGTTTCGGAACGCTCCGATGCAGGATCAGTGGATTACACCTATTCCGGCACAATGGTACATGCAATGACCGGTGGAGGTCAATATACCTCAAAGACAACGGATTCACAGGGAAACCTTCTCAGTGCTGTTGATCCCGGGGGAACAACAAACTACACCTATAAAAGCATCGGGAAGCCCGGCGCTATTTCCACTACCGGGGCATCATGGACAATGACGTATGACAATTTCGGAAGGCAGGTTGCATTAACCGACCCCAATGCAGGGACGGTCACCTATCAGTATAATCATTTCGGGGAGCTGGTAAAGCAGATTGACGCCATGGGGAATACGGATTCTCTCAGTTATGATGTGCTGGGGCGGGTACACACACGCACCCGCGATGAAGGCACAACCACCTATAGCTATGATCCGTCAGGAAAGCCCGGCCTGCTGTCTTCCGTGACATACCCGGGCGGCAGCGTAAGCTATAACTACGATACCTACAGCAGGCTTCAGGATAAAACCATAGTTATCAACAGCACAAATTTCACTACATCCTACACGTACGACAGCTACAGCAGGATGCAGACACAGACATACCCTTCCGGTTTTGCCATAAAAAATATTTACACTAACTTTGGTTATCTTGAAGAGGTAAGGAGGAACGACAACAATGCCCTGATCTGGGAGTGTGAGTCGGTGAATGTATTTGGTGGGGTAACGCAACAGAAGTACGGGAATAATCTTACCACGGTAAAAGAGTACGACATTACCGGGATGTTACGGGGTATTACTACGGGCAATGTTCAGGACCTGGCATACAGTTTCAGTAGTGAAACGGGTAACCTTATCGCGAGGCGCGATAACATCAGGGAGTTGATGGAGCTGTTCAGCTATGATAACCTGGGGAGGCTGACCGGAGTAAGCGGCCCGGCGCCAATGGCCATAAGTTATGCTTCCAACGGGAATATACAGTCGAAGTCGCAGGTGGGGA
>CAYVTV010000136.1:0-11168 GCA_964454295.1 uncultured Bacteroidaceae bacterium
ATTTATCCTGGTCACTTCAACGAACGGGGAAGATGCTATCCGTATGGTTGCAGCAGATGATCCTGATATGGTGATCCTTGATGAAAACATGCCGGGCTTAAGCGGACTTGAAACATTAAGCAGAATAAAGGAGATTTCGCCTTTTCTTCCAGTTATTATGATAACAAAAACAGAGGAAGAAAACATTATGGATGAGGCTATTGGTTCCAAAATTGCCGACTATTTGATTAAACCGGTAAATCCAAGACAGATTCTCCTTACCATTAAAAAGATTCTCGATAACGAAAGGCTTGTAAGTCAGAAAACGACAACTGATTACAGAATCCAGTTTAATCAGTTAAGTCAGCTGATTAATTCTGCCCGTTCGTTTAAAGACTGGGTTGAGGTTTACAGGAAACTTACTTACTGGGAACTGGAATTTGAACATACCCATGATGAAGCTCTTGAAGGGATACTTGCTTCCCAGCGTATTGAAGCTAACGGGGAGTTTTCCAGGTATATAAAATCAAATTATGCTGAATGGTTCACCGAATCAAAAACCGATAAGCCTCTTTTATCTCCCGGTGTTTTCCCTGCGGCGGTTTTTCCTCTGCTCGATAGTGGGGAAAAGGTATTCGTTATTCTTATTGATAATTTTCGTTTTGATCAGTGGAAAACATTGCAAAAAGACATTTCTTCCTACCTGAAAATTGAAAAGGAAGAGATTTTCTGCAGTATTCTTCCTACGGCAACACAATATTGCAGGAATGCGATGTTTGCCGGCTTAATGCCATACGCAATATTTGATATTTTTCCTGACCTATGGGTGTTTGATGAAGATGAGGAAGGTAAAAATCTCCTGGAAAAAGATCTTTTTGAAAAACATCTGACCAGAGCGGGGAAGAAATATAAATTTAACTACGAGAAAATAAGCAATATCAGGGCTGGTAAAAAACTGGCTGAAACCGTCAGTGAATTAATGAATTATGACCTGAATATCATTATTTATAATTTTGTGGACATGCTTTCTCATTCCCGGACGGATATGGAAATAATCCAGGAGCTGGCAAATAATGACCGTGCATACAGGTCTCTGACGCTCAGCTGGTTCAGACATTCGCATTTACTTGAACTTATAAGGACATTGTCGGGCACCGGAGTGAAGATTATATTTATGACAGACCATGGATCTATAAAAGTGAATAATCCGGTTAAAGTGGTTGGCGATAAAAAGACTTCTTCCAATTTGCGGTATAAACTGGGTAAAAATCTTTCCTATAACCCAAAGCAGGTCTTTGAGGTCAGGAAACCTGAAATGATACATCTGCCTAAAGCAAATATTACGTCTGCATATATTTTTGCTACGGAGTACGACTTTCTGGTTTATCCGAACAACTATAATCACTTTGTTCAATATTACAGGAATACCTACCAGCATGGTGGTGTTTCCATGGAGGAAATGCTGCTTCCCCTTATAACCATGCAGGCCTAATAGTTGTCCCTTATGATGGAACTCAACATACTTAATCCTGAAACCATTGATGACCCTGCCCGCGAGTTTGTAAAATTATTGAGCAGCCATAAAATATTTGCATTCTACGGTGAGATGGGAGCAGGAAAAACCACCTTCATAAAAGCAATTTGTAAGGCGGCAGGGGTAACAGTACTTGTGAGCAGCCCATCATTTGCGCTTGTGTATGAATACAGATCAGACTCTGGCAGAATAATTTATCATTTTGATTTGTTCAGGATTAAAGACATCTCCGAATTATATGATCTGGGATATGAGGATTATTTTTACAGCGGTGAAGTGTGTTTTATTGAATGGCCTGAATTAGCTGAAGAGCTGCTTCCTGAAGAAACGGTGAGAGTGAGGTTTACCATTAACAGTGACGGCAGCCGGCTTCTGAAGATACAGGTATAATTATCCGGCTATTGACAAAGTTGATATATTGTAGTATTTTAGTCTTCTATCTTTAATATTCAAATACAGATGGCACAATCAGTATCCTCATCACATGGGTTTTCCTTTCCTAACGGCGGATTGCTGCCAAAGGAAGAGATGCTTGAAGTGGGCAGAAAACCAAGAAGCCTGGTTATCGGGATTCCGAAAGAAGACCATAAAACGGAGAGCAGGGTGGCTCTTACTCCTGAAGCTGTAGAGATACTTATCAGCAACGGACACGAGTTACTAATCGAAAATGAAGCAGGCAAAGGCGCAAATTATGCCAATACCGATTATAGTGAAAAGGGGGCTCAGATAATACGTAGTAAGGCTGAAGTTTTTAAGGCCGATATAATTCTTAAGATCGCACCACCTTCTGCCGAGGAAATTGAGCTGATGAAATCCCAGCAGGTTTTGATATCTACCCTTCAACTGACAAGCCAGTGTAAAGAATTTATCGAAACCTTCATCAGAAAGAGAATTACAGCCATTTGTTTCGAGAGGATCAAAGATGAGAACAATTACTATCCTGTTACCCGGTCAATGAGTTGTATTGCAGGTAATACTGCAGTGCTGATAGCAGCTGAATATTTAAGCAACCAGAGAGGAGGCAAAGGTGTTATGCTTGGGGGTATCACTGGTATAACCCCTACCGAAGTGATCATACTGGGTGCCGGCACTGCCGCAGAATATGCCGTGAGGGCAGCCATGGGACTGGGCGCCTTTGTCAAAGTCTTCGACAGAAGCGTGCACCGCCTTACCCGCCTGCAGAATAACCTGGGAATGCGGTTGCACACATCCGTCTTCCATCAGCGGGTGATTAAAAAAGCACTCACTTCAGCCGATGTGCTTATCGGGGCTATCCATCTTTCCGATAAAGGACCCCGATACTATGTCACCGAAGATATGGTAAAAGGGATGAAAAAAGGTTCTGTGATCGTTGATCTGAGCATTGACCAGGGAGGGTGCGTGGAAACTTCAGAATTAACATCCCAGACAGATCCCGTTTTTACAAAACATGGTGTTGTGCATTATTGCGTTCCCAATGTGACCTCACGCGTTGCCAGAACCGCCAGTATCGCCATAAGTAATGTTTTTCTGCCTATTCTGCTTGACCTTGGAGATTCAGGAGGACTTAACACGATGCTTAAGGAAGACCCGGGATTTCGCCATGGGGTTTATGTATATAATGGTATTCTTACCAACGAATATCTCGGGAAAGTATTTAATCTTCCTTCAAAAGATATTGACTTGCTGATGGCAGCATTTTGAGGGGAGGATAATTTGTAGTTAGGTGCCGTAAAGACGTGGGGTTGTCTCATAAGTCAGAATATGCTCAACCACAAAGGGCACAAAGGATAACACAAAGGACACAAAGTGTTGCAAATCAGAGATATATACTTCGTGTCCTTTGTGAGTACTTTGAGTCCTTCGTGGTTAAAAACATTTATGAGACAGCCCCGGTAATAATTCACATTAAATTTTAATATATTACATGAGAATCAAACATTTATTCAGATGTTGCCTGTTCTTATCCATTTGTATCATTTCCTGCAAAAAAGAGGACACCCCCGCATACAAGGGCTCATTAACAATAAGTTCACGTAAATATGGCATGTATTATGTTAAAGGCTACTCCTTTGAAGATAACCGGTTTGTTGACATTTATATCAATACAACTGATGCAGATATTGTCCCCGGCGATTCATTGAATATTTCCGGAACAACTGCAGGAATTATACTGTCTGTTCTTAGCAACAACCCATATGGATTCTGCCTGAATGGACGCCATACTGATCTTACAGATGCGAATGCATTTTTTAATAATTATATAAATGTGTATTTCCCTTCATTTTACCCTCTCACTTATTCCTTAAAACCTTATGATGTCTATACGCTTAAAACGATCAATGATAATTATGTAAAATTTTTAGTCACAGATATCCGGAAAGTTTCGGATTATTTTGAAGCGGATATGACATATGTGATTCAGCGGGATGGTTCTGAAGTATTCCCTGAATAAATAATTATTATGTTGCGCACGATATTATTTTTTTCCATCCTTTGGCTTAGCCTTTTAATAAGCATGATCCTGCTTATTCCTGTCTGGTTGCTGGAACTTTTCCACTTAACACAGATGCGGAAAAAAGGCATTAAGTCATTGATACGCCGTTGGTCAGGCATTATGTTGAAAATTGCAGGGGTTAAGATCAGTAAGACTCTCCCGGATGTTTTTCCGGCTGATAATTATGCCATAGTTTCCAATCACCAGGGTAGTTTTGATGTGCTGGTCGTTGTTCATGTTCTGCCCGTTATTCCTGCTTTCATTGCTAAAAAGGAATTAAAGAAAATCCCTTTTCTCAGCACCTGGATGAAAGCTATGGATTGCCTTTTTATTGACAGGTCGGATTCTCCGGGTTCCAGGAAGAAGATACTCGAACGGCTGCGTCAGCAAAATCATAATCCCTTAATGCTTTTTCCGGAGGGGACAAGAAGCAAGCAGGAGAAGCTGCTCTCTTTCCGTACCGGGGGATTGAAAATGATTTACGACAGCCGGACAGATGTTTTACCTGTAAGGATCAACGGTACGTATAAGATATGGGAAGAAACGGGCCGGATTAAACCGGGTACTGTCCGGTTTGAGGTAAAACCGCTGGTTAAAGCTGAAGAATACAGCAAACTTGATTTTGGGGATTTCGTAAAGAAGATTAAATCGTTAACAGCTTCCTAAACATGGAAGCTTCGTTTTGTTAATTACTATCCATGAGTTTATAATTATTTACTCTGCCGATTATGTATCTTGCAGGGGTGAAAAGAGACACGGAGGTTTCGCAGAGAGACACGGAGGTTTCACGGAGAAATACGGAGGTTTCACGGAGAGACACGGAGGTTTCACAGAGAGATACGGAGGTTTCACGGAGAGACATAGAGAAACACAGAGACTTTTTTAAACTGCTTCAGGGACACAAGGGTTAAATGCTAAAAATTATGCTATATCCTCTTTTACTGTTTTTATTGATGTTTCTTACTTTCCCTGTTACGGCAGGTTCGGATCGCAATAAAGCTCCCGTAACTGTTGAGGATGAAAAGTCAGAACCTGAAACAGATATTGTCGCTCTTCCGGATCTGTATTTTGAATGCCATATTGCTGAGATGAACAGGAATACCAGTATAAACCTGTTTTACAATGAGACGGTGCGGTATTATATAAATTTGTATTTTACTGAAAGAACAGATCAGATACCGGATATTGCGCAGCGCAGGGATAAATATTTTCCTTTGTTTTCCATGTACCTTCAGGAGTTTAATCTCCCGGATGAATTGAAATTTTTACCCATCCTGGAGTCTGCTCTTTCCCAAACGGCTGTTTCACGGTCAGGTGCTGCAGGCTTATGGCAGTTTAAGGAAGAAACAGGCACTTACTGCGGTCTCAGGATTGATCAATGGGATGATGAGCGTATTGATGCCGAAGCGTCAACCATAGCTGCCTGTAAGTACCTTACGGAAATGTATGAGCAGTTCGGCGACTGGCATCTGGCGCTTATGGCTTATCAGGCCGGGCCGGGGACCATACGCAGGGCAATTACAGGTTCCGGAGGAAAGAAAACGTACGAAGAACTGATCCCGTATTTGCCGGAACAAACGATTAACTACTTACCGGCATATATATCGGTGATGTATGTGTTTACGTATTATAAAAATCATTTGATTTCTGATTGAAAATTTGGATCATTATATAAGGTAATAGTAAATCCATCATTTTCTTTCATGCGTACAAATACTAATTATGTTATTAAAAATCAATAAGTTCTATTTCTCAATGGACAAATGGGCATGGCCTGTCCCGCTCTGCGGGGGAACCCCCATGTTTGTTCATGTCTTTGTTGTGTACGCCAGTGCATGGGGGTTTCATCCGAATTGAGAATTCAGAAAATTTATCTGTTTCCATAAGACAAAACCTTCATGTTAACAACAAATGCTGGTTGGAAGCTTATATTTCTTGCTGAGCGGTTGGTTGATATTTATTAGATTAAAAAAGTTTCTTCGTCTTAAAAATTCCGGAATACTGAATTTGCTTTAACTATTCAGTTTAAAAACCCAATAATCAGAAGAATTAGAATTCATGCATGGGTTATACAATTCGAAAACAGTGAATTTAAATAATAGGGTATTAAGGTTCAAACGTGTTAATTTAACAAATAATACATTATACACATATTATGCATAAATCAACTTTATTATTTACTGGCATTCTCTCTGTGGAACTAATTTCATCATGTGCGGCTCCTGATAAACAAGACAAATTACCTAACATTGTGTTAATCATGGCCGACGACATGGGGTACGAGTGTTTAAGTTGTAACGGTGCACTTTCCTATACCACTCCGAATCTGGATCGATTAGCAAAAGAAGGAATAAATTTTCATATGTGTTATTCTCAGCCTTTGAGTACTCCATCCAGAGTAAAGCTTATGACCGGGAAATACAATTACAGGAATTATGTTGAATTTGCTTATATGGATATTAATGAGCAAACTTTTGGCAACATGCTTAAAGAAGCTGGATACCGGACTGCTGTTGCCGGAAAATGGCAGTTAAACGGAAGAGGAGAGCAGATGTTAAATTCAGAAGGGGAGAAAGACATTGACCGGCCTCATGTTTTCGGATTCGAAGAATATTGTCTATGGCAATTAACCGGTTTGAAAGAACGTTATCCAAATCCTCATATGGAACAAAATGGTAAAGTACTTGAAACCACTATTGATGATTACGGACCGGATATAGCCTGCAATTACCTGCTGGATTTCATGGAACGTAATAAAGAGGTACCCTTTCTTGCCTATTATCCTATGATTCTGCCTCATAATCCTTTCCGCCCGACACCTGATTCGCCGGAATGGCAGGATACTGCCAGACGTATGGATTCTGACAACAAATATTTTAAAGATATGGTTGAATATATTGATAAAATAGTGGGAAGAATAGATGCAAAGCTTGATGAATTGGACATCAGAGATAACACTCTTCTGATTTTTACAGGTGATAATGGAACTAATGAAGTTATTACCACGAATACCGTGAATGGGCCATACCAGGGTGGTAAGGGGAACACCATAAATGCAGGGACTCATGTCCCTTTGATTGTGAATTGGCCTGCTAAGATAAAAACTGGTTTCGACACAAATCATCTGGTTGAATTCAGCGATTTTTTACCTACTCTAGCTGATGCAGCTAAAATAAAACCACCTGATGATATTGATGGGAAGAGCTTCTATCCTTTGCTGACCGGAGAAAAATATACTCCCAGAGAGACTGTCTTTATTCATCATGATCCAAGACTGCCTATACCGCTATGGGGGAAAATGAGAGCGGGACGCTTTGTTAGAAATCATACTCATAAACTGTATTATGAAGGGGTATTTTTTGATCTTGAGAAAGACCCGCTGGAAGAACATCCACTTAATATAAATCAGCTTAAAGAAGGCGAAAGAAAGATTTATGAAAAACTAAAGAAAGAACTTGATAAAGCTCCTGAATGGGATTATGTGGATGATAAAAACAACAGTAAGAATCAGGAGTAATACTGCTTTGACAAACAACATAACTAAATCTTTTTCGGATGAACAATATCCAACTCCTTATTTACCTGAGTCCTGCATTATTGGTTACATGTTCTCCCGACAGGAAGGACATTGCAGAGATAAGGCCTAATGTGATTCTCATTTTAACAGATGACCAGGGAAGTATGGATCTGAATTGCTACGGTGCAAAAGACCTTCAAACACCCAATCTGGATCAGCTGGCTAAAAATGGTATAAAGTTCACCCAGTTTTATGCGGGGTCATCTATTTGCTCACCATCAAGGGCGTGCATTATGACCGGTAAAACTCCCCAGGGTGCTCAATTGGTAACAAATGCAGGTAGTATGTATGGAGACCTGGGTATGCCAGGTGAGCAAAAGGTCATTGCTGAAGTCTTTAAAGACGCAGGTTATGCGACTGCACACATCGGGAAATGGCATCTGGGATACCGGAGGGAAACTACGCCGAATGCACAGGGATTTGATTATTCATTCGGTCATATGGGAGGGTGTATTGACAATTACGGTCATTTTTTTTATTGGGGAGGTCCAAACAGACATGACCTGTGGGAAAATGGGAAAGAAGTATTTCATGACGGAAGATATTTCCCAGAATTGATGCTGGAAAAGGGGAAAACCTATATTAAAGATCATAAAAAAGAACCTTTTTTTCTGTATTTTGCTTTGAATATACCTCATTATCCGTTGCAACCATACGAAAAATGGAGAGAGGTATATAATGAGCTACCTATGCCAAGAAGGGATTATGCTGCTTTTATTTCCACAACTGATGAAATTATCGGGAAGTTAATATCAGTAGTTGAAGAACAAGGTCTGACCGATCGTACAATTATTATGTTTCTTTCAGATCAAGGACATAGCTGTGAACAGCGTACTTTCGGAGGAGGAGGATATGCAGGGCCTTACCGGGGATGTAAATTTTCACTCTTTGAGGGAGGTATAAGAGTCCCTGCTATATTAAGCTGGAAGAACACTCTTCCTGAAAATAAAACATTGGAACAGGTTTGCCATGCAATGGATATATTACCAACCTTGGCTTCCTTAGCAGGAATTTCAGACATACCTGGTGATCTGGAAGGTAAGGACCTGACTTCTGTAATCAAAGATGATGCAGATTCACCACATGAAGTTTTACATTGGAGGTTGGATGATCAATGGGCAGTAAGGAAAGGGGTATGGAAACTTATAGGTAATCCTGTTGATCCGGCTGATCCCGGATCAATAAATCCGGAAAAAGATGCGCTTTACCTGGTGAATCTTGCAGATGATATTTCAGAAAGCAATAACCTTGCAGATCAGGAACCTGAAAAACTTAAGGAAATGATAAATGAATATTTTATCTGGAAACATTCAGGTAAGGATTATAAATAGAAATAAATTAATCTAGCAATGCGGCATTTACGATTAAAGCATGAAGTGGTTATCACTGTTATACTTATGAGCTTTCTGTCTTGTAATAATGCAAGGCAGGATAATATTCCCCGGCCTGCACCTATCCACTCATATGATATTCATGAAGATGGAGGGTTAATTTATAATCCCCTTTTCAGGCAGTTTTTGAACGAAAACAGAACAGAAAAGAATCCGGAGATTTCTTTTATTGAAAAGAAAGTTAAGATGGATAATTATACTCTGAACTATACTGTTCCTGATAAAGCATATGGATATGAAATTATACCGGTTCCCTATCATTTAGAGTGGACAGGAACAGCTGATTTTCCATTGGCTGTTGAAGCTACTGCTTTTGAGGATCCTGTGAGAAAGGTCAGACAGGATCTGTTTGACCTGGCCCTTCCGGATGATATCAGCATCCGGGTTGATTACATGGGATCCATCACTGCGCATATGAAACCACAGGCTCGTCAGAATATAAAACCTGATTTCTCAGATGAACCGGGTATCTATCCGGGTTTTGAAAGGCGCCCGTTTACCCGTTCAGGAAATGTTGAAAGTGGTGATATTATCTGGTTCAGGTTTAAAGTTACGAATACCGGCAACACTATTTTAGATTCGGAAGGATTTGGTGGTTGGGGGTTATTCCCCGAACTCAGGATAAAAGATGAAAATAATGAGTACCAGTTTTACAGCCATCACCGGAACCTCTATATACGCGATTTAGGAAGCCTTTATCCGGGTGAAGAACGTGAATTCTGGGTGAATTTTACCGAATCTGGTTCCAGGGAATCCTACAGAATTCCACCCGGAGATTATCGTATTATTTTCAGGACTTTTTACAGATATTATAAAGAATGGAATGATCCGTTGAATTACTGGAACGGAGCCAGGATGTTTATTGCCGAACAACCAATCACTGTCAGCGAAAATGAAAAAAAGGCAGCGGTTAAACCAATGGAAATTAAATTGATTAACGGTGATGAGGATGATAAAATTACCAGGTACATACATACCTTCGAAGAATTTATGACCTCATTTGACTGCTGGCAAAAACCCCCGGACAGGCAGAATTCAATATCCGATACACTCTATTTGCAGGTAGCACCATGGACAAAGGAGATAGTAATAAAATTGATCGGGACAAATCCGGTTCGCTGCAAATCTTCCTCTACTAAAGTAAGCATAGATAACTCAGGCATGGGGTTGAAACCCATACTTCATGCCGGTAATTGTCTTGTAAAAAATAACAGGAGAGAACCTGTTGTTTACACCCAGATCATGAGTGATATGAGAGCAAATATTCAGGTTAGCCCCTGGCCGGAAGATACGATACGAAAGGACATACTAAGAATGATAAATTGCGGGATAAATATTTGTGCTACTACGGCCATGCCCTGGCTTTATAATGATTTTAATAACCCAAAGGTTAATCATAACGGCGATGCAATGAAATACGCACTGGATGTCGCAAGACAGAAAGGATTAAAATTAGAAGCGTGGGGTTCGTATCCATATGACAGAAGTACTGTTGCGGATATTTATAGGGATTTAACAGGCGATACTACGCATTTTGAAACTTTCAGATCTGTGGTAAGCCATTCTGATCCAAAAATTGCCAAAGCCAATGCGGCTATCTGGTTATACCAGGTTACCCGCTGGGGTGATGCATATGCACAGTTTGAGTCCGGGAATATCCCTTTTGCAACCGAAGATACCAGAGGATGGATGCGACAGGATATTAATATCCGTTATCCCATCGGGGATCTTTCCAAACAGGCATTCAGAGAATGGCTTCAGGGGAAATACCGGACTATTGAAGTATTAAATAAAGAGTGGGAAACTCATTTTACCTCTTTTGATGAAGTTGATCCTGAAGAATGCGGACAGGTTAATAAATATAATCACCGTTGGGAATACCTCGACAGATCGAAAGCCTTTCATGACTGGAACAGGGCAATAAATGATTTTGATGAATGGCGTACACTGCTCAGGATTAAAAATTACAAGGAGTCACTTGAAATCATCAGGGAGAAAGTTCCACAGGCAGTAATATTACTTCGCACAGAAGGGGCAAATGCAATTATTGATGAAGTGGATCCTGCAAATCCCAATCCGCATTACCGGCATATTTACTATAGTCAGAGAAGACTTGGAGCAATAGCAAACCTGATCAGAAATTCGGGTACAGTTGTATATCATTCGGATTACACTACCATACCTTTTACTCCGGATGAAATAAAAGATATA
>CAYVTV010000137.1:0-7358 GCA_964454295.1 uncultured Bacteroidaceae bacterium
GTTAGCATAAATTAAGGATAGACCAACCTTCATTAAAATCATTCAGGTGAAATTTATATCGAACTCACTTTAATATACATTAAGAATAAGATAAACATTAATCAATAGTTCGTTAAACTAATATTAAACTCAGGGACGCAAAGTGTTTATTATCAGTAATATGAGCAATATCAGAATAAATTGATAAAATATTCATTATCAGCGCAATAAAAAAATATAACGTACTATTAATTATTAAAACATTAATAATAAATTACTCGGTTACTACTGTTATTATTTATCTTTGATAAAATAATTATCATATATGCTTTAATAAAATGAGATCCTTACCGGTATTGAAGTATTTTTTATTCTTTATATTCTTCTTTATATCCTGCAATGCAGAACCGCAGAAGGTCATTGTTGGTGCTGAGAGAATGGATGATTACATAGAAATGCTAACGGGTAAGAGAGTTGCAGTAGCAGGTAATCATACCTCCCTTATTAATTCCGTTCACCTTGTTGATACCTTATTGTCAGAAGGTTTGAATATTGTAAAAATATTTTCGCCGGAGCATGGATTCAGGGGAGTAGCAGCAGCGGGCGAAGCAATTGTTAATTCTACGGATGAGCGGACAGGGATACCAATAATATCTCTTTATGGATCAAAGAGGAAACCCGGTACTGAGGATTTGAAAGGGTTTGATTTAATGATATTTGACATCCAGGATGTTGGAGTACGTTTTTACACTTATATTTCGACACTTCATTTTTTAATGGAAGCATGTGCAGAGAAAAGTATTCCCATGTTAATATTAGACAGGCCTAATCCTAATGGCAACTATGTGGATGGTCCTGTTCTGGAACCGGAATTTCAGTCATTCGTGGGAATGCATCCGGTACCGCTTGTGCATGGGATGACTATTGCCGAATATGCATTGATGATTAACGGGGAGGGATGGTTAGAAGACGGTATTAAATGTGATTTACATGTGATTCCCTGTAAGAACTATACACATGAAACGGAGTATATACTCCCCGTGCCACCTTCACCTAATTTGCGGAGACAGCAGGCTGTAAGGTTATATCCCTCTACGGCATTGTTTGAGGGAACCATCATAAGTGAGGGAAGGGGTACCGACTACCCTTTTGAGGTTTTCGGGCATCCGGAACTGGTTATTGGCGACTATTACTTTACGCCTGTTTCAAGGCAGGAAGCAAAAAGTCCGAAACTCATGGGGCAGCTTTGCCGGGGAGAAGACCTGAGAAGCTGGAAACCTTCAGGAGGGAATTGGGAAAGGATTGAGCTGCAATGGCTGATTAATGCATATAATAGTTTTCCGAACAAAGACATTTTTTTCACTGGTTTCTTTCTGCGGTTATGTGGAACAAGGCAGATTTCTGATGACATAAAGGCCGGCAGGAATGAGGAAGAGATAAGGGTCAAATGGGAAAATGATCTGGTAAAGTTCAGGTTAACAAGAGAAAAATATCTTCTTTATCCCTGATCAGTTATTAATACTTCCTTCCATACTTTTTTCAAGTTTCCTGGCATATTTAAGGAATTCATCTACCGACATTTCGCAGATAAACACAAAACCATGTGTAGCTCTGATCTTTGGGTGCGGGTGTTCATAAAAGAAATCTTTACCCAGAAGAAGCTGGATATCTCTCATCTGTTCCACCCATATTTTACGTATTGCCAGGCTAAACGGCCCGTCAAGATCCGGAGAAGGGAATGAGGCATTCACCTGGCTTATATAACAGTTCCGGAATGAATTTTCAAGAGTAGCAAGTGTATTAAGGGATACAGGAACAAATATGTTTGCATCCGAAGGGTGGAAGCGGTACCACACATTCCGATAGCCTCTTATCCTTAGTGTAGAAACATCCTTTTCCTTTGAATAATTTCTTAGTGCTTCTGCAATAGTTTGAAGTACCTTATAATGCGTATCAGGTCCGCTGCCTTCCGGGTCGAAAGCCAGCGAGATCACTCCCGGGTTAACATCTCTTATCATGTTGAGCACAGGAATAACATCCCGGGTACGGTCGGGTTGTTCGGTAAAAATATCACCGGTATAAAAACCAAGTCTGTTGTGCCCGATGTCTTTAACCTTTACCCCAAAGTGAGCCCATACCAGTTCCTCTTCATATTCCCTGATCATACCTTTGAGTTTCTGGATATCGGGAGGATTTTTTTCTCCGTCATAGAAGGTGTCGATCTGAGCTATAAGTTGTTCTATTTTAGCATTTAATTCCTGTTCTGATTTAATATTATAGATTTGAATAAGGTTTCTGACCACTCTGTGAGAAAGGCCTCTCTTTTGCTCATATTCGTTATTTTCCGCAACTTCATTCAGGTAATGGTTTACATCTTTATCATACTTGTATTGATATCCTTTTTCGAAAAAGTCAGGATATCTGGTCATTTGAATCTCTTTTTTCTCAAGCAGTTCCCGGGTGTTTACAAGAATTTCCCTGATAAGGGTATTGGTAACAGAGGTGAATCCTGAAGTAAGTACAGAGAAGTGGAATTTATTCGATGGATGTCTTAGCTGCTGAATAACCTGGGGGAATATACCCAGCTGGATATCGTCATGATGGGGGCCTGTATGCAGGAAAGTTTCATTGTCTTCCCTGAGCATGCCTTTTTCTATCCTCTGTATCGTTGCCTCCTGAACTTGTTTTACTGTATCCAGGCTAAGTTCCGGAATTAATTTACAATGATCATCAGCCAGAAGATCCTCCATGGTAAGGTTTTTCGCATATTTATCTATCTTTTTGCACAGGTCTGTTATGGCGCGATAGGTTTTGTTAAAGTTCCATTCTCCTGATTCATAGAATTGATCGACCATATCCTTTAGCTGCGAAGCGGCACCCTGAGTGATGTAGAATCTTGCATTCTTAAGTTTCTGCAGGGCAGTTCCGGGGTAAACCACATCAGGTTTATTTTCGAGGGCCTCGCGTATCATCCTGGCTTTTGCTTCTCCTGCTGCAAAGATAATTGCAACTGCCTCAGGATTCCATGTGATGCTCCCTAAGCCGATGGTGATAACGAGACGGTTCCGGGAGACTTCTATTCCGCCCAGATCAGATGCTGCTGCAGCCTGTGTTTCATAGTTTGTTGCTGTGAGACGCGTGGTTGAGTTATGGTCACTGCCCCTGACGTTAAATGCTATATGTCCGTCGGGACCTATTCCTCCCAGGAAGAACCCGATACCTCCAAGATCTCTTATATGCTGTTCATATTGCCCGCACCAGTTGTCAACCATATATATTGCAGATTGCCTTGTCTTTTCTTCCGGGCTGCGAGCTTCCCTGTTACGAAGGCTCAGGTCAATGCTCAGGTCAGGGAATATTTCCCTGAAATGCCTGCCTCCCGGAAGGGGAATCTTATTGGAGTCAATAAGAAGACAACGTAAAGGATCAAGATTAAATTCTGAAATATAATATTGCTTTACATAATTACAGAAGCTATTATGTTGAGATGAATCTATAGGATAGAATTCATCTATCTGCACAAAATGCAAGCCTTTGGTTTCAGGTTTTTTGCGAAGGTTCAGGTTATATTGATCAAGAATATTTTTGATACTGCTTTTATTAAAGTTATTCAGGATATAGCTTGTCCATTTAATAAAGAATTCAGGGGTTTTACCGGTAGGGAGACTTATTATTCCCTCAGGATTTTCTGAAACCCACTCAAGAAATCTGAGGGATGTGAATAGTCCGAGTTTCGGGAAGTTGTCCGTAAGAATATAGGGGGTGTAAGTGGTCGGTGGCTTTTGACCTGATTTTTTAAAGAATGCTTCTTCAAGCGGAGAAAAGTGAAAATCTGCCATTGTTTGAATAGTGTTTGAGATAAGTATCAAAAGTAAAGAAAAATCAGGTTTAATATAATGTAATGGTACGTTAAATTAAAAAAAAACGCAAAGGCGCATAGGCGCAAAGTGTTGATTAATAGTAGAAAACACAACACGGAAATGAACTTGTCAAGTGCTTATTTTCATCTTTACCGGATCTTCCCGGGATATTCTTCCAGTGCTATTTTAAGGCATTCCATTGCATTTTCCAGGTCTTTAATATTCAATACATAGGCGATACGAACCTGATGTCTGCCGAGTTCAGGGTCTGAATAGAATCCTGATGCAGGAGCAAGCATAACTGTCTGATTCTTCCAGGAGAAGTCACTCAGCAGCCACTGTGCAAATTTGTCAGCGTCATCAACAGGGAGATGCACTGTAGTATAGAAAGCCCCTTTCGGCATCGGGCATTTTACACCTTCAATACTGTTCAGCGCTTTTACCAGGAAATTTCTTCGTTGGGTATATTCTTCATGCACTCCGGCAAAATATTCGGGTGGAGTGTTAACGGCAGCTTCCCCGATGATCTGGCCGAGGGAAGGAGGGCTGAGGCGGGCCTGAGCAAATTTCAGTGCAGTGCTTATAACCTCTTTGTTCCTGCTTATCAAAGCGCCGATTCTTACCCCGCAGGCGCTATACCTTTTGGATATAGAATCCACCATAATGACATTCTGATCAAGATTTTTAAGATTCATTACAGAAAAGTGCTCATTTCCATCGTAGCAAAATTCACGGTAAACTTCATCAGAAAAGAGGAATAAGTCATTTTCCCGTATTATCTCACCCAGTTGTTCAATTTCTTTTCTTGAATACAGATAACCTGTCGGATTATTGGGATTGCAAATGACAATTCCCTTTGTTTTAGGTGTAATATGTTTTTTAAAATCTTCAACAGGAGGAAGGGCGAAATTTTTATCAATGGTTGAGGGTACAGGGATCATCCTGACTCCTGCTGAGATAAAGAACCCGAAGTAATTGGCATAGAAAGGTTCAGGGACAATGACTTCCTCATCCGGATTGACAGTGGAAAGCAGTGCAAAAAGGATGGCTTCCGACCCGCCTGTGGTAACAAGTATTTGAGATGGATCAACATTTATTCCCTTCCCCTGATAGTACTCATGTAATTTCTTTCTGTAACTTTCATTCCCTGCAGAATGGCTGTATTCGATCACAGTATCTTTGAGATTTTTTATGGCGTGCAAAGCCCCTTCAGGAGTTTTAATGTCAGGCTGACCGATATTAAGGTGGTAGACTTTAATTCCCTTACGCTTTGCTTCTTCAGCGTAAGGGACCAGTCTGCGTATGGGGGAAGCGGGCATGACCCGCCCCTTTGTTGAGATAGATGGCATATTATTAATAATTTATTCCGGCTGATATTCTTTTATAACATTTCCTTTTATATACAGAGTAATGGGAGATTTCTTTGTATTGGAATAAACATTTATGGATTTTCGGAAAGTGCCGGGAATCCTGGTATTGTATTCCACACTTATAATGTCTTTTTCACCATGTGGTACGGGGACGCGCGGCCAATCAGGGTTTGCACAACCGCAACTGGTTCGTACGCGGTAAATAATCAGCGGGATCCTTGACGTGTTTTTGAATTCAAAGGTGCATTTACCGTCACTTCCAAAGTCTATATCTCCATAATCATATGTGGTTTTGGAGAACTCAATTTTTGCCTCTGCGGAGGAATCTGATGTAGTTGAGCTGTTTTTGCAGTTGCTCAATATCAATGTCTGAAAAAGGGTCAATATAATTATTAAATAGAATCGCATCATATGCAATTATGAGTTGCAAAGATACATTTTATGATTTGCAAAGATTAAGTTTAATGGATATTTTTACAAACCGTAAACTATCCTCTATGCTGGCTGTTTGTATTCCGGTCTTTAATACAGATGTTACACGTCTGGTTAATGAGTTGTCAAGGCAAAAGGATCAACTGGAATATCCTGTTGAGATCATATTAATAGATGATGGGTCTGATGTGAAGTTCAAAAAGATCAATGAACAGGTGAAGAGTAAGGTTAAGTATATTTTACTGGATAGGAATATTGGCCGGTCGAAAATCAGGAATTTATTTTTAAAGTACACGCAATCTGAATATTTGTTATTTATTGATAATGATTTGTTGATCATGTCAGATAATTACATTTCAAATTATATTTCACTGATAGAAAAAGAAAATAACAATGTTGTTTGCGGGGGGCATGTATATGACTTTTATCCTCCCTCCAGGGATAAATTACTCAGGTGGAAGTATGGAACTACTAAGGAGAGTCAACCGGTTGAACTGAGGAATAAGCACCCATACCGGTCATTCATGACGGGTAATTTTCTGATCAAACGTAAAATTCTTGAGGAAATACCATTTGATGCCAGAGTTACAGGATACGGGCATGAAGATACGCTATTCGGGTTTCAGCTAAAAAGAAGAGGCATTAATATAAAACATGTACATAATCCTGTTCTTAGTAAAGAATTGGATGACAATGCAGAATATCTGAGAAAAACGGAACAGGGCATTTTGAATTTAATCAAGGTTCTGGCTTATGCAGATCATGATCCCGGTTTTATTGAAGATGTTACTCTTTTAAGGGTTTATTATAAGTTATCATCGTACAGGCTGATATGGATTGTTAGTATTTTATTCAGGTTAACAAGGTCCTTACTAAAGCGCATTTTGTTGCGGGGCGTTGCAGGTATGAGGTTGTTTGGTTTTTATAAGCTGGGGGTGCTGGTTGTAAACTACAGGAAGTGAAAGTATAGACTTCTAATCCCATACATACCGTTCGTCAAATTCCATATCATTCTTTTTCAGACAATCCCTGTACTCGTCCTGAAAAGACTTTCTGCTGTGATGTTTATGCTGGTTTTCTATGTATCTTATAACTCTGTTGATTCCTGAAGGATCTACTGAGAATATACCATATCCGTTTTGCCAGTAGAAATCTGCATATCCTTTGTGTTTTGTTTTAAACCATCTGGAGGATTCTTTCTTTAATTCTTCCACAAGCTTCATCTGGGTAATTTTTCTGGATAACAGGCATAGAATATGAACGTGATTTTTATAACCTCCAATTCTTAAAGGATTACATTCCAGTCCTTTACAGATTCCCCCCAGGTATTCATACATGGATGTTTCATTGGTTTCATTCAGTCTGTTTACTCTGTTTTTCGTGCTGAATACTATGTGGACGTAGACTTTGGAGAGGGATTGAGGCATTGTGTTTTGGATTTTGATTACGTTTTGTTGGGGGTGCCCTTTCCTACCTACCCTTGCAGGGTAGGTTAGTGCTGGCGCCCTTTCCTACCTACCCTTGTAGGGTAGGTTAGTGCTGGCGCCCTTTCAGGGCTTGTTCTTGCAGGGTAGGTTAGTGCTGGCGCCCTTTCAGGGCCTACCCCTGCAGGGTAGGGTAATGCTGGCGCCCTTTCAGGGCTTGCTCTTGCAGGGTAGGTTGGTGCTGGCGCCCTTTCAGGGCCTACCCCTGCAGGGTAGGGTAATGCTGGCGCCCT
>CAYVTV010000137.1:7458-11159 GCA_964454295.1 uncultured Bacteroidaceae bacterium
TTCAGGGCTTGGGGTTATGGTGTTGGTATTTCGTTGGATAAGCATATGGCAGGTTGGGGATTTGTCAGAGTTCGCTTAGATAGGTCATGTATTTCAGGACGAGTTTTAATTCGGGGTAGGAGAAGTCTTCACCGAGAGCTTCCCTGGCCGTAGTAAGATGTTTTGTTTCACTTTGCTGAAAATATGCTCTGATCTTTGATACTTTTTCAGGGGAAACGAACTGATGAATGTCGAGTTCTCCTGTCTCTACATACAGGGCGAGGTGTTCCAGGATAGTTTGCTGTTTTATACCTCTTTCTTCTGCTATCTCATCAACTGTTTTTCCTTCCTTATACATCCTGAAGGAGATTTCCATAGATTCCCCTTTTTTCCGGATCCTTTTCCCTGGCTGAGCCTCCAAAGGTAGTTGTTCTATCTTATGATGTCTGCAGTAATCAGAAATAGTCGCCAGAATTTCATCTCCATACTGTTCGACTTTCTTTTTACCCATACCGTTTATCCTTAGCAGTTCGGTTCTTGTTGAAGGTAAAAGTGTAGCAAGGCTTGCCATTGTTTTGGTTTGCACGATCATATAGGCAGGCAGATCCAGTTCTCTCATTTTTTTATTACGCCAGGTCTTCAGGTTATTATACAGCGAGGGGTATTTTATGGATAGAATTTCTTCCGGTTTTTTTTCTTTTATAGTTTTCCTTGTTAATTCGGGGGACTCCAGGACAGCTTTTGCCCTGGCGCTGAGATACTCTTTTACCGAAAAACCATTTCGGCATGACTCCAGGCAAAATAACTTACTCAGTATTATTTCTGCCAATTTACCAATAGCTTCTTTCACCAGTTTATGAACGGCAGTATTATCAGTCTCGAATTTGATTTCCTGTAATCCGCTGATTAGTATTGAGTTTGATTTTTCTATAAAATAATTCACCCCTTTGATGATCCTTTCCTGCAAATAAGACGGGTCCTCTTTGCTCCCCTCCGCAGAACTGTAATGTTTCAACTGAATAGCAAATTTGACGGCCACCCCGTTGATTTCCTTTTCATAATCAGGCAGCATTTTTTCCAGCACCTGAAGGAGGTTCCCAATTAGAATTGTTTTATGTTCATTTGCTAATCGTATTGTTTGTAACATGGGTTTTTTGATAGCTGAAAAATCAAAAAGATCAAGTAACAGCACCTGATAATAGGCTTGTTTGGATCTTTCCAGGAATTCTTTCCCCGGGGGATTTCTTTCGATATCGGAAATGAAATCGGATACCACCGGGTTGCTGAGTATTCCGGGATTGACAAGAGGTGTGCTGAGGACAAGACCTTCAAGGCTTTTACAACGGCTTAAAGCCACATAAACCTGTCCGTGTGCAAATGCCGACCTGGCATCAATGACAGCCTTTTCAAAAGTCAGTCCCTGGCTTTTATGGATAGTTATAGCCCAGGCCGTTTTTAACGGATATTGTACAAAAGTTCCGGTTACTTCTTCCCTTATCGCTTTGGATTCTTCATCGAGGGAGTATTTGATGTTCTGCCATTCCACCGGTGATACTTCGATAGAGGAGTCATCCTCCGGGCATTCCACAAATATCATATCTTCATCAATATCGGCAATAGCTCCGATTTTACCATTAAAATACAGTTTTTCAGCAGAAGGGTCATTTCTGACGAACATTACCTGTGCGCCAACTTTCAGGTTAAGTTCCGGATCGGTGGGAAATGCGTATTCCGGGAAATCGCCTTCGATAGATGCTTTAAAGAGATGAGGATCCCCGGGTAGCTCATCGAGTTTATTTTCGTTGATTTCCTTTGCTTTGGCATTATGCGTGGTGAGGACGATATATCCTTCCTCATCGTCGGGAGTAAAGTCAGGAATAAATCTGTCGTTTAAGATGGAAAGAGTGTCTTTATCGATGTTGTTTTCTCTTACCTGATTCAGCAGATCAATAAAAAACTGGTCTTTTTGTCTGAAGATCTGCTTTAGCTCTATACAAATGAAATGTGTTTTTTTGAGGGCATGACTGCTGAAGAAGAAAACAGAGTCGTAATAATTTCTCAGAATACTCCATTCTTCTTCTTTTGCGACGGGGGCAAGTTGTTGCAGATCGCCAATCATCAGAAGCTGTACTCCTCCGAATGGTTTGTTTTTATCTCTGAAAAGTCGCAGGACTTCATCAATGGAGTCGAGGAGGTCGGCTCTTACCATGCTTATCTCATCAATAATGAGGAGGTCAAGACTGCGGATGATCTGAAGTTTTTCACGGTTGAACCGGCGGGAGTCTTTTTTAAAGGCCCGACCTCTATCAGTCTGAATGACGTTTGAGTTGATTTCTGAGGGAATGAAGGGAGAAAAGGGTAACTGAAAAAAAGAATGTATGGTTACTCCACCGGCATTAATGGCAGCAACTCCTGTGGGTGCGACAACTATCATACGTTTCGGGGACAACCTTTTTAAGTCGTGCAGGAAAGTGGTTTTGCCGGTGCCGGCTTTACCGGTAAGGAAAATGTTAAGGCCTGTTGACTCTACGAATTCGTAGGCGAGCTGGAGTTCGGGGGTCGAAAAGGGAGGCATTGGGTGGTTATTTTAGGCATTAAAGTAAGTAAAAAGTTTGTTGCTGGCAAATGAAGTTGGCGAAGAAAGTTGGCGAAGGGCAGGTGGCAGTTGGCGAAGAAAGTTGGCAAAGGGCAGGTGGCAAAATATGGGGAACATGTTTCTAACAAAGTTATTATTTGTGTTTTGGACTATATTTTTCTGGATTTTGGATCATATGATTTAACATTCGACCAATTTCTTCAGTTTTCTTATGGAGTTCAAAATAGGTGTCCCGGGAAAAATAATTACACCTTATTCCAAAATCTAAGGAAATTTGGGTTTCGGTATTTTCCAGTATGAAGAATTGGGATAACGGGCTAAAGGCCCGGATTAATTCAGCCCAACGGCAACGCCTTGGGTAAAGTGATACAGACAGTAAGTCCGCGCCCTGCAAGGGCAGTTTAATCTGTCCACAAAAATTGTTCATTATATTCAATTCTATATTCTTTTAGAAATGCAATAAACTCTTCTTTGAAAGTCAGTTTTTTATGATGTTCCTCCTGATTTTGTATATAATGTTTGGTTTTTTCCTGTAATGACTGACTTACTGAAAAACCTGCATATCCGCTTTGCCAGGAAAACCTCTGATAATTGCCTCCTTTTGTTTTAATCCATCGACTACTATGGCGTTTGATTTCTTCCACTTGTTTTGCGAGTGAAATATTTTTTGACATTATATAGAAAATATGAATATGATCGTGCATCCCATTTATTAGTATAGGAATAGAACCGTTGTCTTTAATTATACTGCCCATATATGCGAATAACTCTTTTTTTACATCATTACCTATAGGGATCAGCCGATTTTTGATATGAAAAATCAGATGTATGTATATTTTTGATAAAGATTGGGCCATTTTGAGTTACATTTAACCTGCCCTTTCAGGGCGAAAACCTGTGTTTGCATATTCATTACCCAAGGCGTTGCCGTTGGGCTGAATTAATTTGGGCTTTCAGCCCATCACGATCTTGCTAAAATATTCTGTATTATAGAATGAAAGCATCACATCATTTTTTCCTCAACTTCTAAAATATTTATATCGTGGTGGGTTTGGAGTCGAGTATTAAAATTTTAATGTTTTATCAAAAAAAGCCATAAATAGTATAGGTGGGTCACGATTAATTA
>CAYVTV010000138.1:0-11124 GCA_964454295.1 uncultured Bacteroidaceae bacterium
AAATTCAGGTACTACCGACATAATGGCATTATTTTTAATATTTATTTCCACGAGCCGGATAGGTTCCTTTGTCAGCTCATAAACAAAGCCCAGTGTTGCCGAAGCCACAAAGCTCACAACAAACAGGGCTATGACCATATTTTTGAAGTTGGATTCTTTTTTAGCCATTTTTCACCTCCCCGAACCTTTCAGGTTTAATATATTTGTTGATCAACGGAGTAAATCCGTTCATAATGAGTATTGCAAACTGAACGCCTTCAGGGTATGCACCGAAAGTGCGGATAAGTATGGTTATGATCCCTATTCCTGCCCCGTAAACCAGCATACCCCTGGTAGCCATGGGAGAGGTCACGTAATCTGTTGCCATAAAAACAGCTCCAAGTATCAGTCCTCCTGTTAGCAAATGAAACAGCGGATCTGCGAATTTTTCATCATTGCCCAGCCAGAGTGCGCCGGTGAATATAAATACGGTTAACAGGATGCTAACGGGTATATGCCAGGTTATTATCTTTCTCCAGAGCATGTAAACAAGTCCAAGCAGGAGTGCAAATGCAGCAATTTCGCCTGCCGATCCCAGCATCTTCCCCATAAACAGGTCCAGATAGGAAGGTACATCTTTCATAATGTCAGCAACAGGAACATTGTTGGCAAGATTCTCACTGAGAATGCTCAGGGGAGTGGCTCCCGTGTCGGCATCGGTATAGGCGAGCCATTGTCCGGGCTTCGGATAGCTGGTCATTGCAGCAGGGAAGGATATGAAAAGAAATACACGGCCCACAATGGCAGGATTAAAGGGATTATTCCCCAGACCTCCGAAGGACATTTTGGCTACACCAATTGCCACCAGTGCCCCGATAATTACCATCCACACAGGGATATTTGAGGGAAGACAGAAAGCCAGCAGAAGTCCTGTAACTGCTGCAGAACCATCAAGATGGCATGGTTTTGTTTTAAGAATATATTTTTGAATAAGGTACTCAAAAAGAATACACGAGATTATTGAAACCGATGTAACAATAATTACACCCAGTCCAAAATAAAAAACAGAAACCAGTAAGGCAGGGAGTAATGCCCAGATAACACCGTACATCAGCTTTGGAACCGATTCTTCGGAGTAAACATGGGGTGAAGGTGAAACATTTAAAATATTCATAGGTGTAAAGGCTGAAAATAACTTCTTCCTTTGTGTCCCTTCGTGAATACCTTTGTGTCCTTTGTGGTAAAAATAATTAACCACGAAGGACACGAAGGTATTCACGAAGGGACACGAAGGGGGCTGTCATTTATAATTATTAAACACTGTTTTAGTTTTTTCTTGCACGGATCAACTGCATTGTTTTAGTTTTACCCAGCCGTATATAATCCAGCAATGGTCTTCCCGAGGGACATATATAACTGCATGATCCGCATTCCATACAATCCAGCACCTTTTCCCTCTCCAGCCTGTCAAACATCTCCTTTTCCGCCAGGCTCATTAAAAGATAGGGTTCAAGTCCCATGGGACATATACTGACACACTTACTGCAGCGAATGCAATTTTGAACCGTCTTTCTTCTTGAGAACTTTTCCGGGACAACCAGGATGCCGGAGCTGCCTTTAACTATGGGTACATCAAGACTGTTCAAAGCTTTCCCCATCATAGGTCCGCCGTTGATTATTTTTCCTGTATCTTCGGGGAGTCCGCCTGCAGCTTCAATGAGTGCAGATACCGGAGTTCCGATCCTTGTGAGGAAATTCCCCGGATTCTTCAGCGACAGACCTGTAACGGTAACCACCCTTTCAAACAGGGGTTTGTTCTTCTGAACTGCTTCGTAGGCAGCAAAGATACTTCCTACATTGAATGCAACCACTCCTACATCAAGGGGTAGTCCCCCTGAAGGCACTTCGCGCCTCAGCAATGCACTGATAAGTTGTTTCTCACCTCCCTGCGGGTACTTTACTTTTAATGCATTCACTGTAATTCCCTCTTCCTTATCTGCGAGGGATGACATATATTTAACCGCATCCGGTTTGTTATTTTCAATACCGATAACGGCTTTCTCAACCCCAAGAGCTTTCATTATGATGCGTATGCCGGTCATGATCTCTTCCCCCTTCTCCATCATCAGCGCGTGGTCGGCAGTAAGAAAAGGTTCGCATTCCACACCGTTAACAACAAGACAGTCGATTTTTTTTCCATGGGGTACCGAAAGTTTAACATGGGAAGGGAAAGTTGCCCCGCCAAGACCTGCCAGGCCTGCATCAGATATTTTCTTAATGATTTCCTCAGCGCTCAGGTTGAATTCTTTATTGAGAGAAACATCGCGGTTAATGGTTTCAACCCATTCGTCCCCTTCCACATTTATCTGTACTGCTGTTCTCCGGTACCCTGTGCTGTCGAGAAATATATCCACTTTGGCTACCGTGCCTGACACGGACGAATGGATGTTTGCAGACACAAACCCTGAGGACTGGGCAAGAAGCTGACCGGTTTTTACCTTATCCCCTTTAGCCACAAGCACTTTAGCCGGTGCTCCGATATGCTGGGCAACGGGAATAACAACCGTGGAAGGCAGGGGTAACACCTCTATTTTCTTACCCGCGGAAAGCTTATTTTCTTCAGGATGAACACCCCCTTTTGCAAATGTTTTAAGCATTTTTCCTTTATTTATTGTTGAGCGCTGACAGTATTTTCGGTTTCAGCCTTTTCCTTCTTCGGAGGGAAGTTAATTTCCACTATGGCGTTTGTGGGACATTCAGGAGCGCACTTCCTGCACAGCCTGCATTTAACCGGATCAATATACGCCAGGTTGTTTTCCATGGTGATGGCATCGAACGGACATACCTTCACACATTTACCGCAACCGATACATGCCACCTTGCAATTTTTTATCGCAATGGCCCCTTTTTCCTCATTGATACAGGAAACATATATTTTTCTGTCTTTCGGATTCTTTTTCCTGAGTTCAATAATATTCCTCGGGCATGCTTTCACACATGCACCACAGGCGGTACATTTGTCATCCAGTACAACAGGCAGCCTGGTAATGGGATCAATATAGATAGCATCAAAGTCGCATGCCACCACACAGTCGCCATGCCCCAGACAACCGTGCGGGCACCCCGTTTCGCCCATGTAAAGAATATGTTCAATGGCGCACGAAGCTGCACCGTCGTAATGATTGGTATGCGGGCGGTGTTCGCGTGTTCCGTTACACCTGACAACGGCAACCTTTGATTCCTGCAGCACAGGCTCGCGGCCCAGCAGGGCGGCAATGGCAGCCATCATGTCGTTCCCTCCGACAGGACAGTATAAGCCGTCAAAGGATTCTGCCTTTACCAGAGCCTCTGCAAAATTACGGCAACCCGCGTACCCGCAGCCACCGCAATTTGCCGCGGGAAGCTTTTCCTCTACCTTATCAATGCGCGGATCTTCATATACCTTAAACTTCTGTGCAGCAAAATACAGAATCACTGCAGCGGAGATTCCGGTGATACTCAGGGTGAGAATAATATAGAGAACTGTGTCACTCATCATTGTTCTGTCTTATGTATGGTAAACTGAAACTTTTTATCTATTCTTTTTTTCAGAAATGCGGTAACCAGGTAATAGGGTAGAAGAAGGGAGAGGGAAATTAAACCGGCATATAACTCTCTTATCCCCGCTACCGACAGGATCACCAGGGAAGAAAACACCAGCAGGAAAGGATAAACGTAACCGATCAGTAAAGCCTTGTATCCCTGTGATAAAGAAAGATTTATATTTACCGGTTCACCGGGTCTGAACACTGCCGGAGAACCATTCACTTCCACAATCTTGTCTTCCATCTCAGAAGCCGAACAATATGCTTTGGCATGGCAGGAGGCACAGGCTGAAAGTGCAGTGAATCTCACTTTAACTTTTCCCTCACTGATACTGTCAATAATTCCTTTATGCTCTATGGTTGACACAGATGACATAGTTTGTGTTTTTGAAACAGCCCGGGATGATCCGTTTATTTATAAAATTTCAATTAATACAGCAAAAATGCAAAATTAAGATTAAGAAAAAATTTAATAATGCTTTTTTCAAGATTCGTTGAATGGATTTGTTATTTAGGATGATTCTAAAGAAGGAGCTTCGACAGGCTCAGCTACCGGGCTGACTTCGGCAGCTTCGGCAAGCTCAGCTACCGGGCTGACTTCGGCAGCTTCGGCAAGCTCAGCTACCGGGCTGACTTCGGCAAGCTCAGTTTCCGGGCTGACTTCGGCAACTTCGACAGGCTCAGCTACCGGGCTGTAGGTTAGTAAGGAGCAAGCTTGAACCTGGAATTTGGAATTTGTAATCAAGCTTCGCTGAAGCTTCGGTTGGCAAAGCTTGGAATCCGAACTTCAACAAGTTCAGAGAACGGTTTTTGACAAATCAACAAAAAATTGTAAATTAGCATAAATTATCCTGAATGGAAAGCAAAGTAAAATATTGGATTGATTTGTCTGATTATGATATCGAAACAGCAGACGCAATGTTTCAAAGCAAAAGATATCTTTATGTTGGATATATGTGTCATCAAACAATAGAGAAAGCTTTTAAAGCCTATTATCTCAAATTAAAACAGGAAGTTTCTCCCTACACTCATAGCTTGTCGTATATTGCCAGAAAAGGTGATTTTTATGATTTTTTATCCGAAAGCCAGAAAATGTTTATTGATGAGATAGAACCGCTCAACATTGAAGCAAGATACCCCTTGAATAAAGAAAGATTATTAAAGAGTCTGACATCTCAAAAATGTGCTGAATTGATCATAAATACCAAAGATCTGCAAAAATGGATAAAAGAGAGGCTATAGATAAAGTTAAGGCATATAAAAACCTACTGAAAGATTTTATCCCTTTTGAGAAGGTTTATTTATTTGGTTCTTATGCAAAAGAAACCAGTCATGAGGACAGTGATATTGATGTAGCCATCGTGGTGGAACGGATTGAAGGGGATTTCTTTTCTGTAAATCCAATACTATGGCGTTTAAGACGACAAATAGACGATAGAATAGAACCAGTCCTCATTGAAAGATTATTCGATGACGGGGACTTTCTTGAAGAAATCAAGAAATCGGGTTTTGAAATAGAGTGATATTTATTTATACGGTTTTCTCACTCTGTTCATTTATTCCCTACGCTTAATTGCATTGGCTGCAAACACAGGGGTTTCTTATAAATCAATCAGACTTATTTTTCCTTTTTATAGCAATATAACTCAACAAATTCATATTCTCCGGTCCGGAATAGTCATACTGGTATAGTCCGTCCCTTCCTATCATCATCAGTACCCCGTTGAAGGGTATGACATCAAAGGCATTTACATCGGGGAAGGTTGTTATTTTAATCAGGCTCTTCGGGTTGGTGGCATCGTATACTTTTAATCCGGCTTCCCCGTCGCAAATAAAAAGGGTTTTATTATCAATACCTAATCCGTACGGTTCATGCATGGGGTATGACTTTTCCCACCGGGGACTGGTAATATTGGAGACGTTAATTACATCCAGCTGGCTGGTAGCCTCGCCACAAAGATTTCCTGCCCGGAGGGTGACATAGGCGTAGTTCCCTTCAACCACTACCGGGTCACAGCTTCTGAAATGACTGTAGCTGGAAATATACTTCGGACTGGCCGGATTGGTTATGTCATAGATAAGCATCCCTGTTTGTGTTCCGAAGAATAACCTGTTCTGATACAGGAAGATGGTTTCCACATCCCAGCCTATTCCCTGGTCTGAAATAAGTAATGGACTGGACAGTTCGTTAATATCAAACGTCCTGAGGTTGTACAGGTCAACGGTATAGAGGAAGCTGCTGTATATGGTAAAACGCGCCATGGATCCTCCTACGCCCACAGACATGGAGGAGCCGCTTCCGCCCAGGCTGACTTTACTGAAATTTGCACCTGACTCTGCAAAAGTCCAGCTGTCAAGGAACCGGAAGTTCGCCTGCCCTATATTCACTTCTTCTTCCACGAATTTAGTCTCCCAGCCCACAACAATCCCTTTGGATGCATCCACCATCTGAAAGGGAAACTGGTTTTGTGCGGTTACCGGGGGAAGGCTATAGGGAAAGATACTGTCAACCCTGCCCACCTCACGGATATTTTGTATGTCACTGATGTTGAGGGCAACCAGGTCTATGAAACTGTCGGCGTACAATATACTGTCCTTTATCGCCATATCCACATTCCCGGGGATGCTGATGAATGAAATAACAGACGGGTGTGCCGGATTGGTGTTGTCAATCACATGTATCCCTTTTAAGGCTTCATTGATAAAGATGAAGTTGTCTTTGAAATAGATCTTTCCCGGTTCAGCAATGTCCTCTGCACCGGTTACCTTAACTGATTTTTTAAAGGACTCCCTGTCCATATAGACAGGAACATTCACCAGGAAGGTGTCGGTTACTTTTTCCTGGCAGGAGCTGAGAGCTATGCCGAGGATTACCGTTAACAGGAGGTTTTTTGTGGTTTGCATGAAAGTATATATTTAAAAATAAATATTTTTATATTGGAAGCTGTGGTGCAGGGGTATAGGATAAAAAGGATCCGATAAGGTGGGAAAAGGAACGCAAAGGCGCAAAGTTTTGATTGACAGTTTTATGCATTACGTATGAAAGTTTATTAAACATTATAATCAGTATTTTGAAAAACATTATGTAGTAGTGAGCCAAAGGATAATATTTATCAGGACTCCTGAAATAAGATGAAAAAAGATAGCCGATAGTTGCGTCAACATAACAATACTTTATTGACGCAACGTTTTAAGTTGTATTTTTATCTTTTATATAATTCGTTATGTTTTTATGACATGCTGATAATGAGTGTTTCGTTAATTCATGCTGATATTATACTTCCTGTTAATAATCAATACTTTGCGCCTTTGCGCCTTTGCGTTTTATTTTTTTCTAACGAACTATTGATCTATCATAAAACTAAAGTTCAAGTAGCCTATGAATAGCTCCAACATTTTACGAATATCATTTCTGTCACGGTTGCTTTGTTTGTGTGCAGTATTTCACTTATTCATGGTAAGCCATGCATTTTCACAACGCAAAGAGGATGTACTATATCTTTCCAACGGAAGTGTAATTCATGGTACCATTTTAAAGGACAGTACCTCGCAAAGCATTCGTATCCTTAGCCGAACTGGGGATATCTGGGCATTTGACACGGGAGATGTTGATTCTGTTAAATATGAAAAGACTGTTGAATTCAGGGTGACGCAGTTTAACAGAAAGGGTTTTGATGTGGGGGCAAATGTGGAATTACTAATGAGGTCAGGCGGCACTTCCATTGGGAAAACAACTATCCCGGGACTTAATATGGGAGCGGGATACCGCTTTAATCACTGGTTGTCAGCCGGTACGGAAGCTGGTATAGAGTTTTATGAATGGATGGGAATGCCGTTATCAGTCAGCCTGCGTGTTCGTGCCTTCCGGAAAGCTGTGTCACCCCTGGTTTTATTACGTGCAGGGTATACGGTTCCATTGGAAAAAAGGATGAACGACTGGGATTATGAGTATGAAAGTTTCGGGGGAGTCCACACCTCCATTGGAGCAGGGTTGGAAAGGATCATCAATGAGAATACTGCCTTTCTGCTGACCATAGCCTATCATTACCAGGAGTTAAATTATCATCTGACTCCCCTTCACCAATGGGTGCAGGAGCGCGACAGGAAGGAGACATACAGCAGGCTTAGACTGTCGGTTGGGTACGTGTTTAAATGATGAAGGGAAAATTTAGTCTGTCCATCACTCTGTCAGCACAAATGCTGCCCAGTAAAACGGATCATATTTGTTTCGCATTTCCTGCTGGGCATTCCTGAAAGCATCCTTAATACTCATGCCATTGAGGCAGTTGGTATAAAACAGCTGCATCAGCTCAGATGTCTGGTAGTCGGGTACCTGCCACAGGCTTATGATCATGTAATGCACCCCTGCCATCTTAAATGCACGTTGTAAACCATACACCCCTTCCGAGCCGTGTATGTCGCCCAGGCCGGTTTCACAGGCTGATAAGACCACCAGCCTGGTGTTGTTCAGATTCAGATTTGACACCTCGTACGCTGTCAGTGTTCCGTCTTCAACTCCCGGAATTGTCTGGAGGTTGCTCCATGCGCGTCCTGCACCGGCCAGCAGTAATCCTGAGCGAAACAAGGGATTCTCCGATATGGTAAAGGTTGGTTTGTCCGTTATTCCACCACGGAAGGTTTCTTTGTCCTGACTGTCAGATCCGGTTTTTTCTCCGGGGAAGAAAAATCCGTGAGTGGCTATGTGGACTATCTCAGGAGACTTCCCGCCTGCTGTCATGTATTTAAATGATTCTTCTGTGGCATTTTTCCCGGTATAGAGGGTTGCATGGATTTTCCCTGTCCCGAATAATCGTTGAATAGCGGATATCTCGGTAAATGTTCCGGGCAGGTATGACCATGAAATTCCCCTTTTATCCTCAGGGATCACTGCGCTCCGGCTGGCAAGAAAATCATATTCGGTTTGCCGGTATTGCCCGGCCAGCGCAACCATGTCGGTGCTGTCCACATCGTATTCAATACCTCCGTAAAGAACTGCCCTGTCCTTCCCGGAGAAAGCCGGGGGAACACGGTAGTCCTGTGCGAGAACCCTGGTACTGCTCACGATATTAACAGAGTACTTATCCGACAGACAGGCACTGTCATTTAAGGGGATGGCGGAGAAAGCAACTTTGTGCAATAACCCGCCGGGAGCAATATAAATAGTATTAACACCTTCCAGCAGACTGTCGATAGGTTGCCATACAAGTTGAAAAAGTATGTTCTTATCCGGATCAGCTGTCCCGGTGTTGTCAGGGGAAGGATCAGGCTTACCACTGTATAATTTAGTGATATAATATGAGCTGGTGGTAGCCAGAGGTGTGGATAACAGCTTTTCAAGTTCTTTTTCTTCAAAAAGATACAGCATTTTGGGATAGTTATAATCCTTTCGTAATAACAGGGCGCAATAAAAAACACTGTCAGTCCATCTCCTGTCAAAAAAATTGAAATTCACGAACTCTATTGCCGCTTCGTCATCCTGCAGAGCTTCCTGTACATGTTGCCATTTTACTTTTGTAAGTCCGGTAAGGTTATCCACCCCGCGCAGGTCTTTCCCTTTGCTGATCAGTTCTTTCTCCATGTCGTTGGCCATATTTTCCAGGCTGTCCATATTTTCTTCCCGTTCTGCTATGGGTGTTGTGTAAAGTATGGAAAGCTTCTGATGGATCTCTGTAAATTTCTCGTAGGTGGAAATGAGTTCATCGTTATCGCTGCTGTAAACAGCCTGGCGCAGAGCGGTATTGCTAAGGAGCAGCATCCCTTTGTGAGCCAGCTCGTTGTTGTATGAAACTGCAGTGACAGCAGGGTTATGCTCTTTTCTCCGGAGAAAAAATGAGTTGTATTTTTTGAAGAAGTTAACCACCGTATTGTTAAGGAACTGTTCCTTTTCTTTTTCGGAAAGGAAGCCAAAGGTGTTGTTGATTTGCCTGTTAAGGTTATCATTTGCCCGGATGTAAAGCGATTCGGCTTTTTCATCCTCGCTTAGGTTCAGGTATAATACCGCCAGGTTGTTCAGGGCGGAAGTATATGCCGGATGGTCTGTTCCCAGGGATCTTTCTATGATGTCCAGCGCTTCCAGGTAGAGCGGTTCTGCTTTGGCATAAAGTTCCATATCGTTATACAGGAAGGCCAGGTTACATAACGAAAGGGCATAATCGGGATGCTCTCTCCCAAGTGTGTTTTCGACAATTCTTAAAGCCTCCAGATGAAATGGTTCCGCCTTTTCGTTCTCTCCCATGTCATTATACAGGCAGGCTAAATTATTCAGTGAAGCGGCGTATTCGTAGTTATCAGGGCCAAGTACTTTCCTTCTGATATTCATTGCCTCTATGTACAGGGGTTCAGCTTTCCGGTAATTGCCCGTTTCGCTGTATAGCAATGCCAGGTTGTTAAGGTATGTGGCGTAGTCGCTATGCCCCGTTCCTATTGTCCTTTTTGTTATTTCCAGTCCTTCGGCAAACAGGGGTTCCGCTTTTACATAGTTCCCCATCTCGAAATAAAAAGTGGCCAGATTGTTTAACGATAAGGCGTATTCGGGATGATCATTTCCATAAACTTTCTTTCGGAGATTCAAGGCTTGAATATAATAGGGTTCAGCCTTTGCATAATCGCCCATATTATGATACAGACCTGCGATATTGTCGAGGGTGTTGGCATAATCACCTTCATCCGTTTCAGACGATGTGTTGTATATTTCCAGGGATTCCAGGAATAGCGCTTCGGCTTTGGCGTAGTTTCCCAGGTTACTGTTTACCAAGGCTATATTGTTCAGGGAGTTGGCGTACACCGGATGGTCGGCGCCATATATTTTCTTCCATAACTCAGATACTTTCAGCAGGAGGTGTTCGGATCCGTCAAACTTACCCATGTCAAAATACAAACCTGCCAGTGCACCTAATGAATCTCCATAATCGGGATGGTCTGTTCCGAAAATTTTTTCCCGTAACTTCAGTGCCCTGAAAAAGTACGCTTCAGCCTCTTCATATCTGCCTGCCCCTTGAGCGACATACCCCAGGTCCTCCAGGGAGGTTGCATATTCAGGGCTGTTCTCACCAGGGTTTCTTTTAAAGATATCTGAAGCCTCCAGCAATAAAACCTCAGATTTTTCAAAATCGTAGATTTCATAATACAGCTCGGCCAGGTTGTCCAGTGCTACTGCATAGCGGGGATGATTTTTACCGGAAATGGATGCGGTGATATCTATTGCTTCCCTGAAGAGGGATTCAGCTTTTTCGTAATTGACTGTCCACTGATATAAAAAAGCCAGGTCAGTAACAGCATCTGCGTATCTTTTATGATTTTTCCCCCGTTCTGATTCGGCTTTTTTTGTTGCCTTTTCAGCGTAAATGAATGCCTGAGCCGTATCTCCGGCTTCGAAAAACTCCATGGCTTTGTGTCTGAGTTTTTCGGATGACTGGGAGTAGCTCAGGGATGCAAGGGAAAGGAGGAGTATAGGGAGGATGACTTTTTTCATGAGTATCTGAATTCATTGCAAATGTAAATGAATTTGGGGAAATGTGGCGGGGGTGGGGGAAAAATTGTGGGACGGGGGATGATAGACCAT
>CAYVTV010000139.1:0-11066 GCA_964454295.1 uncultured Bacteroidaceae bacterium
TTTTTAATATTTTACAAAATATATTTTATTTTTCATAAGTAGCAACTTGAATTAATTATGTTAATACAACAGTTCGTTAAATTAAAATAAAACGCGAAGGCGCAAAGGCGCAATATATTGTATATCAATAATATAGATAATTTATACCCGAATTGTTAAAATATTCATTATCAACGCAATATAAAAGTTAAACGAACTATTGTTAATATCTACCTGCACAGTTTGATTTTTAAATGGGAAGCTTACTTTCTGACTTATCAATACATATTTATTACATGTTAATTGAATAAATCACAGGATCGGAACTACCCTGACAAGAGGTACCCCGATTAAAACTTTCCGCAAAAGACCTGTCTGTTTCTGACAGCGTCGAACTATGAAAAACATAAAATTAAAAATTTAACCGGTAAAACAAATTGTTAAAAAAATTTAACTTTTTCATTCAAATACCTCTTTCTCTTGCAACATTAATCTAATGATGTTATTTTCGTGTTTTGTTATTCAAAAAAGGTTTATATGGATATTCAGGTATCTAATCTTACAAAGACATACGGCCTGCAGAAGGCTGTGGATGATATAAGTTTTCAGGTAAAAGCAGGGGAAATACTCGGTTTCCTGGGGCCTAACGGAGCAGGAAAAACAACCACCATGAAAGCCATTACTTCCTGTCTTTTACCAACAGAAGGGAAAATAATGATAGGTGATTACGATGTTCATGAGGATACGGATGAGGTGAAAAAGTATATCGGTTACCTTCCCGAGAACAATCCCCTGTATCACGACATGTATGTTATCGACTATCTGAAGTTTGTTGCCGAGATGCGGGGTATTCCCCGTTCGGACACAGCCAAACGCATACTTGAAATGGTTTATGTA
This sequence comes from uncultured Bacteroidaceae bacterium, assembly GCA_964454295.1. Taxonomy (GTDB): domain Bacteria; phylum Bacteroidota; class Bacteroidia; order Bacteroidales; genus CAYVTV01. The sequence continues at coordinate 877 of CAYVTV010000139.1, forward strand.
TGCGGGCTTCAGAAGGAAAAACATAAAAAGATCCAGGAACTGTCGAAAGGGTACAGGCAAAGGGTGGGATTAGCCCAGGCCCTGATCCATAATCCTGATGTTCTGATCCTTGATGAGCCTACATCAGGGCTCGACCCGAATCAGATCATTGAAATACGCGAACTGATCAAAAGAATTGGTAAAGCAAAAACAGTTATCCTGAGTTCTCATATTCTTGCTGAGGTAGAGGCTACGTGCGACAGGATCATGATCATCCATAAAGGTAAGCTGGTTGCCGACGGCTCTGCGGAAGACCTACGGAAGCGCTCGGGTGAAAAACGGCTGGTGAGAGTGAGGATTGAAGACGGCGAACATGAGATCATTTACAATGCTTTGCGGCAATTACCCGGAATAAGTTTAATGAATGCGGATAACGGCCTTTTTATGCTTCAGCAAAATACGCCGGAATCAGTAGAGAGAGCAGTATTTAACCTTTGCGTGAAGAATACGTGGGTATTAACGGAAATGACTCCGGTAGAGACCAAGCTGGAGGATGTGTTCAGGGAGTTGACGATGAATTGAGAGTGATTATGTGGTTACGTGGTTACGTGGATGAGTAACATGTATCGTGTTCAAAATATGTCTTTGTGTTCCTTTGTGTAACCCTTCGTGTCCTTTGTGGTTTAATATGTTATAAAGTTAACCACAAAGGACACAAAGGTAGTCACAAAGGAACACAAAGAAAGTCTGCCAAATAATATGTTAAAATAATTACTAATGAAGCAAATCTGGATTTTATCAAAACGGGAGCTGAAATCATATTTTGATTCTCTCATTGCATACATTATGATTGTTGCCTTTCTGGGCTTTACCGGTTTTTTCACCTGGCTTTTCGGGAGCGACATTTTTCTTGTCGGACAGGCAAGTCTGCAGGTATTCTTCGGAATTGCCTACTGGACATTGTTTTTCTTTATTCCTGCCATAACCATGCGTCTCCTGGCGGAAGAAAACCGTTCCGGCACCCTGGAGCTGATTCTTACCATGCCGGTGACGTATCTGCAGATCGCACTGGGAAAATTTCTGGCTACCCTTCTGTTGATCATTATAACTCTGGCATTGACGATCCCATACTATATCACGGTTGCCTCAATAGGCCCGGTTGACCACGGATCGGTGCTGACAGGATACCTCGGACTGATACTGATAAGTTGTGTTTATATCTCTGTTGGTTTGTTTGCCAGCAGCACTACCAACAATCAGATTGTAAGCTTCCTGGTGGCACTTTTTATCGGGATATTTTTCCATTTCCTGTTCGGCATGATTGCACGTAATTTCCCGGGTATCCTGGGTAATATACTGTATTTTCTGAGTGCAAGCACTCATTTCGAATCTATTTCGAGAGGAGTGATTGACTCCAGGGATATTATTTATTTCGCTTCAGTTACGGGGATTGGGGTTTTGGGGACGGTGTATTTTATTGCGAGAAAGAGTGTGTAGAGACGTGCCTGGAGGCACGTCTGTACCGAAATGCATGCCTGGAGGCACGTCTGTACCATAAATTCAAAAGGTTCACCTTTGTATGATGAAAAATTAAAATTATCTAACATAATTAAATATAAAAATGAAGAAGTTCCAGGTACTTTCTTATTCTATCATTATAATTCTTGCCATTATTCTGGTAATTAACATTTTATCGGGCAGGTTCTTTTTCCGTCTGGATACTACAGGGGATAATAGATATACCCTGAGTAAAGCCACCAAAGTAATCCTGAAGGAGTTGGACCAACCGGTAACGGTGAAAGCCTATTTTACCAGAAAGCTGCCGCCACAGTTGTACCAGTCGAGACAGGAATTCCGTGATATGCTGGTTGAGTATTCCAACCGCTCAGGGGGAATGGTGATGTATGAATTTATAGATCCTTCCGAAAGTGAAGCGTTAGCAGAGGAAGCGCAACAGAATGGAATTCCGCCTCTCCAGATACAGGTGCGGGATAAGGATAAGTTTGAAGCCATGGTTTGTTATATGGGTGCCACTATACAAATGGGAGAGTCGCCTCCTGAAGTCATTCCCCAGATAATGCAGGGTATGCCACTGGAATATCATCTTACCACATCTATAAAAAAGGTTTCCATCATCAATAAGCCCAGGATAGCTTTTTTACAGGGACATGGAGAGCCGGGCAGAATGAACATGCAACAGGTAATGGCACAACTGGATGTACTTTATGAATCTGACTTTATACATCTTAATGATACTGCAGACGCACTGTCCGATTATTCTACCCTCGTAATTGTCGCTCCATCTGATACTTTTCCCGAATCGCACATAGCACAACTTGATCGTTTCCTTTCCAGGGGGAATAATATCCTTATTGCGCTGAACAGGGTTGAGGCAGACCTCCAGAATGGGTATGGGATGAGTGTGTATACAGGTATCGAGAACTGGCTTTCCGGTAAAGGAATAACAGTAGAGAATGCTTTTCTGCTTGATGCAAACTGCGGACAGGTAAGTGTGGTTCAGAGCATGGGAGGATTCCGGGTTCAGCGGCAGATACCTTTCCCCTATCTTCCGGTAATCCAGAATTTCAATAAGGAACATCCCATAACAAAAGGAATTCAGGAAGCCATCTTCAGTTTTGTCAGCCCCCTGAATTTCTCAAATGATACCACTATAAAAATCACTCCTCTTGCATTTTCTTCAAATCGCTCCGGTACGAATAATACACCCGTATATTTTAATGTTGAAAAAAACTGGGGAGAAGATGATTTTCCCCTGAAAAACCTCGTTATTGCCGCCACTGTTGAGGGAACAATAACCGGGAGTAATCATTCCCGTATGGTAGTGTTTGCAGATGGTGATTTTGCAGTGAACAGGGAAGCGCAGAACATGCAGGGCCTTAACCCCGACAATATAAGCCTCCTAACTAATTCCATTGACTGGCTTACTGATGAAACAGGGTTAATTGACCTGCGGACAAAAGAAATTACCTCCAGACCCATTGATGAAATGGAAGATGGAAAGAAAGCTTTCCTGAAATGGCTTAACTTCCTCTTGCCGGTGATAATTATCCTTGTGATCGGGATCTATCGCTGGCAGATGCAGAATATGAAAAGGATCAACAGGATGCAGGAAAATTATGTTCAATAGAATTTGATTGAATATTAAGAAAGAACAATTAAGATATATTTATCAGGTAAAAAAGAAACGCAAGGGCGCAAAGGCGCAAAAAGGGAAAACGAGACTAAATAAATTAACTCAAATATTTTGTTATGAGAGTAAAAGGATTAAAAATTTTGTCTGGAGTGTTGATTATTCTATTGGTAATCACATTAATAATTACTCTTACTGAAAATAAAAAAGACCGTGGAACGTTCAGAAGTGAGATCATTTCTTTCAGTCCGTCTGATATCACGAGGATTGAAATGGTTACATCCAGAAATGATGATCCATTCAGCATTGTTAAAACATCCGGAGGACAATGGGAAATTGAGAAAGGAAGTCAACGTTTTGCAGCACAAACAGCTCAGGTGGATAACCTGCTGCATACCCTTTCAAACATGAAGGCCAAACAGGTTGTCGCGAAAAGCAGGAATAACTGGGAACAATACAGTGTGGATGATTCTCTCGGAACAAGGGTTATATTATATAAAGGGAATACCCTGACAGCAGATATTGTTGCAGGCCGCATGTCGTTCTCTCAAAGCCGCAATCCTTACCAGCAGTATCCCGATGCAGTTTCGTACGTTCGCCTGGGGAATGATGAAACGGTATATGCCGTGGAAGGGATGCTTACCATGAGCTTAAACCAGTCGGCCAACGATTTCAGAAATGCAGACATTGTTAAATCTACCCCTCAGCATCTGACCAGGGTGAGTTTTACGTACCCGGGAGACAGCTCGTTTGTTCTGCAAAAGGAAAATGAACAATGGAAAGTAAATGATTTACCGGCTGATTCGGCACATACACAGGAGTACCTGAACAGCCTGCGAAATTTCACCCACAGGGAATTTGATGATCTGCCCGCCGTAAAGGACCTGGCTCCTCTTTTTGAAATAGTTATTGAAGGGAATAACATGGAGGCAATTCGTATTAAAGCGTATATCAAAGAGGAAGATGAATACCTGGTGACCTCCACACTGAACAAGGATACTGTTTTTAAGATGGGAAGTTCTGCATTTGCGAGGTTATTTAGAGGGAAATCCTGGTTTATCTGATAAATAATCGCCCTTTGTGTTCCTTAGTGCATTCCTTTGTGTACCTTAGTGGTTAAATTTTTTTACCACGAAGGACACAAAGGGGAATCTTCAACCAACATATTGGATGCAAACTAATAAAACGTGTATTAGCTGATGCACAATTCCGGAAAAGAGTTCAGGAACCGGGATAAGGTGATGTACATTATCCTGGTTGTCTTCGGATTGCTTTTTCTGACGATTTATTTCTGCAATCATTATTTCTTTCGGACCTTTGCCTTTGATTACGGCGCATATAATTTTGCATTTTACGATTATGCACACCTGCGCAGCAGCCTTTGTCCCGTTTACCACATTGACGCCACATTCCTCCAGGATCATGTGTCGTTTACGCTGATCATTCTTTCTCCCCTGTACTGGCTCTTTTCCTGGCTTACCGGAACGTATACCCTGCTGATCTTTCAGACAGGTTTAATATTATTCGGGGGATGGGGCGTCTTTAAACTGATCTCATTAAAATCAGAGAATAAATACCTTCCTGTACTTGCTTTGTTATATTATTTTCTTATTCTGGGAAGGTGGACGGCCTTTACCAGCGACTGTAATTTTGCGATCATGGCTTCCTCTCTTATCCCTGTTTTTATGTATTATTTCGAGAGAAAGAAATGGACGGCTTTTATACTTTGTTTTATCTTTATCCTTACTACCCGGGAGGATATGGCATTATGGACGCTTTTTACCGGGATGTTTTACCTTGTTGTTTACCGGAAAGAAAAGGAGAGAAGAACAGCTTCCCTATGGATCATATTTACTTCTATGGCATATTTTATTCTCACCTTTACCCTGATCATCCCGCTGCTTGAAACACCGGAAAAGAAATTTCTTTTGTTCAACTATTCCGTGCTGGGGGAAAATCCCATGGAAGCATTAATTTTTATGGTAAAACATCCTTTTGAAACACTGCGGCTCCTGTTTGTTAATTTCTCCGGAGAACCTTTATATGATAAAGTAAAAACCGAGTTTTACCTTGTGTATTTATTATCGGGAGGGATACTGGTTTTTCTTCGCCCTCAGTACCTGCTTTTATTTATTCCTATCCTTGCCAAGAAGATGCTTAACGATGATCCTATACGCTGGAGTGTTGAATTATATTATTCCATTGAGTTTGTTTCCATCCTTCCGGTCGCTGTTTACGGAATAATCAGTTCGTTCAGAAGCAGGAAACTTCAGACATTATCGGGGGTGCTTATATGTCTGGTTACACTTGCAATTACCACACATAAGTTGACCGGAAGAAGGGAATTGAAATGGTGGCCGGTGGAAAAGTATGCTTTCTGGCAAAAAGAGATGTATAGCCCTGTTGTTGATATTTCTGCTGTTTACGAAACCCTGAAAAAGATACCGGATGATGCTAAGGTTAGTGCCTCGGGAAGAATTGTGCCCCACCTGGCTTTCCGCAAAACCATATATTACTTTCCCAGGGTGGATGATGCGGAATACCTGGTGGTTTTCAGGGAAAATGACACCTATCCTTTAAATCAGGAACAGTTTGACATAGAACTGAAGAAGTATACGGATAGTGAGGGATGGGTGACGGGGGTTGACGGGGGACCGTTTCTGCTGTTAATGCGGAAACCATTGAAATAAAATAATGCTTTCCTTTGTGTTCCTTTGTGAATACCTTCGTGTCCTTCGTGGTTAAATACGTATTGAGGTTAACCACAAAGGAACACGAAGGATTACACGAAGGACACAAAGAGGGAAAGAATATGTTGCTTATAATAACCTGAATGATAAAGAAATGAAAATCTCACCTTCTGATGCAACTAAAAAGACATTGAAAAAAACTGAACCCGAAAAATTTTGGACAGCCGGAGAAAGGATTTTCCTCAACACCCTTGATTCTCCCTGGAAGATACAGGAGTACCTAGACAGTATCGAATACAATTCTACTACAGAGAGCAATTCCCCGCGGTACGTCATAAAGAAAAAACGGGCGCATTGTTTTGAGGGGGCCTTGTTTGCGGCTGCCTGCCTTGAAAACCTGGGTTTTTCTCCCCTGGTGCTGGATTTGCAGGCGGTGAATGATGATGATCATGTGATTGCGGTTTTTAAAATTGACAACTGCTGGGGAGCCATTGCCAAATCGAATTTTACTACCTTGCGATACCGGGAACCGGTTTACCGCAGCCTGCGGGAACTGGCGATGTCGTATTTCGATTTTTATTTTAACACCCTGGGCGACAAATCCCTTCGCGGGTATTCCATGCCTCATAATTTATGCAGGTTTGATCATATGGAATGGAGGACAACTGAAAACGACCTGGAAGATATCGGGTATTATCTGGATAAAGTAAGGCATATCCCGCTTATCAGTGAGAACCGGTTAGCCGGGCTGGAGAAGGCGGGGAAGCTGTTACTGGAATCCTCCCTTATGGGGGCGAATCCGGAGGGGTTGTTTGTGCCGGAGGGCAAGAGAAGTTAGTTTTATATTTACGCAAGGCATTATTCAGTTTTTATTTTTAAATTTGTAGAAAATAAAGGTAATCATGAACTTAGTTGAAAAAAGGGACTTTATACACAGACATTTGCATAGTGCAACTAAGAAGACTATTAACGAGTTTTACGAGATACTACTTAAAGAAGAAGTTTTAAAAGCGAAATTGGAAAGAAGGGCCCGGAAATCGGAGAATGACATCCAATTGGGAAGAGTTTTTTCAAGAGAAGAAATTGAGAAAAGAACTGCAAACATAGGGCGTTAATGAAACTTATCTATACGGAACAGGCTCTTTTTAGTCTTGAAGAAGCTTTACATTTTATTGCTCCCAGAGTTACTCCGGAAAAACTAACTGAAATCCGGAATGAAATATTAGATGCAGCTGAAACTTTGCAGCTACAACCCTTAAAAGGTCAGAAAGAACCATATTTGGAACAATTTGGATTAGGGCATCGTCGTTTGGTAGTAAGTCACTATAAAATTATCTACAGGGTTTTCGGAGAATTTATATATATTACAGATATATTTGATTCCAGACAAGACCCTGATAAAATGAATGGCTAGTTTTGCCTCACAAATATTTTCCTTTCCCATTTTTTCACTATTTTCACCCCTTCAAAATTTAATGTGGACTGATGGCTAAACGATCAGTATTCAACAGCTTCCTCAATATTGTAGAGAAGGGAGGGAACCTTCTCCCTCATCCTGCAACCCTGTTTGCTTTATTTGCCCTGTCGATACTGCTGTTTTCCGGACTGGCTTTCTGGCTTGACTGGAGTGCCATACATCCGGTAACCCATGAAGCAGTACACCCGGTTAACCTGCTGTCTAAAGACGGGCTGCATCAGGTGATCCTGTTAATGGTGAAAAATTTCACCGGTTTTGCACCCCTGGGAATAGTGCTTGTTGCCATGCTGGGAATAGGTATCGCCGAAGCGAGCGGGTTGATAGCAGCGTTTATCAGGCTGCTTATATTGTCGGCACCAAAAAGACTACTTACCTTTGTTATTGTATTTTCCGGGATTGTATCCAACTTTGCCAGTGATGTGGGATATGTTCTCCTGATACCGCTTGCAGGAATGATCTTTTTAACAGTTGGAAGGCATCCTGCTGCAGGTATGGCAGCGGCTTTTGCAGGTGTTTCCGGAGGATTCTCCGCAAACCTTCTCATCGGTTCCATTGACCCGCTGCTTGCAGGATTGAGTCAGGAGGCAGCACAGATCGTTGATCCCTCCTATATTGTAAACCCAACAGCCAATTACTATTTTATGATTGCTTCCACCTTTGTAATTGCCGTTGCCGGCACTATTGTCTCGGAAGTTATTGTTGAACCAAGGCTGGGTAAGTATACCGGGGAGATCAGCCCTGATGACGGACTGGAACCGTTAAATCGCAAGGAAAAAAAAGGGATTCTCTACAGTATGGCAGGATTCCTTGTACTTACTGCAATTATTCTTATCGGACTCATTCCTGACAATGGAATTCTCAGAGGTGAAGGGGGAAGTATAATTTATTCGCCTGTTATTGAGGGGGTTGTTGCTGTAATGGTGATCTATGCTGCCGTAATGGGAATTATCTACGGACGGGTAACAGGAACATTTAAAAATGATGCGGATGTTATGAAAAGCATGGCATCGGGGATAAAAACCCTGGCAGCATATGTGGTGCTGGTTTTTTTTGCAGCTCAGTTTGTGGCCTATTTCAAATGGAGTAATCTGGGGTTGATCCTGGCTATAAAAGGAGCGGGATTCCTTGCCAGCCTGAATATTGGTGTTATTCCCCTTGTGCTGTTGTTCATTCTTTTTGCGGCCTTCTTAAATATGTTTATGGGTAGTGCCTCCGCCAAATGGGCAATAATTGCCCCGATCTTTATTCCTATTTTTATGTTCCTGGGATATTCGCCGGAGTTATCGCAGGTGGTTTTCAGAATAGGAGACAGCGTTACAAATATCATATCACCTATGATGAGTTTCTTTGCCCTGATAATTGCATTTTTTCAAAAGTACGATTCAAAAACCGGAATAGGCACAATTATCGCCACCATGCTGCCCTTCACAATAGTTTTTTTAATCGTCTGGTCACTGCTTCTCGTTGCCTGGATCCTGTTGGGTATTCCGTTAGGTCCTGGTGCCGGCATACATTATTAAAATTATCTCTGTGTACCTCTGTGAATCTCTGTGTAAGAAATGGGGACACAGAGGAGCACAGAGAACCACAGAGGTACACAGAGAGGAATTGTTTGTTAACTTTGTTTTTTTCAGTAGGTTTCATTAAAACTTCAGGTTATGGCCAAATTTACAAGAGAGGATGCGTTGAATTATCATGCCTCCGGTCGCCCCGGGAAACTGCAGGTTATTCCCACCAAACCCCACAGTACTCAGCAGGATCTGTCGCTGGCTTATTCCCCCGGGGTAGCGGAACCCTGCCTTGAAATAGAGAAAGACCCTGAGAAAGCCTATACCTATACCACAAAGGGCAATCTGGTTGCGGTAATTTCGAACGGAACAGCAGTACTGGGACTTGGTGATATTGGGGCACTGGCAGGGAAACCGGTTATGGAAGGGAAGGGCTTGCTTTTTAAGATTTTTGCTGATATAGATGTTTTCGATATTGAGGTAGACCGGAAAAATGTGGAGGCGTTTATTGAAGTAGTGAAAGCCATTGCACCTACTTTCGGAGGTATAAACCTGGAAGACATTAAGGCACCGGAGTGCTTTGAGATCGAGGAGAGATTGAAAAAAGAACTGAATATCCCTGTATTTCACGACGATCAGCATGGAACTGCCATCATATCAGCAGCAGGCTTACTTAATGCATTAAAGCTTAACGGTAAAAAAATTGACAGGATAAGGGTGGTTGTTAACGGAGCCGGAGCGTCAGCCATATCCTGTTCCAGGCTTTATGTTTCGCTGGGAGTAAAAAGGGAGAATGTGATGCTTGTCGATAGTAAAGGTGTTGTCAGTAAAAAGCGTACTGACCTCAACAGGTATAAAGAAGAATTTGCGGTTGATACAGATATAACTACCCTGGAAGAAGCAGTGAAGGGAGCAGATGTTTTCCTTGGATTATCGGTGGCCGATGTTCTCACCCCGGATATGCTGAAGTCAATGGCTTCCGACCCAATTGTCTTTGCAATGGCAAATCCCAATCCTGAGATAAAATATGAACTGGCTATGGAAGCAAGGAAGGATATCATTTTTGCCACAGGAAGGTCGGATTATCCAAACCAGGTGAATAATGTACTGGGATTCCCCTTTATTTTCCGCGGAGCGCTGGATGTCAGGGCTGTTACTATAAATGAGGAAATGAAGATTGCTGCAGTAAAGGCGCTGGCAGAACTTGCACAGGAGGATGTCCCGGAAGCTGTAAACAAAGCCTATTTATCCGCCAACCTTACTTTCGGACGTGAATATATTATCCCTAAACCGCTTGACCCCAGGCTTATCTCCAGAGTTGCACCGGCAGTAGCAAAGGCAGCAATTGACACAGGAGTGGCAGGAAAGGTTATTACCGACTGAAG
>CAYVTV010000140.1:0-10986 GCA_964454295.1 uncultured Bacteroidaceae bacterium
GATCATGCGGGATAGTCAATCTCCGGGTTGTATTTTTTACCGAAATTACTGTTTCAAAAATATGTCGTTCCCCTTCCTGTATATATTGCCCCATAGAATGAAGATCGGCAGTAAAATTCACACTTGCCGGGAAGATACCTTTTCCTTCCTTCCCCTCGCTTTCCCCGTATAACTGCTTCCACCATTCACTGAAAAAGATAAGTTTATTGTTGTAGTTAGCAAGTATCTCAATTTTTTTTCCCTCCCCATACAGGGCATTTCTTGCTGCAGCATAAACAGCTGCCGGATTTTGCTCAAAAGGAACCTGAAGTCCTGTTAACTCTTCCATCCTTCGTGCCCCGCTGACCAGTTTACGGATATCAAACCCTGCAAAGGCAATCGGAAGCAATCCAACAGGGGTAAGGACGGAAAATCTGCCACCGGTATCATCAGGAATTACGAATGTCTTATATCCTTCTATCTCTGCCAGTTTTCTCAGGGCACCTTTTTTCTCATCTGTAATCGCCACAATCAGATCTTTGGATTTCTCTTTCCCCACCCTGGCTTCCAGATGTGATTTAAGGATCCTGAAAGCAATAGCAGGTTCAGTGGTAGTTCCTGATTTTGAAATAACAGCAATGGCATAATCATTGGTGTCCAGCACTTCCAGAAGCTCTGACAGATAATCTTCGCCAAGATTCTGACCGGCAAAGAGTACGTGTGGATTTTCCGCCGGGTTCTTCATGCAGGGGAAATTATGACTCAGCGCTTCAATTACCGCTTTGGAACCAAGATAAGAACCACCAATGCCGATAACTACAAGGATATTTACTTTTTTCCTGAGTAACGACGCCGTCTCCTCAATATCCTTCAGGTGATCGTTACTAACAGAGGAGGGAAGATTTATCCAGCCAAGGAAATCTCTCCCGGGTCCGGTTTTATTATGCAGTTTTTCCTGGTGTGACCTGATGGCATTTTCATACGATTTAATCCTGGTTTCAGGGACGAAACTGAAAATTTTACTGATGTCAACAGACAGAGTGTTCATAATATTATGGGGTTTATAAAATTAAATATTTATCCTTTCCGCGAACGCTGAAGCTACTCTGCGGAGGCGCTGTGTGCCTTTGTGCCATCCTTCGTGTCCTTTGTGGTAAAAAACGAATGAGAATCAACCATGAAGGACACGAAGGATGGCACAAAGGTACACAAAGGTTTTTACAAAAGATTCCAACCAGCGGCGTTTTATTTCTGATCACTACCTACCGGTAAAAATATATTGCTGTTTTGTTTATTTGAGTATTATTAGGTAGGTTTATATCCCTGAAGATAATTTGGTATTGAAAACATTTTTTAACACAATAATATTATAAAAATATAAATAGCTGTTTTATGAAAGAAACATTAATTATTTTATTATCAGTAATTTTCTGGTCTTGTAGTTCCACTCCAAAAGAAAAAGACCAGCAGGATATTTATTCCGGTTTTACCAGCCTGTTCAATGGGGAAGATTTTACGAACTGGCTTGTGCCTGAGGGAGATAACGGACACTGGAAAGTACTTGATGGTGTGATTGATTATGATGCTGAGAGTGAGGCTTCGGATGATAAGAATTTATGGACTGAAAAGGAATACGGGGATTTTATCCTATATGTTGACTGGAGAATAAAGGAAACCCCTTACCTTAATCCGCGGGTGCCGCTGATCTTGCCCGGCGGATTACATAAGCTGGATGAAAATGGAGAAGAAATAAAACTGATAGTTCCTGATTCTGATTCAGGCATCTACCTCAGGGGGAGCAGCAAGGCCCAGGTAAATATCTGGTGCTGGCCGATCGGCTCAGGTGAGTTTTATGGGTATCGTATGGATAAGTCAATGCCTGCGGAAGTCCGCAGAGCTGTAACACCAAAATATCATGCTGATAATCATATCGGGGAATGGAATACATTTAAAATAACTCTCAAAGGGAATATTGTTAATGTAGAGTTAAACGGCCATCTGGTCATAGAAAATGCGGAGCTTCCCGGGTTACCGGAAAAAGGCCCCATAGCTTTACAACATCATGGGAAGAAAGTGGACGGCGAATGGGCAGGCCCTCCCAGCCTGGTGCAGTTCAGGAATATTTATATTAAGGAGATAATGTAGAGGGGCTGTCTCTTAAATGTTTTTAACCACAAAGGACTCAGCGCCTCCCTTCGGCATCCGGAGGCTTGCCGAAGACGCGGCGCTGAAGCTACTCTGCGGAGGCGCTGTGTCCTTTGTGTTATCCTTGGTGTCCTTCGTGGTTGCTAATATTTCAATTAATGAAACGGCCCCTGTACACCTGCCAGGAGGCACGTTGGCACCCAAAAGCCAATTACTCGATTACTCGATTACTCAATTACTCAATTACTCAATTACTCAATTACTCGATTACTCAATCACCCAACCACTTAACCACTCAACCACTTGCCCCTGTCCCGTGATCCCCATTTGCATAATCCTGTTTTTTTTTGTATTTTGTCAGGTTACCAAAATGAGTTAATTATTATGAAAGAGATTGAAAAACTTGACAGAATTGCTATCAGTATCCGATCTCACAGGCTTTTAAAGAAATTAATGAGAGAGAATCCTGATCTTGAGGAGATCATGCAAAATTCTAAAAATGATACTGAAGTTATGTTTGGAGTGCAGGAATGGGTTAAGAAGCTTATTGGAGATCGCAAGCTTATCTGTGACTATTATAACGCGGAACACCCTACCAGGGAATTATTTGAAAAGCTTGATTGGCAAGATTATGCCATCATCAGGCTTCTTGATTATTTGGAATATGCAGGTATTGAATGTGAGGATATGAACCTCAGGGGTCAGATAGCTGTCAGCAATCCGATTCGGCTTCTCTGGTTAGCAGTAAATAGAGGAACAGGGGGTGCAAAACCTGATTTTTTTATCGATATGATAGAATTGTTCAGACAATTGCGGGGAAAAAGCTTACCCAAATCTCCTGCTGACAAAGAGATACTTAACTGGATGGAGCGTTACCCAAGTGGCCTGGATCCAAGGATCATCAAGTTAAGACAGGAGAACAGGGACAGGATCCTTACCGTACTGATTGAGAAAATGGAATCAGGTGTAATTGCAAGTGATAAATATGTTTTTCCCGAAGGGATCTCATTTGAAGAAAAAATGAAGGTAGCCCTTGAATGGTGGGAAAATGACAGGTTTCATCTTCATTTTGCGATACGTTCCCCTGATATTCTGAATGAAATGCTTAATTTTTCCCTTGATCCTGATACGTTAAAAATTCTTGATGAGGCAAAAGAAGCCGGCATCCCGTTTTTTATAAATTTATACTATTTATCTTTATTACATGTACGTGTGCCTTATTTTGCTGTCGGTGCCGACCTTGCGATACGGTATTATGTTCTTTACAGTAAACAGCTTGTGAACGAATTTGGACATATTGTGGCCTGGGAGAAAGAAGATAAAGTTGAACCGGGTAAACCCAATGCGGCGGGATGGATATTACCCTATCAGCATAATATTCACCGCCGTTATCCTGAAGTGGCCATACTCATCCCGGATTCGATGGGCAGGGCATGTGGTGGATTATGCTCATCATGCCAAAGGATGTATGATTTCCAGTCGGGTCATCTTAACTTCAATCTCGAGAAACTTAAACCCACTGAAACATGGCCGGAGAAACTGAAAAACATTCTCCGGTATTTTGAGGAAGATGCACAATTGCGGGATATTCTTATAACCGGTGGAGATGCATTTATGAGTTCTGACAGGACGATAGAGAATATTCTGAACGAAATATATGAAATGGCCCTGAGAAAAAAGAATAGAAATAAAGAATTGCCTGATGGAGAAAAACTTGCCGAAATTATGCGCATACGTTTCGGAACCCGCCTGCTCGCCTATCTTCCCCAACGAATTAATGACAGCCTGATCGAAATACTTAAAAACTTTAAACAAAAAGCTTCAAAGATCGGTATTAGTCAGTTTATCATACAATCCCATTTCGAGTCAGCTATGGAGGTTACCCCTGAAACACAGGAAGCTGTCAGAAAACTCAGTTCAGCAGGATGGATAGTTACCAATCAACTTGTATATACTACTGCTGCATCACGCAGAGGTCATTCGGCAAAACTCAGAAAAGTACTGAATGATATAGGCGTTCTTTCATACTATACTTTTACAGTAAAAGGGTATATGGAAAATAATTTCTCTTTCGCTCCTAATGCGCGTATAGTCCAGGAAGAATTGGAGGAAAAGAAAATAGGGAAAATTGATAAACAGTATTATTCTTTCATTAATCGTTTACCTGATGAACCGGAAAAAATTATTGAAAATATTGATAGTTTGCGTAATGAAACAGGAATCCCTTTTCTGGCTACCGACCGGAATGTGTTAAACCTTCCGGGAGTCGGTAAGAGCATGACATTCAGAGTGATAGGGATAACACGGTACGGGAGACGAATCCTTCAGTTTGATCATGATGTAACGCGGCAACACAGTCCTATTATTGAAAAAATGGGCAAAGTTATCATCATAGAGTCTAAATCCATTCATGAATATCTTAATCAGCTGGAAGAACTGGGAGAAAATAAAAAGGACTATGATGGATTGTATGGGTATTCTATCGGACAGACGGAGGAACGGTTTCCGATCTATGAATATCCGGAGTATAAGTATAAAGTTACTGAAGAATTTACAAATCTTGAGATCGAATAATTATACATAATATTATTCTTATCTGCTCTCGTATTCCTAAACGGATTTAATCCTCCTTCGCGTTCCGCTTCGGCGGACGAGAAGTTGGTTTAATGCCATTTATTCTTCTTTCAGCTTCAGAAAACCCAGAACATTCTTGCTGTCATTGGCAGCATTTACACTCTGGTTAACATAACGTATAAAACCTTCTTTATCCACGATGAACGTCCAGCGTTTGGAGGTTACACCTCTTGTAAGGGTATATTTTCTATCATTAACCTCCCTTTGAATTGAACCACCTGCACTTACGGGTACACCGAATTTCCCTGCTATTTCTCCTGTGGGGTCGGATAATAGCGGGAAATTAAGATCATGGGCTTCTTTAAATAACTTAAGGTTATTAACCTCATCTCCGCTGATACCCACAACCACAGCATCAAGCTTTGTCAGTTCATCAATATTGTCCCTGTAGGCACACGCCTGGTTTGTACATCCACCTGTCATGGCCGCAGGGTAAAAGAAAAGCACTATATTTTTCTTTCCCAGGTAATTACTGATGTCCCAAAGCTGGTCATTATCATCCGTTGCCGTGAATACAGGCGCTTTGTCACCGGGTTCCAGAGATACCGGAGGCTGTGAGTTCAATACACAGGAACTAAAAATACCTGTGAATAGTAATATACATGTTGCGAATGGTGTCATTGACTTATGCATTAGTATGTTAAAAAACGATTCTCAATGATAAACAATCTTGAGGTGATATTGTTTATTATCAAACTGTTTTTTAGCTTTGTTCAATGCAACCTGAGTGGCAGGATTTTTAGTCTTATACTATCAGTAATAATAAGAAATTTTAACCTCAAGCCCTATGAAAAGAGTTTTTACACTTCTTACCACAGTGATGTTTTTATCAGCCAGCTTCCTGCAGAAAACAGTAACTGCCCAGACACCCGACAGAATGAGCTACCAGGCAGTAATACGAAGCAGTAGTAACCAGCTGATAACTAATACTCAAATCGGAATGCAGATCAGCATACTGCAGGGAACTTTTGATGGAATAACCGTTTATTCAGAAACCCATACTCCTGTGACCAATGTCAACGGGCTGGTAAGTATTGAAATCGGCGGAGGGGATGTCGTTAGCGGCGATCTGGCAACTATTGACTGGGGAGATGGGCCATATTTCATAAAAACAGAAACGGACCCTGCCGGGGGAACAAGCTATACCATTTCCGTAATAAGCCGGTTGCTGAGTGTGCCTTATGCATTTCATTCTAAAACGGCTGAATCATTTGCAGGAACAATTAATGAAACTGATCCGGTATATTCCGCATGGGATAAATCATCCGGAATATCAATTATGGAAAGTCAGATCACTGATCTGGGCAGCTATATTGAAACCGAGACGGATCCTGGTTTTACAACTAATTTCGATTTGACAAATGCTGCAAAAGGTGATATCCTGCGATATGACGGGAATAAATTTGTGATCTCATCAGATACAGATATTTTTTCAACGGAGGAAATAGCCGGCTTAATTCCTGAAGCAGGGTATGCTGTTTTTAACCGGACAGAAAATATTTACCAGATCTTTACCGGTACCGGATGGGTGGCTATTCCGGTAAACTGCTGGCCTGAGCCTTCCCTTGCTGATGCTGGTGAAGATCAATTGGTTAAAGATATTAAAACGGCTGTTTTGGCTGCGAACGATCCGGATGCAGGTCACGGGACAGGACAATGGAGTGTGGAAAGTGGTACAGGTGGCAGTTTTGAGAATATTTACGATCCGAATACCACCTTTACCTGGGAAGAATTTGGTAGCTATACGCTGCGCTGGACGATCACAACGACGTGCGGAAGTTCGTATGATGAAGTTATTATTACCTCACAGCCGGAGTCCTATTCACATACTATCTCAATTGACGGAATGAATGATTTTACGGTTGCTGACGAAATGTTTCAAACATCATCTATGGGGTATAATGGATATATTACATGGGATAATGACTATTTATACCTGGGGTACAAAGGTCCCGACATTGCTAACAGTAACCCTGCTATTTATTTAAATATATATCTTGGCGGTACTCCGGGTACAACTACCGGAAGAATGATGAACACTCAACAGCCGGTGTTAAGCTTTTCAGCCGGACATAACATTATCTGGAATACTTCCAACTCTGTTTTTCAATCCTATTCCTTTGATGGTTCATCATGGATCACCTCCTCGCTGGTAACCCCTTCAGATATCTCAAGGAGTTCAGATTTTGTGGAAATGAGAATTCCTCTTGCTTCCATTGGTAGTCCTGATAAACTGAAGGTTCACCTGAATATGCTGAATGCAACCCCGGGAAATGAATGGAGCTGGGGGGCAGTGCCTTCAGCATCATTTGTTGATGGATATGATCCTGATTATACAAAGTATTTTGAGTTCAATTTAAAGGATAACGTAAAGCCCAACCAGTATACGCCTTTGCCTTAATTACCGCACGTATTTAAATTTAATACTTATCCCCATTAATGTGAACCAGCCAGGATGGCTGTGTTGCCAGACTATCCTGCGCCATAGCTTCGGGCGGCAGGTCGCTCAGCATTAATTTATTATTTATCTCCAATAATCCTATTTCAAGGTCTTATCTCTATACTATACAATCAATCAACCAGGCTGCATTGCCAGTCCATCATTTGCTAAGGCTTCGGCTGGAAAGCTTGTCAGCGTTGAATTCCTACTCACCTCCAACAAACAACTCACGCTAAACTCAAAGGATAAATATCCCGGAATTTATTTATTTTACCTCTAAAATTGTGTACATATTATAAATTATTGTAATTTGTTTAATTAAATAATCAGACATAAATGTGCATACGCTTCATAAGCGCTTAGTAATCAAATAAAAAGAATTATTTAATCTCGCCGGCATGAAAACAATCTTTACTTTTTCAGTTGCATTTTTAATTACATGCACACTGGCAGCCCAGCCACCTCAGAAACTGAGTTATCAGGCAGTGGTCCGTAATACTAACGGACAACTGATTGCCAGTACACAGGTATCTTTACGTGTAAACATTTTACAGGGTGCTGCTGATGGAATACTGGTTTATTCTGAGATACACACTCCTGTAACGAATCCAAACGGTCTGGTAAGTATTGAGATCGGTAACGGAGCAATGGTTAGTCATGATTTCTCTGTTATTGACTGGGCAAGTGGCCCGTATTTTATACGAACAGAAATTGACCCTGCGGGAGGAGATGATTACACCATTACCGGAACCACTCAGCTTTTAAGTGTTCCCTATGCCTTATATTCGAAAACAGCTGAAATGCTTAGCGGAGAAATCACTGAAACAGATCCTGTGTTTAATGAAAGTCCTGTATCTGACATTGATATTACTGACATAAGCAACTGGAATGAAGCTTATAGCTGGGGAAATCATTCGGATGCAGGATATTTGACAGATTATATTGTTACGGAGGAGGATGTGACCTCTCATCAGGAAGCTTTGGAGATAAAAGAGAGCCAGATAACCGATTTGCAAAATTATCTTACCGCTGAAGCACAAAGTCTTGCAGATGTTCTTGCCATTAATAATTCTGCAAATAATACAAACATAACAAACCTTGCTGATCCTGTAAATACAAAGGATGCTGCCACCAGGGCATATGTGGACTCAAAAACCCTGCCTGCCGGCACCACTGAAGGTGAAATCCTTTATTGGAACGGAACCTCCTGGATCACTTTGGCCGGAGGTTTTAACGGGCAGATCCTCACTAATTGTGATGGTGTCCCTTTATGGACCTTTGACGGACAATGTCCTGCCCCAGCCATTGGTAAAACCTTTGGTGGCGGCATCATTGGTTATTACCTGCAACCGGGTGATCCGGGTTATGTTGAGGGTGAGACCAACGGACTGATCGTTGCACCCAATGATCTTGGCACTGCCCCCTGGGGTTGCAGCACAACACTTATAGGATCGACTTCCACTGCTTTTGGCAGCGGCATGTCAAATACACTTGCCATTCTTGGTGCATGTACTGAACCAGGCATTGCTGCCAAACTATGCCATGATTATGAAAATGAAGGATTTGCCGATTGGTTTCTCCCAAGCCGGGGAGATTTGGATATTTTATTTCAGAACAAACATCTTATAGGAGGATACAAGGATAATGTTTATTGGAGTTCCAGTGAGGCCAATGCAGGGTGGGCTTATTACAAAAGTTTTTATAATGGTTTTGATGGAGAAAGCAACAAAACTAACTCTTTTTTAGTTCGTCCTGTCAGGTTTTTCAGCTGGAAGGGAGAGTCTTTACCTGTTGTCAGTACCGGAAGTATGTCTTATGTAGCCAGTACTGAAGCTGTTGGAGGCGGAAGCGTCGTTTATGACGGCGGTGCATCTGTTAATGGCAAGGGTGTATGCTGGAGTACCGGTCCGGGACCAACCCTTGCTGATGATCATACGCTCGACGGAACAGGACCGGATGATTTTACAAGCAATTTAACAGGTCTTTTACCTTCCACCCTCTATTATGTGCGTGCATATGCCAGCAATAGTGCCGGGACATCTTATGGAAACGAAGTTACTTTCACTACTTATGGCAGTCCCTGCAAGGGACAAACCACTCTCAGCTATTACGGTGATGAATACGGACTTGTTGAGATTGGCAGTCAGTGCTGGTTCGCAGAGAATTTGCATACAGTTATATATGCCAATGAAGATCCCATCGACACCGTGCAGGATGCAAACGAATGGAGGGAACTGCAAAGCGGGGCTTTTTGCTGGTATAATATTAATATTTCACCTGCTGATTATGAAGATGCTTATGGGAAATTATATAACTGGTTTGCGGTTGCTGATCCGCGCGGTATATGCCCTCAGGGTTGGCACGTTCCGACACACCAGGAGTGGACAACTCTGACCGATTATCTTGGTGGAATGAGTATTGCAGGAGGTAAGATGAAAAGTACAAGAGTAAGCCCTGACCCGCACCCACGATGGTTCAGTCCCAATACCGGTGGTACCAATTCATCCGGGTTCACCGGCCATCCAGGGGGAAGCCGTGATTATAACGGATCTTTCACAAGTTTAAGCGGCAGTGCTCTCTTCTGGAGTTCAACCCAGCGTTTTTCCGGCACAGCCTATTTTCGTGCTTTAACCCAGCTGAGTGAAAGTGTTACCCAGTCAGATGGTGTCAAACAATCAGGTTTCTCTGTTCGGTGTCTGAAAGATTGAGTGCGCACTGATGTACAGAAAATTCCTTTATCCCCTGATTCCGTGATCCCTTGTCACATGTCACACGTCATCTGTTACATGACAGAACTAATATTTCTATCTTCCGGAAATCGCATGGATGACTTTCTCCCTGTATAGAAATACTTCCTTTGCGGAGTATTAAGTCACTGTCATCAGGTAATAGCCTGGAAAAATAGGGATCCCGTTCATCCAGCTGGGGATTTTCATATTCAAGGACTACAACGCCATTAACTTTATGCCTGATTATATCACCTCCGTTTACTTCCACTTCAATGTTAACCCATTGATCGCCATGTAAGGTTCCTGAGCTTGAATTTATACAGTGATCAAGTATTAATTCGCCGTTTAATACCACATTTGTACCCGGAGTACATACATTGGCTGTGGGCCGGGGATTAGTACCGTCTCCTCCGAGGAGCTGAACCTCTATTGAGACAGGAAATTTTTGTTCTTTCTCCATTGTTTCAGCAGACTGCCCGTGAATCATGATCCCGCTGTTTCGATATGCCCATTTCGGACCTCCAGGACATTGTTCACCTGTAAACCGGTATTCCATCCTTAAAATATAATGGGAAAATACATTCTCATAAAACAGATGAGCAAAGCGATTGTCAAAATCATCATACTGATCATACCGTACTTTGAGCAAGCCGTCTTCAACACGGAATGTGTTCCCATAATTCTCGTGCAGTTCATATCCGGCAATTTTCACAATCCATCCGGAAAGATCTTTGCCATTAAATAACTGAATCCATTCATCAGAATTTTTCTTTTTGCAAATACATTGTGTGTTAAGAAATACTGCCAGCAATATGAAAAACATATGCCGGGAAAGAAATCAAGCTATCACGTGATCCCTCAACAGGGTATATCGTCCGGAAAAAAGTTTACAAATTTTTGGTTGATACTATTTGCTTTGTTTACATTACTTTTTCCTAAATCAGCATTATCTTTTCCGCCTCAATCAACCGAATGATATAATTTCGTTGTTGAGACACAAAATGTTGAGACACAAAATGTTGTGTCTGTACGGCGGATTTTCATTTCGTCATTTTTCCA
>CAYVTV010000141.1:0-10862 GCA_964454295.1 uncultured Bacteroidaceae bacterium
TGGCGATTCTGCGGCCTATTTCTTCAAGTGTAATATGTTTTCTGGTTCTTAAAGCCTGCTCACGCTGCAGTTGTTCACGTTTAAGTGCAATTTCCTTTGCTTCCTTATCCGTTTCCATGATCTTAAACCTGTCACCTGCCTGCGGGGCACCATTGAGTCCCAGGATAAGGACAGGAGAGGAAGGACCTGCTTCTGTAACTTTACTTCCCCTTTCGTTGAACATCGCTTTCACATGTCCGTAATAAGATCCGGCCAGTATTACATCCCCAATTCTGAGTGTTCCGGCTTCTACCAGGATGGTAGTTATATACCCTCTTCCTTTATCCAGTGATGATTCAATAACAGTACCAACGGCTTTTTTGGAGGGGTTGGCTTTGAGCTCAAGAAGTTCGGCTTCGAGCAAAACTTTTTCGAGCAGAAGATCTATATTTAATCCTTTGATAGCGGAGATTTCCTGTGACTGATATTTGCCGCCCCAGTCTTCCACAAGGAGGTTCATATTTGCCAGTTCTTCCTTAATCTTTTCAGGATTAGCAGCAGGCTTGTCGATTTTATTTATGGCAAAAACCAGAGGCACATCGGCAGCCTGGGCATGATTAATAGCTTCAACCGTTTGAGGCATGATCCCGTCATCAGCTGCAATAACGATAATAGCCACATCAGTAATTTTTGCTCCCCTGGCACGCATGGCCGTAAATGCTTCATGGCCGGGAGTATCCAGGAAGGTGATTTTTCTCTGCTCATCCAATCGAACACTGTAAGCCCCGATATGTTGGGTTATACCTCCTGCTTCATCCCCGATCACGTTTGTTTTCCGTATATAATCAAGTAATTTGGTCTTACCATGATCAACATGTCCCATCACCGTTACAATGGGAGGACGAGGGGAAAGATTATCCACGTTATCCTCTTCTTCCTCTTCTTCCTCGGTAACATCCGCATTGATAAATTCTATCTTGTAATTAAACTCATCAGCTACAATAGCCAGTGTTTCTGCATCAAGCCGCTGGTTAATGGAAACCATAACCCCCAGATTCATACATGTTTGAATTACTTCATTCACAGGCACATTCATCATGTTTGCCAGCTCGCTGACCGACACGAATTCGGCAACTTTAAGGATATAGCTTTCTTCTTCCTGTCTTTCGAGGTCTGCCTGTAATTTTTGATGTACGGCATCCCTCTTCTCTCTCCTGTATTTGGATCCTTTTGATTTCCCTTTTGTGGTGAGCTTAGCCAGTGTATCTTTTATCTGCTTCTGTACATCTTCTTCATTGACTTCCGGTCTGTGTAGTTTCTTCTTTTTCTTCTTTCCTTCCTTCCGGGAAGAGATATCCTGTTCAAGACCTTTTGGTTTGGCTACTTCAACTCTTTCCTTTTCTTTTTTAATTCTTCTTCTTTTCTTCTTCTTCCTGTCACCATCCGGCATACCCTGACTTGATGCCACCGGTTTGTTCCTGGATTCTTTTTCAACCGGAAGGTCAATTCTGCCCACAACGGTAAGACCTTGTAATCTTTCAATCACTGTGGGGATCAGATTGACATCTGCAACATCCGCATCCTCAGTTTCCGGCTCTGTCTCATCGTATTCATCTTCAGCGGTGATTTCTTCCGGCCGGGCTCCTTCATCAGGCACTTCCTCTGTTTCAGTGGTTGGTTCCTGCTGCAGTGTGGCATCGGTTTTATCTTCCTTTTCATCAATTTCTTCTTCTGTCGGCTTTTTCTTCTTCTTAGTTTTTCCGCTTACCTTCTCCAGGTCAATCTTACCTACTACTTTGATTTCCGAAGATTCCTTTTCAGGAGATTTCTCTGCCTTTTTGTCCTGAGCTTTGGCAGATTTTGGGTCAGCTTCAGCTTGTTCATCCTCCTCAGCTATGTCAGCTTTGGATATAATCTCCTTCTCTTCCTCAGATTCAGGAACAACTTTCTTTTTGTCTTTGAGGATTTCCGGATCCACTTTACCGACAATCTTAATAGATTGCTCCTTTACGGGTTCCTTTTCTTTTACAGGTTCCGGGCGTGCCTGAACAGTTGCAGAAGTATCCTTGATAAAAAGTCCAGTGTCTTCTTCGGTGTCGGGGGCGGGTTCAATATCTTCCAGAGAAACAGTTTCTTTTCTCTCCCTCAGATTTTTTAAACTAAAGCTTTCGGATTTACGCTTCTCGGTAAAATCAGAACTGTATTCCTGTTCCAGTAAATGATAAAGCCCGGGATCAATTTTTGTATTCGGGTTAGGATCAACTTTATGCCCTTTTTTATGTAAAAATTCAACAATAGTTGATATTCCCACATTATATTCACGTGCGATTTTACTTAGCCGTATTGTTTTATTTTCACCCATACCTGATTAAATCCTCCATACAATGTTAGTGAAGAGAGTTATTCTTATCTCTCTTTCATATTAATCAAATTCTGCTTTCAGTACTTTCATCACATCTTTGATGGTTTCTTCTTCCAGATCCGTGCGGTTAACCAATTCTTCAACCGACAATTCCAACACTGATTTGGCAGTGTCACACCCGATAGCTTTAAGTTCGTCAATTACCCAGCTTTCAATTTCATCGGCGAATTCTTCAATGTTAACATCTTCATCATCTTCAGTCCCGCTTTCCCTGTAAACATCCAGTTCGTAACCGGTAAGCTGACTTGCGAGCTTGATATTAAGCCCTCCTTTTCCAATCGCCAGCGATACTTCTTTCGGCTGAAGAAATACTTCAGCGCGCTTTTCTGCTTCAACTACTTTAATATTGCTGATTTTTGCAGGGCTCAGCGATCTCTGGATAAACAGTGAAACATTAGTGGTGAAGTTGATGACATCGATATTTTCATTCCGTAATTCTCTTACAATTCCATGAATGCGTGATCCTTTCATACCCACGCATGCACCAACGGGGTCGATCCTTTCATCATATGATTCAACGGCTACTTTCGCTCTTTCCCCGGGTACCCGCACTATTTTTTTAATGGTGATAAGTCCGTCAAAAATTTCAGGAACTTCCAGTTCAAAAAGCCTTTCGAGAAATACCGGACTTGTTCTGGACAGGATAATGAAGGGATTGTTATTTCTCATTTCCACCTTTATTACCACAGCCCGGATCGTGTCACCTTTCCTGAAATAATCGGTAGGGATCTGTTCATTTTTAGGCATTAAAAGTTCATTTCCCTCGTCATCCAGAATAAGGATCTCTCTTTTCCAAACCTGGTAAACTTCACCGGTTATGATATCACCGATCCTGTCCTTATACTTGTTATAAACATTGTTCTTTTCGAGATCAAGGATTCTGGATGTCAGGTTTTGACGGAGAGACAGAATAGTCCTCCTGCCAAAACTTTCCAGTTTCACCTCGTCAGTTACCTCTTCACCCACCTCATAATCTTCATCAATAAGTTTGGCTTCAGACAGTCGAATCTGGATGTTGGGATCTTCAAGCTCATCATCTTCAACCACTTCACGGTTTCTCCATATTTCAAAGTCTCCCTTGTCAATATTTATGATAATATCGAAGTTCTCATCTGTTCCATAATTTTTAATGAGCATTCCTCGGAATACGTCTTCAAGCACGCTCATCATTGTAACCCTGTCAATACTTTTCAGGTCCTTAAATTCTGAAAAGGTGTCGGTCAGATTAACATTTTCCATTTTATCATCCTGCTATTTAAAAGAAATTATAAGTTTTGTACTTTTTACTTCATGCATAAAGAACGAATTGATCACAATAACCTGTTCCGGCTTCTTCTTTCCTTCTTTCCGCACCTTTTTCTGCTCTTCAATTTCAATTCGTTCAGGGGATGCACCAACCAGTTTTCCCTTGATCTTTAATCCATCCTTTAACACTACTTCCACATCACGCCCTATATTTTTCAAATATTGCTGAAAAACTTTAAACGGCAGCCCAAGACCCGGGGAAGAAACTTCCAGTTCAAAGTCTTCCGCATCTTTATCAAGGAGGGAAGTAACATGGTTGTTTATGCCTGTGCATTCCTTCAGTGTAATACCCTCAGGTTTGTCAAGTGTAATATGTATCACATTACCGGGGTTTACCGTTATATCAACAGGGAAAATGTCTGTTCCCCGGATATAATCATCTATGATCTTTTCTATGGTTGCTTTATCTGTCATTTATAAACTGTAAAAAAACAGGGGACTCCTGTCCCCTGATCTGAAATCCCCATCTGTCAGGGCGCAAAAGTACAAAAATTCAATTAATTGACAAATAATTAGGCAGGAAATTGTTCTGATGGTCAGGAGAAATACTCTATATATTTCTGAAAATCAATGAATGGATATTTTTTACAGAGATTCTCTGCCATCAATTTATGATGGTCAAGGAATTTCTTCATGGCCGGTGTATTTTTATTAAACGGTCTGTGTTTCATTGCGTTATTCAGGGAATTCAATTCATTGTTAATAGTCATTGTTTTTTCATCAAAACAGGTGTCTGAAAATTTTTCCCAGATATATTGGACAGCCTGTGTTCCGGGGTGAAGCAGGTCATCGGCATAATACCGGTAATCCCTCAGATCATCCAGCATTAATTCATAGGCCGGGAAATATTCTGTGATATCCGGGTATTCTTTTACAAGCTTGTCAATCGCGAGTAAAAGTGTTGCTTTGCTTAACTGATTACCTGTTGCCCCGTCTTTCCAGTGCCGGACAGGACTAAGGGTGAAAATAAATTTCAATTCCGGATTTAGGGTTACGATTTTTTTCATCGTTTCCCGGGTTAACTCTATAATTTCATCTACGCTCAGCATACGTTGTTCAAATTCTGCAGATGGAATTTTGTGGCAGTTAGAGACAACTTTTTCCAGTTTTTTATGAATATAAACCCTTGATGTGCCAAAGCTTATCAGAAGAAATTTTGCTTTTCTGAGATATTGTGATCCCTCCAGGATGTTCCTGTTAATTTTTTCCAGGCAAGAATCCCTCTCCGGATGTGAGAATGAAGTGTGATGGTCAAAAGAGAACCACAGATCGTTAAAAAACGCAAGGTCTTCACCTGTAAATTCTTTTCCGGCAATCATTATTTCGAGGGAACGAGAAACCGATATGGGGTTATAGACTATACCGCAGGGATTTAAAAAAACAGGGAAACAGAGGTCTCTGAGTTTGCAACCAATATATTCTGTGAAGCATGATCCGATAAGCACCATGGGAGTTTGGTGGGATATCCTGTTTGCGGAGGGGTTAATATGTATTTCTGTTCTGAAGTTCATGATGGGGGTGATGAGATGTAATTTGATTTCGTAACCACGTAACCACTCAGCCACTCAGCCACTTAATCTCAGCCATTCCACAATATATTTAAAAACATCCTTTTGAATCAATTCATTATGCAGTTCGTGGTATTGATTTTCCCACAGTTTTAGGTGTGCTTTTTTGTTGGTATTCAGAAGGTATGTTTCACTGGCTTTTGGAGACGTGATGGTGTCTGCGCTTCCGTGCATGAGTAGCAGGGGGTAGTTAATCTTGAAAACATTTTTCAGGGCGGACAATCCTGCGTTATACAGTTCATGGAACATTTTCAGTGATATCCTGTCATGAACCAGCGGGTCTTTTTCATATTCCCTCACTACTACAGGGTCGTGTGTAAGCTGCACTGCTTTAATTTTGTTGGAGAGAGTGAGGCAGGGTACTATGTGTTTAAGAATTCCGGAGATGAGCATGGTGGGATAGCCGGGCTCCTTGTATAATTTCAGCCAGGGAGAGGTAATGATCAGGGCTGATACAGGTCGGTTAAACCGGATGATGTAATTCAGGGCGAGGTTTCCTCCCATAGAATGGCCGTAGAGGATTTTTTTCTGTCCGGGAAATAATTCATCACTTTTTTCATACAGGAAGTCCACATCATTAAGCAGACAGCCTAATGATCTTGTATGCCCCCTTCTTCCTTCAGAATGGCCGTGTCCACGCTGGTCGTATATCAGGAAAGAGTAACCGGCTTCAGTGAATAATTCAGCCCAATGCTGATACCTGCCTGAATGTTCTCCAAGCCCGTGAATGAATAAAACAACACTTTCCGTGGGTGCATTATCGGGCATCCAGGAGCGTGCAAATATCTTTATCCCTTCAGGATTTAACCAATGGTATTCCCGGTAGTTCATGATAATTTAGAAATCTTAATAACCTCAGGCATTACTTGTTTTTAAATAGTTTTTTAAGTTTCTTGTTTATAAATTTTATCTTTTTCTTTGTGTTACTTCGTGTGTACTTAATGTTCCTTTGTGGTTAAATGCGATTGGGAGTTAACCACAAAGGTCCCAGCGCCTCCGCTGAGTAGCTTCAGCGCTCGCGGAAAGGATTTCACAAAGGAACACGAAGTAAAAAAATTATAATGCCTAAAGGTAATACAAATGCGTGAAATAATTCAAATAAAGACACAAGATCGTGAGGGGTTGTATGATATAACCCGCCAGGTGGAGGTTATTGTGGGGAAGAGCGGAATAAGGAACGGAATAGTGAATGTATATGTTCAGGGGGCAACAGCGGGTATTATGATACAGGAAAACTGGGATGATTCGGTTCAGCGGGATGTAATCAGCCTTTTACGTAAACTGGTCCCTGCAGGTATGTGGGAGCATGATGCACAGGACAATAATGGAGATGCGCATTTAAAAGCGGGGATTGTGGGTCCTCAGGAAACGATACCGGTTATTGACGGGGAAATGGGATTGTCCACATGGCAGAATATTTTTCTTTGTGGGTTTGACGGGCCCAGGAGCAGCAGAAAAATTGTTATTACAGTGTTAGGGGAATAACAATCCAAGGTTTCTTTTAATCCTTTCAAATCCAGTCCTTTGCACAACGGTGTTTGCAAACAATTCATTAAAACGATTTTCATTCAGGGTTAACCAGTTTTCTTTTGACATAGTTAAAAGGTCCTTGTGTGGATTAAATTCCCTGACAGTATGTTGAGTCAGATGTTGATTCCATGGGCATACATTCTGGCATATGTCGCATCCATAGAAATAATTTGCAAGGCTTACCGGTGATGGATTATCGTTTTCTCTCTTTTTCTCGATGGTGTGGTATGATATACATTTACGGGCATCGAGTATTTTTTCAGCCACGAGAGCTCCGGAAGGGCATGCATCTATACATTTCCGGCAGTCGCCGCAGAGGTCGGTACCGGGTTTGTCAGGGGTCAGTTGGGCAGTAACTATCAGTTCCCCGATAAAAACAAAAGATCCGAAGCGGGGAGTAAGCAGGAGGGAGTTTTTTCCTATCCATCCCAACCCTGAACGTTGCGCCCAGGCTTTTTCAAATACCGGCGAGGAATCAACAAAAGCCCAGCCGGAGGTTCCGGGAATAAGATGACAGACAAATGAGAGGAGTTTCTCAAGTTTTGCCCTCACCACCCGGTGATAATCTTTTCCGTAGGCATATTTCGATATTTTTGGAGCGTCGGGGTCTTTCTGCTGCTTTTCTGTATAATAATTTAAGATTACGCTGATCACGGATTTTGCTCCTTCCACGAGTTTTGAGGGATCAGCCCGTTTTTCAAGGTTTGTCGACAGGTACTTCATGCCGGCGTTATATCCTTTTTCCAGCCATGAGGTAAGGAAAGCATTATTTTCAGTAATATATTGAACGGCAGATATCCCGCAGTCGTCGAATCCGAGATTCAGGGCTTCTGCTTTAATAATTTTTGAATATTTTGATTGTTTGTTCATTTCTAAAGGAACCCTAATTCGAGCTTTGCTTCCTCGGAGAGCATGGATCTATCCCAGGGAGGGTCAAAAGTGAGGGTGATATTAACGCCCTTTACCCCTTTGATTTGGTTAATTCCCTTATCCACATCGGAAAGTATCAAATCTGCCGCAGGACAATTCGGGGCAGTGAGTGTCATGGTAATCTCTGCAATAAAATCATCATTCACTGTAATTTCGTATATCAGGCCAAGATCATAGATATTAACCGGGATTTCGGGGTCGTATACTTCTTTCAGTGTCTTTACTATTTCAGTCTCAATGCGGAATATGTCTTCTTTATCGTTCATGTTCATCTTTTTTGAGTGGGAACAATTCAGGACAGATTATGTTTGGTCTGGTATGCCAGGGCGTACATCTTCATCTTCTTGATCATGGCCACCAGTCCATTGGAACGGGTAGGAGAGAGATTTTCCTTTAATCCTATTTTGTCAATAAAATAAAGATCTGCCTTTAATATATCGACAGCTTTCTGATTGGAAAACACTTTCAGGAGCAGCGCAACGATTCCTTTAACGATCAGGGCGTCGCTGTCAGCTTCAAAACTGATCCTGCCGTTGTTAAAATCGGTTTTTAACCATACTTTCGACTGGCAGCCCCGTATCAGATATTCATCTGTTTTATATTTTATGTCAAGGGGAAGGAGTTTATTACCCAGTTCTATAAGATAGTTGTATCTGTCCATCCAATCGGTAAGTTCTTCAAATTCCCTGATGATTTCGTCCTGGATTTTGTTGATCTTCATTTGAATAAATTTAGTATAATTTAAAAACCCACCGTTTTTAGAGGCGGTAATGTAAGTTTGGCTATGCTCTTAATTTTAAGTATATATCTTTGATTTGCAGCCCTTTGTGTTCTTTGTGTTATCCTTTGTGTCCATTGTGGTTAAACATATTATGACTTATGAGACAGCCCCTGGAAACCGGGGCATTCATTCAAGCCCTGAAGGGTGCCAGCTTTTAGCTTAACATCCCCTTTGCCTTTTTCACTGCTTCAATAAAAACGTCCACTTCTTCCATTGTATTATAGAATACCATTGAAGCGCGGATGGTTCCGTTAATTTTAAAATGGTCCATGACAGGTTGAGTGCAGTGGGTTCCTGTTCTCACGGCTACTCCCATTTTATCAATGAGCATACCCATATCAAACGGATGAATGTTATCGGGCAGAAAGGAGATGATACTTATTTTGTCTTTGGCATTTCCATATATTGTAATATTTCCTATTTCATTAATACGGCGTGTTGCGTAGTCAAGGAGGTTTTGTTCATGTTCAACAAGATTCTTCATTCCTGCGGCTGTCAGGTATTCCAGTCCTGCGGCCATTCCTATTGCTCCAATATAGTTGGTTGTACCGGCTTCAAATTTAAAAGGAAGGACATTATAGGTTGTTTTTTCGAATCTGACACAGTCAACCATATCTCCGCCACCCTGGTAAGGAGGGAGGTCGTCCAGCCATTTTTCCTTGCCATAGAGCACTCCGGTGCCGGCCGGCCCATAAATTTTGTGTCCTGAGAAAGTATAGAAATCACAGTCCAGATACCGAACGTCAATCTTTCCATGTTGTACAGCCTGTGCACCATCGAGCATCACCGGTACGCCATGTTTGTGAGCGATTTCAATAATTTCCCTGACAGGATTAACCGTCCCCAGTGAATTAGATGCATGAGCTACGGCTACAATACGGGTTTTTTCATTAAACAGCAGCTTATACTCGTTCAGAATGAGTTCGCCGTTTTCATCAAAGGGTATGATCCGCAGTCTGGCTTCCTTCCTCTCACAGAGCATCTGCCAGGGGACAATATTGGAGTGATGTTCCATTTCTGAGATAATGATCTCATCGTCCCTGCCGACATATTTTTCTCCGAAGGAGAAGGCAAGTGCGTTAATGGAGCCGGTTGTCCCGCTGGTAAAGATGATTTCATTCGTATTGTTTGCGTTGATAAAATCTTTTACCACTCTGCGGGCATGCTCATATTCCTCTGTCATCATCTCACTGAAGTGGTGTACTCCCCGGTGAATACTGCTGTTCTTTTTCTCGTATAGTTCTTTAACCTTGTCAATGACAATCTTAGGTTTCTGGGTGGTAGCTCCGTTATCGAAATAAATAAGCGGTTTACCATGAACCATGGCATGCAAAATGGGAAAATCTTCCCTGATCTTGTTTGGATCAAAGTTATTTTTATCAGTCATAGTGAAATCAACGGCATTTCATTTTACAATTGTTACATCTGGATAATTCGCCTCGCAGGCGTTTTTCCACCAGGTCAGTAATTCTCTCTTTAAGGGCGGGTATTTTAATAAGGGAAAGTACTTCAATGGCAAACGCTGACATCAGCAGGTGTCTGCTTTCATGTTCCGGGATTCCGCGGGAACGCAGGTAAAAAAGGGCATCATTGTTGAGTTGTCCGACAGTGGCTCCATGACTGCATTTCACGTCATCGGCATAGATCTCAAGCTGAGGTCTGGTATGCATCTTTGCGGTATTTGTGAGAAGGAGGTTGTTATTTTTCTGGTAGGCAGCTGTTTTCTGTGCATCCCTGGCTACGTTGATCCTTCCGGTAAAGGCACCCGTTGAATGATCATCGAGAATACCTTTATATAACTGGTTGCTGGTGCAGTCAGGCTGATTATGGTTAATGGTTACAAAATTATCAATATGTTGTGTCCTGTCTGCCAGGAAAAGTCCGGCAGACTGATTGTCAGAGTACATGCCATCCAGTTGTACATTCAGGTTATTCCGTACCAGTCCGCCGTGGAGGGTGATATAATTTGATGACATCCTGCTGTGTCCCATCTGCCTGATGTGGGTATTTGTAACCTGGACGGCATCGTTATGTTCATTCTGAACACGGGTGATATCAAATACTGAGTTGGATCCTGCAAAAATTTCAGTAACGGAGTTTGTAAGAAAATGATGTGGTGAGAGGGTATGATCACAGATAAGGATATTTGCCTGTGCATGTTCTTCCAGGATAAAAAGGTTGCGGTGGTTTATCATCCGGGGTTGTTCAGACAGTGACAGGTGAATGATCTGTAATGTTTTTTCGCAAATCCTGTCCTGAGGGACGTACAGGAATACACCGTCCTGAGATAGGGCAGTGTTCAGCGCTACGACAGAGTTATTTTCAAAACCGGCATATCGCGAGAAAT
>CAYVTV010000142.1:0-10851 GCA_964454295.1 uncultured Bacteroidaceae bacterium
TCACCTCTTCTTATATGTATAGCAACATATGGGATATCTGAGGAAAGTATTTTATTCTTAACTCTTTTAAAATTATCATTTACATATTTATCCAGCAACATATAATCTTCTTTGAGTTTATTAATTATATGTTCAAAATATTCCCTTTTTGCCCAATACCCGTCAAAGAATTTATTATCGCATGACAGCAAGCGTCTATCATAAAAAGATTTTTCTTTAATTATCGGATAATGAATATATCTTTTATTATTATACAAAGTAAAAACCTTTCTGATAATTCTTTTATGGAATGCTCTCTGTCCTGAAAATAAAGAATAATTTGTATTAAAGCCTCCTGAACCTGCAGTAATTTTTTCAATCTCATCAGAGGATGCAATCTTTATATTTGTATTAAAACAATTCAATCTGAATGGATGGTGATATCCATTTGAATAGGATTGTAAATAATATTTAACTGTTCTGCCATTTTCTTCCAACGCACATCCAAATGCATATTGAAAAAACTGATTACCTATTCCTCCCTTAATATTTATTATTATCATAAACTTTCTGAGATAAGAATTACATTCATTCCAGTGTCAGCATAAACCTTATATTTTTTATCAACCAAGTATTGAACAAGATCCTCTCTTCTAACTTTAACATTTGAATCGATATCATACGCTTCAACACATATCACCTTTGGCCTATAAATATTTAAATTAAGAGTTTTTAATATTTCCAATTCATATCCCTCAACATCTATTGTTAATAAATCAGGCATTTTATTATTGAAATATTTTTTTAAAATATGTTCCATCGTACAGGATTCAATTTCTACTGATTTTTCAATCTTTATATTATACAGTATTTCATTTTTTTTTGCCTCCTCCAGAGATAGGGTATTTAACGTTGGGTATGACATTATATAGAATTTTCTGATTTCATTATTCTCACTAACAGCAATATTTAAATTAATGTCCTTTTTTCTAGATTTTATGAAGCTTTTGAATAGATTTATATCTGGTTCTATATTTATTCCGCGTGATCCATTTAAATATAGATGTGCAGTATTGCTTAAAAAGAATGGGTGATGTGCTCCAATATCAAGATAAGAAGGTTTATTTATTTTCAATAAATTTTGAAAAATAAAATAGATAATTAAATCTTCTCCACATTGGGAAAAACTTAGTTTTTGAAAAGGGTATTTTCGTGTTAAATTCAGAAGTCTGAAAAACTTCTTTATAAGGTTCTTTATCATAATAATATAACCTAATCTTTATAAATTGTTACTTCCTGATAAGCTTTCATTCAAGGATTATTTCCTTTATTATTTTTGCAGGAATTCCTCCAACTATTGTATATGGTTCCACATTCCTGTTCACGATACTTCCTGCCGCAATAAAACTATTTTCCCCAAGTTCAGTTCCCATTAATATCGTTGCGTTTACACCTATATATACATTTAACCCTATTTTTACCGGACTTTTTTCTGTTGGATAATGTTTGTTCAATACCGATTTGCTCATATCAATATGTGTAATAATGGTGACTTTCATTGAAATTACGGCATTATCACCAATAGTGACGGTATCCCTTAAATCAAAAAAGCAATTTTTTCCAATATGACAGTTATTCCCGATAATCAGATTGTTGTAGTTCCGGCAATTATGAAATATCAAACCTGTTTCTATATTACAAGCTCTACCGATGTCTGCTCCATTTTTTTTAAGAATTAATTGAAGGGATATTTTATCTACTCTTTGTAGGAATTGATTGGCAACATCAAAACCCAATAACTTTTTTCTCAGAAAAAAGAGAAGAAGATTGTAGAAGGCATAAACCATACGGTATTTTTGATATAATCCTAAACCTGTTTTCATTATATTCCAGCGCGGTAATGTTTTGGTATATCTATACGCAAATTCAAAGATTCCTTAATTGTGAAATTAAACTGAAGTTTCATGTGAATACCTTCATATTAACAAATCTAACTGCCACTTTTTTTAATCATTAACACACTTATAAAGGAATCAAAATTTATTGTATTATTTTAAATATCTTTACTTTTATCTGGTTGTATATTATCACCATTCCATAACAACCCATCATAATAAAAACAGCATCCAACGGCAGCCTGTATCTCCAGTTTGTATAGGGAATAGTTAAAGCATGTACCATAGCATATATAATTATCGTAGAAATCAAAACATAAAAAACTGGTTTGTTCTTTTTAAATAACTGATAAAAACCCGGAAAGGAAAAAAAAAATAGTATTCCATAAAACAGAAATGTAGCCAGATTATGACGTAGTGATTTCTTATAATAAAAATATCCCGTTCTCTCATACCGGCCTTTTACCTGAAACGGCTCAAACATAGTTGCCAATCTTGACAAGACTGCCCTGATCCCTGTTAAAGGCCGGGGTAACTCACCGCGTTTCATAGCCTCAACCTGTGCTTTACTGATCGTTCTGCCACCATCTGTTACCGTTTTCTCTCCCCTGATTACAGAGTCTATCTGATAATCATGAATATAAAAAGCCCCGTAAATGTCATTAAATTTATCCATCATATGTCCACGGGACTCATATCCAAACAATTTATCGGTAAATACTTCTGTCCTGGTAGATAGAATAACAATCTTATCGTGTTTATGATAATTCCGTATAGTCCAGGGTACCATTAAAAGGATTACAAGACATGCAAAAATCAGGGATCTTTCAATTCTCAACCTGGAAAAAGATCTGGTATCATGGTAAAGTATAAAAAGAAAAATAAAGGGGGTAAATACAAAAAAGCGTTCATCGAGGTGAAAAGAAATCACAAACATTGTGGTAAACCATATAAAACCTGGATAGCGGAACTTATCCAGAATAAAAAGCTTTAAAAGCATATAAATCAGATAAATCATAAAGAAAGCCATCCAGATGTCTTTCCCCGGAGTTGGTGTGTAGTAAAAATAAAAAAGATAAAGAGCTGACCAGATACCTGCAAATAATGAAGTCCTTGCATCAAGTATAAGTCGGGCTGTTTTATAAGTATAGTAAGTAATAAAGGCTGATGCAAGAGAAGTGACCAGGTACAGCCCAAGGTAATTTACACCAAAAACCAGCATCGTTAATGCATTGATCCATGGAATTACCGGGCCGGGAAATTCATAATATGGGTGGCTTGTGTCGTAAAGAATCCTTCCCTGTGCAATTATTTCCTGCGCCAGTTCATAGTAGAGATTTGTATCTGGTATCTCATGCGAATAATAGTAAATAACAGAATATATTACCCTCATTAAGAGGGTTATAAAAAAGAGCAGAAACGCTATATTTTTATAGTTATAAATATGATCTGTCTTCATCTAAACCTGCAATTGGTATATATACACAGAATTATAATTACTCTGTGTCTCTCTATGTATTCTCTGTGTCTCTCTGTGTAACCCTCTTAGTATTCCCTTTCTTTAGTTTACGTATCTCATGTTCCATTATGCCTGTATAAGATATAAGCTCCTGTATCTTATCACTCATGTCCGATATCTTAACCGACAAGTATAATACATAAATCAGAAGAAATGAAATCAGGCTTACAATTACCAGGAATGACGCATCGCTTATTCCCATGGAGGTGGCCAGCCACTTATAGAATTTCTCGAATACTACGAGGCTGATCATAAAAAGAGAAACCAGCAACCATAAGGTAGAATAAAAGGGTTTTACATTCTTTTTCCTAAGAAGAGAAATAAACACCACCAGAAAAATTAATCCGAACAGTAATATCAGTATTTTTAAGCTTAGCTGCATATTAATGATATTTTTGTACTACGGTTCCAATAAAACTGATAAAATTATATATAGGAAATTTCAGTGCATTGGTAAAATTGATCTCTGATTTACCTGATGTCCTTGCCTGCATAGTAACAGGGACCTCTTTACCCCGAAGCCCTGCATAATACATTACCAGTTCCATCTGGGTTATGGTTTCTATTTCCTGTTTGAATTTTTTTCCGAAATATATAATGGCTTTTTTATTATATGCCCTGAAACCGGAGGTAATATCAGTAAATTTCCTCCCGGTTACTAATGATATGAGTTTTGAAAAAGTGAAAATGCCTATTCGCCTGATAAAACTGGACTGAAACCCTTTTTTATTGATAAACCTTGAACCTGTTACCACATCTGCTTCGTTATTCAGCAGAGGTTTTACAATATGTGTCAATTCAGAGGCTTTATGCTGATTGTCACCGTCCATGTGGCAATAAATATCATAATCATGATAACAGGCATACGCAAATGCCGTTTTTATTACCCCTGCACTTCCCCCGGTATTAACAGGATGAGATACATAATCAACTCCCATATCTTTTATTATGTCTAAGCTGTTATCTGTGGAGCAATTGTCAATTACCAGAATATCGGTATTCATTGTGCAATTGTCCCTGATATCCTGTATAGTAGAGCGAATAGCCTTTTCTTCGTTGTAATTGGATATTACCGTCAGTATTTTCACAAAGTGGTGTATTTCGACAATTGATGAGTACCCCTTATCAGACCAAGGTTCTTCCTGATCCATGTTTTATGCACGGGATAATTGGCCAGGTAAGTCCCCATCTCAGTAAAATCAGTGTTTTGAGTAAACCAATACTGTATATGATGATCCAGTTTTGTAAATACGCCTAAACCCTGGTACTTTGAGTCAACAGCACTTATAATTGATTCTCCCATTATTAAACCAAATTCCTCTATATAACGTTTTTTTGCACTAAAATATCCAATAATCTTCTCTTTAATCTCGGCCACAAACATAATATCTGCAAATCCTCTCAAAATTGAATTGACAGCAGATGTTTTAAGCAGGTGTCCGGCTTTTTCATTATTAAGATAAGGATCAAGATGAAAACGGCTTAATTTAAAAGACTTCTCAGCTAATTCAGCAACCTGATCTGCATCGGTATTTTTAACCGGTCTGATTGTCAGGTTCAATTCCGGATAAAATTCTTTTGCTTCTGTTGTTAATTCTCCGGAAGAAAACGTAAGCAACGTATGGATGTAATAAAACCCTGATCTTGTTAAAGCATTAAAAATACGGTCGGAATTCTCTGTGTTATTATTTATACCACATGAAAAATGGGAAGGATCGCATTTTTTTACAAGCTGATACTCCGCTTCATTAAAAAGTCCGGTTATAATAGATAATGTATCAGATGTAAATTCCGGTAATACTAATAAATCAACAATTCTATAGCAGTTAAACCCAAACATTTCACTATCGAAATCGTCTTTGACTATGGTTAATAATCCCATAGGATTACTTCCGGAAAAAGCTGCAATGCATAAAGCATTAGGATTTTGTAATATTTTTTGAGTTTTGGAAATAAAGAATTCTTTTAATTGTGTATCAGTTATAAATGAATGTTCATGATACTGTAGCTGAGTTCTTCCCAGTTTATTGGCAAAACTGTCAATTAAATCTATATTCGCAGGGATCAGTTTCAAGAATTTTTGTGATTATATATATGCTTTGAGATAATATATATACCCTTTATAGTGAAAGATACAATTTTTATGCAATAAGTACGTCTTTAACAGCATTAACTATTATTCCTATTTCTCCTTTACTCAATCCAGAATACATTGGAAGTGTAATTATATTATCTGCAACATATTCAGTATTT
The DNA here is from genome assembly GCA_964454295.1 of uncultured Bacteroidaceae bacterium. GTDB lineage: Bacteria > Bacteroidota > Bacteroidia > Bacteroidales > CAYVTV01. The sequence goes on from CAYVTV010000142.1 coordinate 5,647, forward strand.
ACCAGCTGGGAATAATAACTTTTATAAATAGAAAACCGGTGTACTGGAGGATAATGTACACTGGTCTGAATTCCATTCTCCGCCAGTCTGTTTCTTATGGTATTTCTTTTCCCTGAATCAGAATTCTTTAATACAACAGGAAAAATATAATTCGAGGAAAAATCTTTGTAATCCTTGAACGGAATAATTATTCCCTCCACATCAGTAAGTTTTGAGATGTACTCTTTTCTTATTTCTGCTCTTTTGGCAAGGTCTTTTTCAAGTTTTTGTAACTGGGCAATACCAAGGGCTGCCCGTATATCATCCATGCGGTAGTTATAGCCTGTTTCAACCACATCATAAGCGGTGCTGTGTCCTTCAGCACGGTCATACGACATGCTGGTCATCCCATGTGAGCGAAGCAGTTTTGCTCTTTCAGCATATTCCGGGTTGTTGGTAATCAGCATTCCTCCCTCCCCGGTACTTATATTTTTGTTGGAAAAGAAACTAAAACATCCCACATCTCCTATTGTTCCTAACTTTTTCCCTTTATATTCCGCCAGGGGCCCGTGACAGGCATCTTCAATAACTTTTAATCCATGTTTACGGGCAATTCCCATTACCTGATCCATATCGCAGGCAAATCCTCCGTAATGCATTACTATTATTGCTTTTGTTTTGGAGGTTATTTTGCGTTCAATATCTTCAGGGTCGATGGTTAAATTTTCGAGGCTTTGTATATCAGCAAAAACCGGTATCGCATTTACATAACGAATAGCGTTGACTGTGGCAACAAATGTTAAAGAAGGACATATTACTTCATCTCCTTCCCTTATCCCGGCGAGTATCATAGCCAGATGAAGTGCTACCGTGCAATTAGTAAGGGCAACAGCATAGTCAGCATGAAGCATCTCTGCAAATCGTTCCTCAAATTCAGTTGTTTTAGGTCCGGTTGAAATCCATCCGGAGCGAAGTACTTCTAATACAGCCTCTTCTTCCTGTTTATCAAAGTTAAGATCAAAGAGGGGAATTTTGTACTTCATTATTTAATATTATATGTTGTAATCACCCGGTTTATATTTCTTCAGATTTTCGGGTTTCATAAACCACTCCACTGTTTCCTTTAATCCTTCTTCCAATGAATATTCAGGTTTCCAGCCGGTAATTTCTTTGATCAGGTTATTGTCTCCCCGTAATCTGAATACTTCCGATTTTTCAGGTCTTATTCTTTGTTCATCTGCAACAAATTCCACATTAATATTCATTATTTTCCTGATAGATTCTAACACATCAAGAATTGATATTTCAGAATTTGATGCAATATTTATCTCCATGCCAATAGTTTTGTCACTCTCGGCAATAGCCAGAAATCCTTTACAAATATCCTTTACATAATTAAAATCACGAGTAGGGGTTGGGCTTCCGAGTTGAATTTTCTTTATCCCGCCTGCAATCTGTGTAATAATCGTAGGAATAACAGCCCTGGCGGACTGGCGGGGGCCAAAGGTATTAAAGGGTCTAACTGTGGTTACCGGTAAATCAAAGGCATGGTAAAAACTCATCGCAACGGCATCTGCACCAATCTTGGTGGCTGAGTAGGGTGACTGCGGCTGTCTGGGATGTTTTTCATCAATCGGAATATAAAGTGCAGTCCCGTAAACTTCTGAGGTTGATGTATTAAGTACCCTTATCCCGCCAATTTCTTTTGCGGCCTGGCAGACATTATGGGTACCTTTTATATTTGTATCAATATAACTGCCAGGAGCATGATATGAATATGGAATAGCTATTAATGCTGCCAGGTGAAACACCGTATCAATATCCTGCATAATACTTTTTACAAAATGAGGATCACGTACATCGCCAGTCACAATCTCCAGACTTTGACTGGCAGGAATATCCTCAAGCCATCCCCTGAAATTAAATGAATTATAAAATGACAGGGCTCTGACTTCATAATTATGTTTTAAAAGCAGCTCCGTAAGATGTGATCCGATGAAACCATCTGCCCCGGTAACTAATACTTTGTTCATTTCTTTTCGTTTAAAAAATGCTTTGAATAAGCTTCCTGTGCCTGTTCATAGTCGTTTAACCTTCCAATGTCAAGCCAATATTCTTTCAGATCGTATTTTGCTATGTATGCATCTTCAGCAATCATCTTTTTTATCAGATGATCCATTCCAAAATACTCATTCTCAGGGAAGAATTTAAAAATATCCGGTTTAATTACATATATTCCTGCCAGGATATACATAATTATATCCGGTTTTTCCTGTATTCCAGTAACTCTGTCTCCATCGAAAAAGATATTTCCAAAAGCAAAGGGAGTTATCTCTTTCTTAATTGCAAGTGTAAGTAAGGCTTCTTTGGATAATGCAAAATTATATATATCTGAAAAGTCAATAAGGCTGAGAATATCTCCATTCATTAAAATAAAGGGGTCTGTAAGTTTATCTTTTAACAGTAAAAGAGGCCCGGCTGTTCCCAGGGGTTTTTCTTCCTTACTTATTCTTAATTTCACTCCATATCTTGAGCCATCGCCGAAATAGTTTTCTATATAATCAGATTTGTAATTGGTAGCTAAATATATTTCATCAAAACCTGATTTTTTCAATCTTTCAATCTGAATTTCCAATACAGACTTTTCTCCTATAGGTAAAAGGGGTTTGGGAATGATCTCCGTAAAGGGTTTCAGTCGTGTTCCGAGTCCGCCGGCAAGAATGACAGCTTTCATTTTTTTAGGATAAAGGTACTCTTAAGTTGAAATATTGAGTTATCGAATAGCGAAGAATCTCATCTCTAAAATAATTTTTTTACCGGACAATAGTGATATTTAATTTGATGCTAATTAGCAAATGTAAAATCATTCATTGCTATACCTGATTAATTAATAAAACTTGTCTCTCGCTTCCATCAAGACCTTTACAACTTCCCGTACCTCTTCCTCACTCAGATTAAGATGTAATGGCAACGAAATAATATCCCCTGATGCTTTCGCAGCATTTGGGCAGGTTCCATGAGCATATTTGTACATAGGATACACGGTATTGTCAAGATAATGCACTCCGGGATAAATTTCATTATCATAAAAGTATTGCATTATATCATCCCTTCTGTTAACCCGTATTTGGAACAAGTGACGGGAAGATATGCAATGAGGAGCGATAGTAACAATTCGTATGCTGGAATTGTTTTTAAGTAAATCTGAGTAAATACCGGCCAGTTTATTCCGGTAAGCATTATCTTCATCCAGATGTTTCAACTGTACCAAACCTATGGACGCTACAATACTGTTTCCATGATATTTAAACCCAAGATCGGGTACATCATATTTCCATTTATAGCTGCCTTCGTTTTTATTAAACCGGGCATAGGTATCTTTGGAAATCCCCAGCCAGGTAAGCTTACGGCACCACGCATCCATTTCTTCATCCATCCAGCAGATCATACCGCTATCGGACGTCGGAAGATTTTTCACTGCCTGAAAACTAAAAACAGTTACATCTGCCTCACCTCCTACATGATGTCCATGATAATACGTACCGGCCATATGGGCAGCATCAAGGATAAGTTTAAGCTTGTTTTCCCTGCAAATATTTGCTATCTCATCCAGTCTACCGGTATTTCCTCCAATCCCTACATACATGACCGCCCGGGTTTTCGAAGTGATCTTTCGTTTCACATCTTCCGGGTCAAGACATAGGTATTCATCCACATCGGCAAATACCGGTTTCATCCGCTCATACAATATAGCATGGTTAGTGGAAACAAAAGTAATGGGAGTGGAGATGATCTCATCCCCATCTTTCCAGCCAAAGCGATTTTTCAACATATTTACAGCCAGATGAAGTCCGGATGTATTGGAATTCAGAAAATGAGCGAATGGAAGTCCGCTGTATTCTTTCCATTTCTCTTCAAACTGATTTGTTTTAAAACCCAGACCTGTCCATCCTTTTTCAAGGCATTCCTTAATCTCTGAAAGGATCTCTTCAGTGTGGAATTTCGGGACAAAAACGTTTATGGACATTTATGAATAGTAGTTTATTTTTTAATTAAGGTTTCTTTTAACCTCCTCCCATAAGATCGGCTCAATCAACTCAACATTACCTCCCAGTAATTCCTGGTTTTAGCATTTAAATTTCTGCTTGTCCTGATGATCTTTTTAATAAAGTCAGTCTTTATAACGGTTAACAACCATTTAATATCCTCCATATTCCCATAATTAAGAATTCTCCCGGTAATAAACCGGGAATGTTTTTCAAATGTCAGTTCTGAAAATTCAACATCCCAGAAATATCTTTTAAGGGACTCGGGAAGAGGATTAGCAGGGTAATTAGTTCGGGGCAATTTTGTAAGGTTTTAAATTCCAAATTTCAGATTGACCGGTAGCTGAGCTTGCCGAAGCTCAGATTCCAGATTGACCGGTAGCTGAGCTTGCCGAAGCTCAGATTCCAGATTGCTCCCTGGTAAACCATAAGCTGGTGGCTGAGCTTGCCGAAGCGCAGATTCCAAATTGCTTATCGTTTAATTTAAAGATCATTCTCTGTAAAGTGCAATCTGGAATTTGAGCTTCGGCAAGCTCAGCTACCGGTCAATCTTGAATTATTTTTGTATAACTTCCCAGTGTCCGCCTTTTGCCGGGCCGATGCGTTTAAGTAATCCAGCTTCTTTTAGTATCTTTATGTTGGTTTCGATTTTTCTTACTGAAATACCAACTCCTCCTGCCAATTTAACAGCAGAAGTATAAGGATCTTCTTCTATTAACCTCAAAATTTTCTGCTGATTATCTGTCAGTTTTTCACCGACCTTTTCACCGACCTTTTCACCGACCTTTTCACCGACCTTTTCATTTTTATCCGACGAGAAAACAGTAACCATAAAGCCATCGGATATGTTTCTGAATTCAGGTATGGGTAGTTTATCGTTGTTGAATATTTCTATAACTCTTTTTACCCCCGATCCATACTTCTCAATCAGACCAATACTTTTACAAAAATCAGCAATTTGTTTATTGCGTGGTGTAGACTTATAGTTATTTGTAAGTAAATCTTCAATTGTTATACTTTCGGGTAGTTTTCCGGGATTATAAAACTCAATACGGTTATCAAAGATTTTAATTATAGAGTCGGATGATGATCTATAATCGCGATGGATAATCATGTTTATTACAATTTCCCTTATGGCTTCCATTAAATATTGCCATTTCTGAATATTTCTTGGTTGATC
>CAYVTV010000143.1:0-10827 GCA_964454295.1 uncultured Bacteroidaceae bacterium
AGACTCATGTTGATGAAGTAATTCATGGTCTGGTCTATTCCCTGGTCTCCCCCGATATTCAGGCTCGCTGAACCGACCTTCGTATCGAAAGGGGATACATAAACACGTCCGTTGCGCATGTCAAAGGACAGGTTAACATCTTTAAACCTGGGATTCTTCAGGTTATCGTTTTTGAGAAGTTGAGACATCTTTGCAAAAGCACTGTTTTCAACTATCTCAACATCATCAGACATGAGCTTTCCTTTCCCTGCAATACTGGTTAATACAGGATACATCGTTGAGTCAAGGAAACTGGTGAAATTCAGGTTCACTGACATGCTGCCGAGGCAGTTTTCAGCTATCGGCGCTAGTTTCTGCACAGTATTGAAAGCATCAAAGGCCGATGGGATATCAATATTGTTCATATTGAAGTTGAAATCCACCAGCGGGTTCCTGATATCTGCTGTACTATATTCCCCGCTCATGATCATGCTTCCTTTCAGCAGGTTCATGGAGAGATTATCCATGATCAGCCTTCCGTCTTTTGCTGTTATCTTTCCCATGATATTGGTAATATCCAGCTTGTCATACAGCACCTTGTCAAGCCGGGAGTTAAATACAAAGAAGATATTTTTAGGAACTTCAATGACAGAAAGAACATACTCTTCTTCCTCCTCAACTGTGGTATCTTCCTCCATTCCAGACATCAGCTCGTTCAGATCAAGAAGCCCGGAAGTCAGTTCCATCTGGCCTTTTATGGTTTCATCCGCAAATACATATGGGATGAAGTTTTCCAGTCTCCCGTTCATGTGAATATCACTGTTCCCGATCAATGCATCAAACGTTTCCAGATTTACATATCTGGGGGAGAAATACATGCTTACTTTCTCAAGGCTGACAGGGAACGGAACGTCCCCGCCGCTTACTTCCATATTCAGTACTTCAAGTAATCCATCAGCTTTGAATGCTTCATAGTTCTCCTTTTCAATATCCGACATTTTCCCCATCAGTTCAATATTGGCGTTGATCATACCATTCAGGTTCATGTCTTCCATGGGAACAACATCCGCAAATGACGCCAGGTCGAATTTCCCTTTTACCGCGCCTGTCAGCTGCATGTCACTCATGGGGGTGATCATTTTGAAATACATATCAACGGGATTTCCACCTATTTCGAGGTGGAATCTGCTTATATCCACACGGGTATTGTCTTCGTAAACACCATCATAAAAAACAGTCATGTCAATATTAACATTATCAACGGATTTTGGAAGATCAGGGTATGCAAAATGACCGTCTCTGACAAGGAGTTTCATGTCAACTTTCGGCAGTTCCTTTTCATTGACCAGCCCTATAGCTGTGCCTTCAAGGGTAAGCAATCCCGAAGTTTTCAGTCCCTCAAAGTCACTGGCGTAAATGGCAGGAACCATAGACAGAAGCGATTTGAAGCTGGTTTCTTTTGCAAAGAACCTTATGTCGAAAGTAATATCATCATCATTGGGCATGCCAAACATTCCTTCTATTCCTAGTATAAGGTCGTTGAGCCTGATCTCGTTGTCATTGAAAGTAAATTCGTATTTAATAAGGTCTGCACCAATTAAAGCTTCCATACCAAGTGTTGCCTTATTGATATATTTTATCCCATCATAATCAACTGTAAATGACCTGGTAAGCGAATTTATACTGAGTTCTGTCCACTGTTCCGAAAAATCCCCGGTAAGGGTAAGATTGAAATCATCCAGCCAGGCAGCCATAACCAGTTCCTCGTCAATATAGGCAATACTTCCGTTGCGGATTTCGACCTTCTTCAGACTTATGGTCATTTCCATAGCGGTGGTATCGGCTTCTTCTTCCGGTTCCGGTTCATCTGAAGGCAAGGTAATATCCCAGTTTACTGATCCGTCGGCCAGGGCTATTGCTCTTACAACCGGTTTGTCGAGCAGGAAGGATTTGACCTTTATTTTTCCTGAAAATACGCTCATCAGATCAATGTTGATCATAAACCGGTCAAATGCAACGAGGGTGTCCCCTTCAAAATTGTCAATTCCAACAACCGACAGATCATCGAGGGTTATTTTCAGGTCGGGGAAACCACGGAAAAGAGAGATGGAAAAGTCCGACCAGTCAACCCGGGCTTTAACACTCTTGTTTACTTCTTCTTTGACCTTTTGCATGATCTCGTTTTTGAAAACAAGGGGGATAGTGACCATGGCAATGAGGATCAAAAAGATCAGGACGGCAAAAATTTTCAGAAAAGTTTTCATATCGGATGGTTAATTTATATACCTGTTTTACTTAGTGTTCCTTTGTGCCACCCTTTGTGTCCTTTGTGGTTAATATATTTCACCACGAAGGACACTAAGGATTTCACAAAGGAACACAAAGGCAAAATACATACAGCCAATAAAATTACACAATATTCGGATAAATCATATAAACGAATCATTACATATTTTAATTACTTTTGAAAGATTTAATTTATTTGCCATGCAGGATACACACGTTGCAAAACGAAGGAACAGGAAAGAATACGAACAGGGATTTCTTTTCAGTCTCGGAATTTTACTTACCGGCATGCTGCTGGAATGGATAACCAAAGGAAAGGGGACGGGTTTGCCGTCGTGGCCGTTGAATGTTCAGATAGGACTGAGTTTCATTATCATTCTTGTGTTTGTGCATATTTATTACCGTGAATTGAACGCACTAAAGTGGTTATCGAGAGTTCCGGCTGCCATTTCTGCTATCAGCCTGTTCAGTTTCCTGGTGCTGATCATGGGCTTAAGTCCACAGAATGATCCTGATGCATCCGGAATACTTCGTTACACCGGCTTGTCACATATACGTAACAGCTTTCCTTTTCTTCTTTCGGGTTTATACCTGTTGACCTCACTCGGGTTGACCGTATTACGCAGATCATCCCCGGTCACGCTGAAGAACATTGGTTTTTTGTTAAATCATGCAGGATTGTGGATTATTGTGTTCGCAGGAAGCCTTGGTGCAGGTGATCTTCAGCGTGTAAATTTACGTGTCCGTGAGAGTGAAACCGTATGGTACGGTATGGATGACAGACACCAGATAAAAGAACTTCCGTTCACTCTGAAACTTGTTGACTTCACCATTGATCAATATAATCCCAAACTTGCCTATATCCGGAGTGAAGATTTAAGCTTTCCGAAGGGAATTGCGAATAACCTGGTTCAGGTGGAACAGGGTATGGATGTGGAGATTGACGGCTGGAAGATTGAAGTAAGAGAATTCCTGCCGGATGCTTTCAAAGACAGCACCGGTTTTTTTGCTTCCACTGAAAGAATGTCAGTCCCTGCAGCTTACCTTAAGGCATCGAATATTCTGAACGGCAATGAAGAAACCGGTTGGATCAGCTGCGGGAGTTTTATGCTGCCTCCGGAATTTTTAAAGCTGGATGATACTTATTCTCTCGCCATGACAAATCCGGAACCAAGGACATACAGTTCGCTGATTGAAGTAATGACAAAAGACGGGAAATTAATAGAGCATGATCTTCAGGTAAACAAACCCCTGAAGGTGTCGGGGTGGAATTTATACCAGCTTTCGTACGACGAGAGGATGGGTAAATGGTCGGAACTAAGCGTTATTGAGGCCATTAAGGATCCCTGGTTGTCGGTAATATATCCGGGTATTTTCATGGTTTTGGCCGGAGCGGTTTATATGTTCTGGCTGGGAAAAAATTAAATACAATAAACAATGGGCGACTGGATCAATTTTCCATATTATGCTTTAACTGCCGGAGCCCTCTGGGTGGCAGGGGTACTGCTCGTTTATGCAGGTAAAAGAGGCAGTTTTGCTGAAAATGCAGGAATTCTTCTCACTGCTGCAGGGATCCTTATTACAGGTATATTTATCAGTATCCTCTGGGTTCACATGGAACGCCCTCCCATGCGCACGCTCGGTGAGACCCGGTTATGGTATCTTTTTTTCCTGCCTGTTATAGGACTTGTTTTTTACTTACGCTGGCGATATAAATGGTTTCTTGTATATAGTATATTTATGGCATGGGTCTTCCTGCTGATAAATCTCAGGCATCCCGAGACTTATGACAAGGTACTGATGCCGGCATTACAGAGTCCCTGGTTTGTTCCCCACGTTGTGGTATATATTTTCGGGTATGCCTTGCTGGGAGTTTCCACACTGGTAGCTGTAAAAGGATTATATCTTGAATATTCAGGGAAAATGGACAGCAGCGTGATCAGGCTGGCCGATAATCTGGTGTATTTCGGTTATGCCTTTCTCACCATGGGACTATTATTTGGTGCTTTCTGGGCAAAGAAGGCATGGGGGCATTACTGGACCTGGGATCCGAAAGAAACCTGGGCATTTCTGACCTGGTTGGGTTACCTGGTTTATATTCACCTGAGGTACAGGCATCCTCACCGGGTACGATGGGCTTTGTGGATGCTGGCGCTGGCTTTTGTGATACTGCTCACTGCCTGGTTTGGGATAAATTATCTGCCGTCGGCGGAGAATAGTGTGCATGTGTATGGGTGAGTGGGAAGGTTATTGGGTTATTGGGTTATTAGGTTATTGGGTTATTAGGTTATTGGGTTATTGGGGTATTGGGTTAATGTGGGGATGGACGGTTGTGCATCCTTAATTTGATATTTTGCAGAAAGTAAATTATTAATTAATTTTGAGTCGTTATAATTGGACCCGTAGCATAATTGGATACCTGTCGGCAGTCAGGGTGCATCTGACTACGGATCAGAAGATAAAAAATATTGGACCCGTAGCATAATTGGATAGTGCATCTGACTACGGATCAGAAGGTTGGGGGTTCGAGTCCCTCCGGGTTCACATGAGAAAGGAAGAACTTATTCATCAGTAATAAGTTTTTTTATTATGGGACGAGAAGTTTACCCTCCGTAGCAAGAGCGAAAGGAGGGAGTCCCTCCGGGTTCACCTGAAAAGAACAGGAGCTTATTTATCAGTATTAAGCTCCTTTATTAATTTTACGATAAGAAGTTTACCCCGCGTTACAATTGCACATAATGGGAGGTATTGCCTCCTGACCATTTTATTCGTCGATTATATCGTTATAATCAACCGTCATATTTATTTTCAAGGTAACAAAATCCCTGATATTCTTTGCAATTGACATAGCGAGTTCAACTTTTTCATTAGAAAGATAAATAGTCTCATTGGGCTACCTAATCTCTATAGCATATCCTTGCAACTCAGAAATGGTATCGTAATAACTATCGAAATCAGAATCTTTCTGTGTTATCAAATCAAGCAAGTAAATCAAATCATGTGAAAATCTAAAGGTCGTTGATTGAAAAATCAAATAAGCTTTTAACTATTTTTCGACTGCCTGTTGACAATGAAATGTTACAGTATCAAGATATTCAGGAATATGCATATAAGTAATCTTTGCAGTACCTAAATCATGGTCCCCTTTTATAATCCATTGTTTTATTTCTTCAGCCTGCCCTCTCATATAAAGTCTTCCCTTTATTTAATACTTCATAAACAAAGCTATATCTGTTTTCCTTCGATTCATCTATCTCCTTTGGTGTATAAACAATCAAATCAATAGGAATCATAGAACCGTAGACCAATCTTCTAACTTGCATTGTTCTTTGTGGACGAGGTAAATCGGTATCTTTAATTACAAATAAATCCAAATCGCTATTTTCATTTGGATTTCCGGTAGCATATGAACCAAAGAGTATAATTTTTTCAGGATTATATCCGGAAGCTATTTTATTCACTATCTCTGATATTTTATCCTCTCCAATCATTTCTTTTTTTTGCTAATATACGAATTTTTCAATTCTTAAGTGTGTTGTAATAATCCTGAATTTCCTTAACTTTTCTTGTACCTTCTCAGAGGCTTCATATTTAGAGGTGCCCTAAATAATCTGGTAATTATCAGACAGGAAACCATAAGGGGCATTATTCCTTTGTGTCCCTTTGCGTTATCCTTTGTGCCCATTTTTACTACAAAGGACACGAAGTACACACGAAGTTACATAAGTACTAGAAGTTCAGCTTGTTGTATCCTTTTGAAAAAAGTTTAAAAAATTTTGGTTAATACTATATCGTTTTGTTCATAATAATTATTTCTAAATCAGCGTTCTCTGTTTCGCCTCAATCAACCGAATAATATAAAGAGCATGTTCCTGTTCGGCGGATTCTCATTCCGTCATTTTTCCAGGGGTTGCCACCCCTGGCTATTATATTGCAACCCCGGGGTTTTCTTGCAAAGACGCACAGCCGTGCGTCTCTACAGTGCATTCCCCCTTCGATTAATCAATTACTCGATTAATCAATTACTCGATTAATCAATTACTCGATTAATCAATTACTTTCGTCCCCTTCGTCCCCATCGTCCCTCCCTCACCCCCTCCTCAGCAACACCTGCTTCTTATACCTCGCAGGAGATACCAACATCAATGAATTAAAAACTTTGGTGAAATAATACCTGTCGGGAAACCCGCTGTAGTCCGCTATCTCATTAATTGTCAGATTTGAATGATGCATCAGACTGCATGCATGCTCAATCCGTATCTTTGTCAGATAACGCTGGGGGGAAATGCCGGTTTCCTGCCTGAACAAGCGGGCAAAGGAATTGACCGACATATTGCTGATGGCCGCCAGTGCACTGTTAGTAAGTTTCTTTCTGAGGTTCCGGTTCATATATGTAATGGTTTCAAATACCTTCTTATTCATGGAAGGATATTTCCACAGATCCCCCCTGAGAGATGAGACAGCGGTTAAGATCAGCCTGTTAAGATCCAGACTCTCTTTAATCCCGAAATCTGAAATTTCGCTTTTAAGAACATTTATGGTCTGCCTTATAACTCCAAGCTGATCCTCATTTGTCAAGGTATTGTATATTCCCGGCGTTATTCCGTCAAATGGATATCCCAGGTTAAAATGTATAAAGAAATGTAATATATATCCTTGTCGGATTAGTTCATCTTCATCATCACTCTGTCGGATCCACCCGCCTTCAAGCCTGTTAACTGTGTCCGGAATGTTTTCACTTCCCCTGATGTCAGTGGAAAACGGAGTATTCGGAGGGATCAGAATAATACGTGAGGGTTCCAGGTTCACCTCTTTTTCATAATAAATATACGCCCCGCTGTTTTTATTCCAGTACAACCTCCAGAATGGAAATGAAAGCCGCTGATGCTTCCAGTGCTTTAATCTCCAGTACCTGCAACAATGTATATTTAAACGGATATCATGAAAATGCTGTATTACATCCGATGGGTCGCCAGATGCAGGAGTGATGCTGTATCTCATAATGTTAAAGAAATGTTTGAATATTACACAAAAATATACATTTTAAACATTTCAATCAGCATGTAATATAGGTAATTTTAAAAATCCTGATTATTACTGAAAATTTAATTGATTCTGCGATGGAAAGTTTTCAATGTATTGCTATTGATATGGGTGCGGCAAGCATCAGGATCATGACCGGAAACATTGCGGAGGGCAGATTGAGTATTAATGAAGCTTCAAGGTTTGCAAACGAGATCAGCCGGATAAATGATCATGAACGATGGGACATTGAAAATATAATCAGGGAGATCAATAATGCCCTGTCAGAGATCATTGCAGAGAAAGACAACTCTTTTTCCAGCATTGGCGTTGATTCCTGGGGTGTTGATTTTGCTCTGCTGGATGAAGAGGGAAACCTGCTTGATATTCCTGTTGCATACAGGGATGCCCGGACTAAATCCATGCGGGAAAAATGGGCAGCTATCATGTCGGATGAAGAGACCTTCCGCAAAACCGGTATAAATTTCTATGATTTTAATACTTTGTTCCAACTGCTCTCTATCCGTGATGATGAGACTATCAAAAAGACAGATTACATCCTTTTCCTTCCCTGTTATGTCAGTTACAGGCTTTCAGGGGTGATGTTCAATGAACTTACGATCTCTTCCACCTCCCAGTTGCTTAATGTGGAAGGGATGAATATGAACAGGGAAATTCTTCAGCATTTAAATCTGAAACCTGAACAATTCGGAAGAATTCTTCCACCGGGAACGGTAGCAGGTGACATTACCGGAGAAGGGATATTGCCCGCGGAAGTGAAAATGGTTGCTGTATGCTGTCACGACACTGCCGGTGCAGTACTAGCTATTCCTTCCAATGAAGCCAATTATGCTTTTATTTCAACAGGCACCTGGTGTATTGCCGGTATGGTTTCGGACATACCGGTTCTTGATTCATTTGCCCTGAAAAATGGTTTTACCAACGAACGGGGTTTTGATAATGTTTACAGGGTTTCTAAAAACATTATCGGTTTATGGCTTGTGCAAGGTTTGCAGGCATCTTTTAACCATCAGTATAGTTATGAAGATATAGCAGATTTTCTCGAAAAAGAGAAGACAGATACCCTGATCTTCCCTGATCATGAGTTATTTTACAATCCAAAAGATATGAGGGAAGCGTTTGATATCTATATACGGAATTCTGGTCAGCCTCTTCCCGAAACGCCCGGACAGTATTTTAAAATAGCATATGATAGTTTGTGCTGTTCCTTCCGTGATAATATGGACAAACTGGAAGCCATGTTAAGTATACAGATTGATGTCATTCACTTAATTGGCGGAGGGAGCAGATCGCAATACCTTTGCCGTCAGGCTGCAAATTACTGCGGAAGAAGAATTATTGCAGGGCCTGTGGAATGTTCTGCTATCGGGAATGTCCTGGCTCAGGCTATAGCACTGAAAATTATTAAAAATGCAGAAGAAGGCAGGAAAATGGTAAGTGATTCATTTGAAATCAGGGAATATTTGCCTGTGGAAGAATTCCGGGAGGAGTTTGAAAGGCGTTATGAATTATATAGAAAGTTGGGAGATAATTAAAAAAAAATATTATGGAAAAATCAACAACAAACAGGTTAATCGGCAGCACGCCGAAAATTGGAATTCGTCCGGTCATTGATGGCAGAAGAGGAGGCGTAAGGGAATCACTTGAGAACCAGACCATGAATATGGCAAAGTCGGCTGCCCGCTTTCTCGAAGAGCATCTTCGTCATGCAGACGGAAGTAAAGTGGAATGCATTATTGCTGATACATGCATTGGAGGGGTTGCCGAAGCCGCTGCAACTGCAGATAAATTCAAACGGGAAAATGTGGGCGTGTCCTTAACAGTCACTCCCTGCTGGTGCTATGGCAGTGAAACGATCGACATGGATACGCATCTGCCTAAAGCTATCTGGGGATTCAACGGAACGGAACGTCCGGGTGCTGTTTACCTTGCTGCAGCCCTGGCAGGCCATAACCAGAAAGGACTGCCTGCTTTTGGTATTTACGGGAAGGATGTGCAGGATAGTTCAGACACTACTATTCCTGCTGATGTGCAGGAAAAATTGCTTGGTTTTGCAAAGGCGGGATTGGCTGTTGCTACCATGAAAGGGAAATCTTATCTCTCAATGGGTTCAGTTTCTATGGGTATTGCCGGCTCTATTGTTAATTCAGATTTTTTTGAAGATTACCTGGGTATGCGGTGTGAATATGTGGACATGTCAGAGTTCATCCGGAGAATGCATGAGAAAATTTACGATCCTGCTGAATATCAGAGGGCACTGGAATGGGTAAAGAAAAACTGCAGGGAAGATATTGACAGGAACCCGCCTGAGATACAAAGATCGCGTGAACAAAAAGACAAAGACTGGGAATTCGTGGTGAAAATGACACTTATCGGAAGAGATCTGATGAATGGCAACCCTGCACTAAATAAACTGGGTTTCGGGGAAGAGGCTTTGGGTCATAATGCCATCGCTGCCGGGTTCCAGGGACAAAGGCAATGGACTGACCATTTTCCCAATGGCGACTTTATGGAAGCAATACTGTGTTCATCATTCGACTGGAACGGGATACGTCAACCCTATATGCTTGCAACGGAAAACGACAGCCTTAACGGAGTGGCAATGCTGTTTGGCCATTTACTGACCGGTGCAGCCCAGGTGTTCTCGGATGTCAGAACTTACTGGAGTCCGGAGGCGGTAAAAAGGGTTACAGGTCATACCCTGAAAGGTAAGGGGGAAAACGGGTTTATCCACCTGATCAATTCAGGCCCATCGGCTCTGGATGGCACCGGAAGGCAGACTATTGACGGAAAGCCGGCAATGAAACCCTGGTGGACCATTACTCAGGAAGAAATGCAGGCATGCCTGGATAATACAGTTTGGGGTCCTGCAAGTGTCGGTTATTTCAGGGGTGGCGGATATTCATCCACTTTCAAAACGAAAGGGGATATGCCCATTACCTTATCAAGGATCAACCTTGTCAAAGGACTGGGACCCGTTCTCCAGATTGCTGAGGGGTATACTGTAGAACTCCATGAGAAAGTCCATGATGTACTGAACCTTAGAACAGATCCTTCCTGGCCTACAACATGGTTTGTACCCAATTTAACAGGAAAAGGGGCATTTAAAGATGTTTATTCGGTTATGGCCAACTGGGGAGCCAACCACGGTGCTTTCTCCTATGGACATATAGGAGCTGAACTGATCACTCTTGCATCGATGTTAAGAATACCGGTGTGTATGCATAATGTGAACAAGGATAAATTATACAGACCTAGCGTATGGGCAGCTTATGGAATGGACAGGGAAGGGGCGGACTACAGGGCATGTAATACATATGGGCCTTTATACAGATAAATAAGGGATCACGCTATCACGGGATCACGGGATCACGGGGCAAACACATAGGTTTGCCCCAACAAAAAGAAAGGGATCACGCTATCAAGGGATCACGGGATCACGGGCAAACACATATTGCCCCAATAAATCACCAAATCACCAAATCACCAAATCACCAAATCACCAAATCACCAAATCAC
>CAYVTV010000144.1:0-10805 GCA_964454295.1 uncultured Bacteroidaceae bacterium
GATTCATCAAGACTCAAAGGCACATCTCCCCAGAGAAATGCGGCATGTCGATAAGCCCAGGCTCTGAAAAACATGGCTTCGGCAATAACCCGGTTTTTATTTTCCAGCATAGTGCCCTGGCCTCCGGACCAGTCTATATCTTCATTATTTTCAGCACTATTAATAATGGTGTTTGCCGCATTAATTATCTCATAGAACCACAAAAAAATTGCAAAATTGTCAGCGTTTTGTGAATTATTCATACCACCCCAATCCCCCATTACCTGTGTCCATCCACCCCCTTTAAAATTTACTACACAATTATCAGTACCGCCTAAAAAGAATTCCCCATATGTCTGACACCGATAATAAAGACGAACCTTATCATACAATCCATTTAATCCTGATTCAAAACCTGCAAAGTTCGAATAAAGCGTTACAGTTGTTATTAAGTGAGGAGGTTCTTCTTTAAGCCATTCTTCGGAACAACTCATAAATAGCATTATTGTAGCAATTATTCCAATTTTAAATATAATTTTTGTTTTCATAATATATATATTTTTACTAAAGTCATATTCATTAAAATCCGATATTTAAACCAAACACAATCTCTCTTTGCATTGGTATTTGCCATTGACTTTCAAGCTCCGGATCAATTCCTGTCCAGTTGGTAATGGTAAATGCATTTCTGGCAGTACAATAAATCCTCGCTTTACTTACACCTATTGATTCCTTCAGTTTAGAACCAACCTCATAAGACAAAGAAATATCCTTTATTCTGATAAAACTGGCATCTTCATAAATACTCACAATAATCCCATCTTGTCTTTCCGATAAATGAACATTCGCAGGATAAGTTGCGCCAGGATTCTCTGGTGTCCAGAAGTCACGCTTTACATCATTATTACGGACATCATTCCCAACAAGTGTCATAATAGCAAGGTCATTTAATTGAGTAACTCCGTGCATGCCATGCAGGAAAAAACTTAACGACACATTTTTATACATAAAAGTATTGTTCATTCCCCACCAAATTTTTGGATCCCGCTGGCCAATGATCTGGCGATCATCCGGTGTGATACTACCGTCTCCGGTCATCTCTTTTATTTTTATAAAACCGGGCTGGGTATTATATGAAGCAGCTTCATCAGCTTCGTTTAATTGCCATATGCCACCATAAACATAGTCGAAGTTAACTTTAATGGGTTGTCCAATAAACCATTTATTAGCTATATCGTCAATTTCATTTCCCTCATCGTCAAACTCTCCGTATAGTGATATGATCTCATTTTTCCCCCAACTTATATTTCCGCTGGATATCCATCGGAAATTTTCTGTAACCACATTCCTTGAGTTTAAAGAGAGCTCCAACCCTTTGTTTGCGGTCTTTCCTATATTTTGAATTATACTTGACAGGCCATGAACAGCAGAAATCGATCTTTCCAATAGCAGATCGGATGTTTTTGTATTATAGTAATTTATATCACCAGTAATACGATTTTCTAAAACCGCAAAATCAACACCAACATTAAAAGATATGCTAGATTCCCAGCCAAGATCATCCATTCCCAGAGTTGACGGTAAATAGCCAGGCAAAGTATTGGTGCCATCAATAAAATCAGCTGTGCTTAATCTGGCAATGGTATTATATGCCCCCACAGCCTGATTACCATTCAATCCGTATGATATCCTGGGTTTTAGTTCATTAATAATGCTTCTCCAGGGAAAGAAGTTTTCTCTGGCCACATTCCAACCTAATGCAGCTGATGGGAACATACCCCATTTCGTTTGACTCCCGAAACCTGAGAATCCGTCTCTCCGTCCGGTTAATGTGAGCAAATAACGGCTGTCATATGAGTAATTGAGCCTTGCCATCTGGGAAATCAGAATTGTTTTAATATAATTGTATGAAGGATTTCTAATTGCAGCCTGATCCGCAGAATAGAAGGTCAGAAAATCATTAGGGAAGTTTTGTAAACTTACATTTGCCTCCTTTTTAAGGTCTGACTCAAAACTATATACCCCGGTAAAAGTAATTTTGTGCTTACCAATATCCCGGGCATAATCAACAATGTTTTCAATTACACTTGCATTATAGCGATGTCGTTCTGTAAGGGCATATCCGCCATCAATTCCACTTCTGGTATTGGTCCCATAAAAAGTATCAGATTCCCTAAACCGGAAAATCAATCCAGTATTAAGTCTATAACTCAAACCGCTGATGAAAGGGATATCCATACTAAGATAATTATTCGTTATAACCTGGTATGATTCATCAGTGTTGTGTGCGAGCAAACAATGTAACGGATGTACCAATTGTTGCTGCTCAGGAAAAAAATAGACCGGATAGTTACCATCCTCATCATAAACTATCCCAAGTGGATTAGCCCTGAAAATAGTAGAAGATCCGACACCTGACGGATCAAGCCCTCCACGATCATCATACGATAATTGTGTCCTGGTACCGACAGTCAGCCAATCGGTTATCTTTGAATCCAAATTGACACGTGATGTGAATCGCAGATAATCATCATTTATTACCAAACCTTCAACTTGAGTTACACCACCAGCATAGTAATATTGAGTATTTTCTCCTCCACCAGAAACAGAAAGGACATGATCTGTACTGCTGCCTTTACGAAGACTCAGGTCAGGCCATGTATTCCCAACTTGTCCAGCTAAGTAGTTGTTTCGTTCAGTGTCGGTCATGAATTCCGGAGCACGTTCCATTTTCCAGTTATAAAATTCTTCGGCAGTATACACATCGGGAACTTTTATATAACTCAGCAAAGAATAATAGGCATCATACGATATTACAGGCTTCACATTACGGCCCATTTTAGTTGTTATTAGAATAACCCCGTTGGCCCCACGTGATCCATAAATAGCAGCAGAGGAAGCGTCTTTTAAAATCTCAATGGATTCGATGTCATTTGCATTCAAATCGCTTAACCTTCCATAATATGCTATACCATCCACTACAATTAATGGTTCGTTGCTGGCAAGTATGGAATTCCGTCCCCTGATAATAATTTCTTCTGAGGCAACAGCACCTGTTGCTGTAGTTCGCATAATAATCCCGGATGCAGCACCTTGAATAACCTGTCCGACAGTCAAATTAGGTGCCATGTCTAAACGGTCCCGTCCGATGGATGCCACACTTCCGGTAATATCACTTCGCTTTTGAGTTCCATATCCAATCGCCACAACCTCTTCAATGCCAATCGCATCTATTTCCATCATAACATCAACTACTGTTTGATTTCCAACTGCAATTTCCTGCATCTTCATCCCCACAAACGAAAACACCAGTACCCCTCCTTCCGGCACATTTGCCATGGAAAAGTTACCCTGTGAATCAGTAATCGTCCCCTGCGTAGTTCCTTTTACAATTACAGTAACACCGATCATCGGATCACCGTTCTGGTCGGTTACCGTTCCGGTGATCACCCTTGGTTGCAAACTTCTCTCCGAAGCCTGGGCAAGAATATGCCTGGGAGCAATTAAAATCAGCTTGTCAGCAAAAATCTTATGCTCAATATTTTCTTCAGGAAATAACAATTCGAGGATCTGATCAATGGTCATATCTTTTATATTGACATTCACCATCCGCTCAACATCCACCTGTTCACGCTGATAGAAGAATCTGAAGTCGCTGAGGGTCTCAATTTCCCTAAGGACTTCGGCAACCTGTGTGTTCCTCATTTCAAGAGAAAGTTTGGTTGCCTGGGAATAACTGATTGCAGAAACCTGCACTAAACCTGCAATGAGTAGTAGAATAGTTAGTTTCATTGTCAGTAAGATTTTTTTACCCTTTCCTCTTTTGAAAAAGGTCGTTAATGGATTTTTTTTCATAAATTTGTAATGTTAAGTGTTAGTAATTAATGGTGTTTTAGCACCATTATTTTAGCATTTAGGGCCGGCAGGATGTGACAGCATCTGCCGGTTTTTTCGTAGAGATAGTGTGTTAAGTCATTTTTTGGCCCTCCCGGTTTTTTTGGTTATTAATATCTTCTGACCTACTATTTTGTAGTCTATGGGTAAGGTTATTTTAATTAAGTCCATGATCTCCAGGATGCTTTCATTCTTGATAGTACCATCATAATGATAATTCAATAAGCTCTTATCACTGACTTCAATGTCCACATCATACCTGCGCTCCAGCAATCTTATAAGCTCTCCCAGATTCATATTGATGAAAATCAGCTTGTTCTCTTTCCATGAGGTGTAATAACCGGTTCGCACCCTGTGAGTGGTAAACGTTTGCTTTTCCTTATTAAAGATCAGTTGTTCCCCGGGTACAAGCATCCTGGACGTCTTCGTACTTAATTTTTCGGAAAAAATCACAACCGACCCTTTCTCAAGAGTGGTTACAACCTCCTTTTCATCCTTATAGGCTTTTACATTAAACTCGGTTCCGGTGACTACAATATCATAGCAGGCAGTGCGCACCATAAAGGGCTTCTTCCTGTTCTCATTTACCTGGAACCATGCTTCTCCTTCCAGAAAAACCTCCCGTCTCCGTTTCGAACTATTATATGAAAATTTTAATTCTGTATCAGAGTTGAGATATACCATAGTGTTGTCAGGAAGGATCATCTGGGATATCGACCCCTTGGGAGTCATGGAAGTATAAACAATGCTGTCTTCTTTCTTTATAGTATTGACAAGAATTCCCATAATCATTCCAATAACCAGAACGGCTGCAACTCTTGAGATGTTAATAAACAATTTCCTGATTTTCTGCTTGCGTATTTCATGTAGTTCAGGTTCTATCTTCTCATGAATGCGCTTAAGAATAGCCGGAATATTTTTGCTTTCATACTCCCCTGGAATGCCGAACTGATTCTTTCCCCACATTTCAGCCAGCAGATTTTCAATTGTATCGTTCTGTCGTGTATCCTCAAAATATGAAATAGCCTTATGAAGCTCTTCCCTGTTGCTCTCCCCCGTCAGGTATTTTTTAATGATCTGAGGGATGTTTTCTTCTTTTCTCACTTTATTCTTATTGTTTTGTTAAAATGTACGCCTAAATATAGGTTATTTAACCTGCTGACTGCTAATTTGAACAATCTTTTAAATCACTATATTAATTTGTACTGATGTTACTCTGTAATAGTAATACGGAAAATTAATAACTATCCCCCAAAGGGATAGTAAAAAAAAGGCAGGTGGGATCCCTCACTGGGGTTACTAATGACAGCGACTCTGCTTTCTGAGAGAAGATGAGGCTCTCTAAATAGTCTTTGTGTTCCTTTGTGAAACCCTTCGTGTCCTTTGTGGTTTATCCTCATACGTTTTTTAACCACAAAGGACACAAAGGATAACACAAAGGTACACTCATCCAAAAAGTGTAACAAAAAGACCTACTGCTACAATATCTTTTCCTAAACTGTACTTCAAAAATTTAATCGCCAGGTTTATCTGGTTTTCGACTGTTTTAACAGAAATATGTAATTTTTCGGAGATTTCTTTGTAGGAAAGCCCTTCCTCACGGCTGAGTTTATAAATCTGCTTCCTTTTATCCGGAAGTTTTGCAACCATTTCATCAATCTGAGATTTTAACAGGTTGTAGTCGGCTTCACTATTAGCAATTATTTCCTCTGTAGCAAAGAATTTTTCAAGGTGATGGATGTATTCCTTTTCTTTCATTCTTAGCCGGAGTTCGTCGATGATCAGGTTATAGGAAATGGTAAAAAGATAGGATTTAAAGGATCTGGTTGAATCAATACCGGCCCGCCTGTTCCATACCCGGAGAAATACTTCCTGAACGATCCCTTCCGCATCTTCTTTATTCTTCAGAAGTGAAAATGCAAAGCGATATAAATTACGGCTGTAAACCTGAAACAAGTGGTCAAAAGCTTTCACTTCATCATTTTGCAACCGCGCAATCAACTTTATTTCATGTGCTGAAGTCATTTGGAACTGGTGTTTTCATCCTGAAAGTTAATCGCAATTTAGTAAAAAAATATTTATCGTTATCCCAACTGCAAAATAGCAAAACCGGATTTTGTTCTGTATTTAGAAAAAGTATAGAAAATGGTGGGATATTTATCATTAGCGACCACAGGGTGGTTGATCATTACTCAATTACTCAATTAATCATTTACTCAATTACTCAATTAATCATTTACTCAATTACTCAATTAACTGCCCTGGTCAACAGACCGGAATTTAGTTGAAACTCCTCGCAGAAAGATGATGAGGAATACGATTCCTTAATTTTTTTGCTTTTACAAGTAAGACGCGGGTCACATGCCCACGCCGGTGGGAGGTTAATACGGATTTTATTCAGGATGAATACACCATGCCGCATATAACGGGACTGACCTGATGCTGTTTTCAAAGCCAAAGTTCTTTCCCGAAATACGGATTCCATAAGGGCAGTTATACTGCTTCATGAAGATATTAAACGATGTTGATTTTATGCGTTTGCCCTTCTTTACTTCAACCGGAATAACCTTTCCGTTTATCTGCACAACAAAATCGAGTTCAGCAGTATTTTCATTCTTCCAGTAATACAGCAAAAATCCATTGCAAACGAGTGCCTGAGCTACATAGTTTTCGGAAATCATTCCAATAAACATGTTGTCTTCTTCGATGGATGATAAAATGGTCTGAGTTGCCATTCCCGATTTCATGGTGAGCATCCCTGCATCATTCATATATAATTTAAAATCGCTCAAATCAGCATAAGCTGAAACCGGCATGAATCCTTGGCTGGTTTTCTGGCACTTTAATGCTATCCCTGCAAAAATCAGCCATTCAATGGATTCGCCGAATATGGCAGCAGTCCCGCCCCTTTGTACTGTTTTATACTGAAATTTCACGTTTTCCTTTGCCAGCTGAGCGGGGATTGAATTGAAGCAGGCCCTTATTTTCACAGAAGTTGCAGGATTTGCATATTTGGCCATATCGGCAATGTATTCATTCAGAATACGACCCTGGACATCCTTGACTGTAAGGAAACTGCCTGTTTCAAGGTATTCCCTGACGGAGGCAGGCATTCCCCCTACAATAAGATACTTTTTATAAAGTTCCAATGCTTCGAAATGTAATGCCACCGGCATGGTTTCATTCTTTTCAAAATGATTTTTGATTTCGGTGCTTAACAAGGTACGGTTCATCGCCCAAAGGAATTCCTCAAAATCGAGTGGATACATGGTCAATTCATCCACTTTCCCTACGGGGAATGAATATTTTTCCCGGTTAACTGCCACCCCCAGCAAACTCCCTGCTGTAACCACATGAAACAGGGGAGCTTCTTCACAGAAGGCTTTGAGTGATAGTAAAGCACGCTGGCAGGATTGGATTTCATCGAGTATGATAAGTGTTTCACCGGGTATGATCCGGATGTCAGTTACCGTTTCGAGGTATTGTACCAGGCGCAATGGATTCAAATCACCATCAAAAAAGGCACTGGTTGTGGCGTCTGTTTCCAGATTAATATAAACAAACCTGTTGAAATGGGAAACAGCAAATTCTTTCAGAATATACGTTTTGCCTACCTGCCTTGCTCCATTTAAAATGAGTGGCATTCTTCCGGGTTTGTCTTTCCAGGTTATGAGCTTTTCAAGGATTTTCCGTTTCATTTCAAAAAAAATAAATTTGTTTCAAAAATATCAAAAAATGGGAATAAATCAAAATATTCTGATTATTTACCATTTATTTATCATAAATAATCAAACAATAATACGGACGGACAGGAGATCCCAGTCCATAGTAATGGTAAAGGGCTGTCTATAAGTGTTTTTAACCACTAAGGACTCTGCTCCTAATAATATTAACAATTTAGTTATATTTTTTAAAATATATTTGAATAATTATTAATTTTACATAATTTTTCAACTATATTTGAAATAATGGAAAAATCATTTGGTAAAATAAGAGAGTATAATATCTGGGATGGTAATTCCTTACAAACCGGATATAAAAGAAAAGATTATCTGGATAGCATAACCGGCTACATTGGCAATAAGCTAATTAAAGTTTTGGTTGGTCAGCGCAGGACCGGAAAAAGTTATATCCTTCGGCAGATAATACATTTTCTCATCACTGACAAAGGTGTGCAGCCAGGTAATATCTTCTATCTGAACATGGAGTTCACAGCATTCGATGAAATTAAAACAGCCTCTGATCTCGAAATCCTTTTCAGAATGTATAAAGAACAGATCAGACCGGCAGGGAAAATATTCATTTTTTTAGATGAAGTTCAGAATATCGAAAAATGGGAAGCATTTGTTAATTCTTACTCTCAGGATTTTGTTCATGATTATGAGCTGTTCATTACAGGTTCGAATTCGAAACTATTGTCAGGCGAACTTGCCACCATGCTTTCCGGTCGCTATGTTGAATTTGAAATAATGCCATTTAGCATTTACGAACTGGCCGGTTTCAAAAATCTGGAAAGTAACAAGGAAACATTTGTCAACTATCTGAAAACAGGAGGATTACCTGAATTGCTTCACATTGAAAAGGAAGAAATACAACGGCATTATGTTGAGAGTCTGAAAAATACCATCATCTTACGTGATATAGTTGAGCGATATAATATTAAAGATGTAACGCTGCTTGAAGATATATTTAGATTTATGACGATGAATATTGGCAATTTGTCTTCCATCAGCAATATAATCAGTTATTTTAAAAGCAAACAGCGAAAAACAAATTATGAAACACTGTCCTCATATATCAGTTATCTGACCGATTCCTTTCTCCTTCAAAAAGCCGACAGGTATAACCTCAGGGGAAAACAAACCCTGGGTGGAGAATGTAAATATTACCTGAATGATCTGGCTTTTAAAAACTACCTTTTTGGTTTTTCAGCTGCCGATATGGGTTACAACCTTGAAAACTTTGTGTTCCTGCAACTAAAACGAGCAGGATACAGGGTGTCTGTGGGGATTTTAAATAATCTCGAAATCGATTTTATTGCACAAAAAAAGGGTAAAACCATGTATGTTCAGGTTTGTTACCTGTTAACCAGTCAGAAAGTGATAGAAAGAGAATTTGGGAATTTACTGTTGATAAAAGACAATCATGAGAAGATAGTAATCTCTATGGATGATATAAAATTTTCAGATTACGAGGGAGTTAAACATTTGAGGCCATGGGAATTAATGTGATTTCATTTACAAACTCAATGAAGAATATTTTGCCATCCAGGTAAGTTACGAAATAAATGGCGACAACCAGGAGAGGGAGATAAACGGACTCATTTCCGCCCTCCGGTTCTTCGGTCTCAAAGAAGGTCTGATCATTACGCTGGATCAGACAGACAAAATGGTTACCGGTGATTATAAGATCAGTGTAATTCCGGCATATCAATATGAAGTATAATGATAAATAAGTTATAGATAATATCTTTATACCATGAGCAGAAATAAACCTCGGGTGCGTTTTCACCCGGACACAGGGGATGTCACCTGTCTGTCTGCCGCTGAAATCAAAGCCATTCTCCGTGCAGCCGATGAACTGATTGCGCAGGGTGGCAGAAGCTTACTGGCAAAAGTCCTTAAAGGCTCTAAAGACAAAAAGGTACTTGAACATGGCCTGGACAAAAACCCATCTTACGGATTTTACCGGCATTTAAGTTTGCCGGAAATAACAAACAGAATTGACTGGACTATAATGTACGACTACCTCAGAATTGAATATAGCGACAGGCTGCCTCTCATCGTTTATTCAGAACAAGGATGGGAGATTGAAAGAGAAACCTATGCTGAGGAATTATTGCAGAAAATGACAGAGCTTATAGTGGGAAACGATTATAGTTTCGTTGAAGAACTGAAAGACAGGAACAGGGGAATGATCCTTCTGCTTCTGGAAAAGATCAGAAATACGAATAATCCCGGTTTCATCCCTTTGCTGAGAGCATGGCAGGAGATTGATTATAAGAAGGTGAGGACGGCGATAGAGGAGGTGGTTGGTTATTTAAAGTTGGTCAGATAATGATCTCAATGATCTTCCCTGTCCAATCGTCCATAAAAACCGGTATATTAATCAAGCTATTCTCTTGTTTCAGGTTATTCATTGAAAATCTTATTCTGGTTGCAGGAACATATTTCGCATAATTAACCGAAAGACTTTTACCGCTGACACGATTCTCTGTTTTCCCCAGGCTTCCACCGCATTAATGCATTGATTATATCTCTTCGGATTTCCCTAAAAACACTATTCATGCAGACCTCAGCTTTTCCGATATCCAGAATTTTATAACAGACTGCCTGGTAACTCCAATCTTTGCCGCTTCCTGATCCAGACTGTTGATCATCCATTCGGGAAAATCAACACTGACCCTCCTGGTTTCCAATCCAGGGCGTTTGGCTGTTTTTATATCCAAAGATCCGGATATATCCTCTCCCCGATCAAATATTGCATCAAACTCCTGTGTTGTAATAGATTTCTTTTTCATTTATTCTTGATTTTCTGACTGATATAATTCTTATTGCATTGTTCCGTAAAGTAAAAACTGCCGACCATATTTCATCTTTATACCGGGCAATTAAAAGTTGACGCAACCCGCCGACTGTTCGTGCCTTTATCTCTACTCTGTTATGATCAAACCAAAGCGATTGAGCTTCTTCAAAATCGATTCCATGTTTTTGTTTATTAATTGAACTCTTATTCAGATCATACTCAAAAACCATAATTACGAATTGATTTATGGTTCAAATATACAATTTTATTTATTAATTACACCATTATTAAGCCTTTTTTAATACATTAAAGAATTAATATACAAATTATTTTTGTAAAATGTTAAAAGATGATCTGAATGATTTATCATTTATTGAGTAAAATTAATACTGACAGACCAGGTTTCT
>CAYVTV010000145.1:0-10758 GCA_964454295.1 uncultured Bacteroidaceae bacterium
CCGTCTTTGAATCCCAGACCAAAACCAAGCTGGGTTCAAAAGACATAGGCCCTGAAGGCCCTTCGGTGAGGAACTTCATTATGAATTTTCTCAATACCAAGCTGGATGACTATCTGCATAAACATCCCGAAACAGCATCAGCCCTGCTGAAAAAAATACAGGAATCGGAAAAGGAGAGAAAAGCAATTTCAGGTATACAGAAACTGGCGCGGGACAGAGCCAAAAAAGCAAACCTGCATAACAGGAAACTTCGCGATTGCCGTACCCATTATAATTCTTCCGATGAAAATAAGGAGGAATCAATGATCTTTATCACTGAAGGAGATTCTGCAAGCGGCTCCATTACCAAGTCGAGGGATGTGAATACACAGGCTGTGTTTAGCCTTAAAGGCAAGCCCCTGAACACATACGGTCTTACGAAAAAGATTGTATATGAAAACGAGGAATTTAACCTTCTGCAGGCTGCATTGAATATTGAGGAGGGACTTGACGGCTTAAGATACAAACAGGTTGTTATTGCCACCGACGCTGACGTGGACGGCATGCATATCCGGCTGTTACTGATCACTTTCTTTCTTCAGTTTTTCCCGAACCTGGTAAGAAAGGGGCATCTCTTTATTCTTAAAACACCCCTGTTCAGGGTGAGGGACAAGGTGAAAACCATATATTGCTACTCTGAGGAAGAAAAGCTGAATGCCGTTGCAAAGCTGGGTAAGAATGCAGAGATAACCAGATTTAAAGGCCTGGGTGAAATCTCCCCGGACGAGTTTAAACACTTTATCGGTAAAGATATTAAACTGGAACCTGTCAGACTTCACAGGGATGATACCATACATGAAATCCTTGAATTTTACATGGGAAAGAATACCCCTGAACGTCAGGATTTTATTATCGACAACCTTAAGGTCGAAGACGATGTGGTCGAAGAGGAAGCCGTTGAAGAGGAACCCGAGCTGAGCGAGGTTTGAAAATTTGGAGAGACTGTCTGAAAAATCTCTGTGTGTCTCTGTGTCTTCTCTGTGTTACTCTGTGTCATAATCATTAAACTATTGTTAAACAGAGAGCCACAGAGCAACCACAGAGTGACACAGAGAAAAAAAATAAAATATAGGATGATACAAGGAATGATATGAGTGAAGATATTGATAAAATTTCAGGAGCAGAGGAATCCGATTTTTTTGATTCTGCTTCCGATACGGGTGCAGCCGGGGAGGGGGAAGACTCACAACGTATAGTTCACCTGTCAGGGATGTACCAGGAATGGTTCCTTGATTATGCTTCCTATGTGATTCTGGAACGCGCTGTTCCTGATATCGCTGACGGGTTGAAACCTGTTCAGCGCAGGATATTGCATTCCATGCGACGACTCGATGACGGAAGGTATAATAAGGTGGCAAATATCATCGGTCATACCATGCAGTTCCATCCCCACGGCGATGCTTCTATCGGGGATGCCTTGATACAGATGGGACAAAAAGAGCTGCTCATTGATACCCAGGGTAACTGGGGAAATATCAGTACCGGTGATGATGCCGCCGCTCCCAGGTATATCGAAGCCAGGCTTTCAAAATTTGCACTCGAAGTGGTTTTTAATCCCAAGACCACAGAATGGAAACTGTCTTACGACGGAAGAAATAAAGAACCGGTAGCCCTGCCGGTGAAATTTCCCCTGCTGCTGGCCCAGGGAGCTGAAGGAATTGCGGTAGGCCTGTCTTCAAAGATCCTGCCACATAACTTTAACGAACTTATTGACGCCTCTATCGCTTACTTCCAGCGAAAACCATTTCAACTATTCCCTGACTTCCCCACCGGCGGCTATGTCGATGTGTCAAAATATAACGACGGAAGCAGGGGAGGAATGGTGCGTATAAGAGCCAGAATTGAAAGTGTGGATAAAAAAACCCTGGTGATAAGAGATATCCCTTACGGCAAAACAACTTCCGGAATAATTGAGTCAATACTCAAAGCCAACGAGAAAGGGAAAATAAAAATCAGGAAAATCGACGACAATACAGCAGGAACCGTCGAAATCGTTATTCATCTCTTCCCCGGCGTTAATCCTGATAAAACAATTGATGCCCTTTATGCGTTTACGGAATGTGAAGTCCCCGTGTCAGTTAACTGTTGTGTTATTGATAATAATAAACCAATATTTACCTCTGTTACAGAGGTGCTAAAAAGATCCGCAAATCATACGCTCAACCTCCTTCAAAAAGAACTGCAGATACGATTGTCTGAACTCGAAGAGGACTGGCATTTTTCTTCCCTGGAAATAATATTTATTGAAAACAGAATATACCTGTTAATTGAAGAATGCGAAACCTGGGATGCAATAATTCAGACTATTGACAAAGGCCTGGAGCCATATAAAAAACTACTCCGTCGTGAAGTCACTATCGACGATATTACCAGGCTTACTGAAATAAAAATTAAAAGAATCTCGAAGTTCGATTCCAAAAAAGCCGATGAACGTATAAAAGTTATAGAAAGCGAGATTGAAGAGGTGAAGAACCACCTGGCCAATATTGTTCCTTTTACAATCAACTATTTCAGACAGATAAAAAAGAAATACGGATTACATAAGGACAGGAGGACCGAGATACGGAGCTTTGATACCATAGAGGCAGCCAAGGTTGCAGCAGCAAATGTTAAGCTTTATGTTAACAGGGAAGAGGGATTCTTTGGCACATTGTTACGTAAGGATGAATTTGTTTGTGATTGTTCTGACCTGGATGAAATAATTGTTTTCAGGAAAGACGGGAAATTTATCATTACAAAGATCGCTGAGAAGGTTTTTGCAGGGAAAGGAATTCTGTATATTAATGTGTTTAAGCGAAATGATACCCGGACAATCTATAATGTCATCTATTATGACGGTAACACAGGACATACACTTATGAAACGTGCCCCGGTAACAGGAATAACCAGGGATAAGGAATATAGTTTTATCAGGGATCACAAAAATTCCCGGATCCTTTACATGAGCGGAAATCCCAACGGTGAGGCAGAAGTGGTTAAAGTGTACCTGAAACCTAAACCCAGACTTAAAACTCTGGTTTTTGAGATGGATTTCAGTAACCTGGCCATAAAGGGCAAAGCTTCCATGGGGAATATTTTAACAAAAAATGCCGTTCATAAAATAGCTATGCTCGAGAAGGGAGTTTCAACACTCGGGGGAAGAAAGATCTGGTGGGATGAATATGTTTCGAGACTCAATGCCGATGGCAGGGGAAGATGTCTTGGGGAATTCGGGGGTTCCGACATGATACTGGTCATTACCAGAACGGGAACATTCAGGACCTGTAATTTCGATCTTAGCAACCATTTCGAGGATAATGTGCTGATCATTGAAAAGTTCAGACAGGAAAAGGTGTATTCAGTCGTGTACTATGATGCGGATGTGAATTATTATTATGTGAAACGGTTTCAGTTTGAGCCTTCTGATAAACCTGTCAGCTTAATTGGCGACAATAACGAATCCCGGCTGGTAAGGGTAACTGAGGTTGAGTACCCGAGGTTTGAAATTAAATTTGGAGGCAAAAATAAAAACCGGCAGCCCGAAATTATCGAGGTCGCTGAATTCATCGGCATTAAGAGCTATAAGGCAAAGGGGAAAAGACTTTCACAGTATGAAGTATCGCTGGTTGAAGAAGTTGAACCTCTTATAAAGGAAACGCCTGCTCCTGAAATACCGGAAAATACCATTGAACAAAAGCCTGTGACAAACGACGGCCAGATGTCACTTAATTTGTAAAAATTAACTGATTTGAAAATATTTCTCCTGGGATATATGGGCTCAGGTAAAACAACCCTGGGTAAAAAAATTGCATCGCTTTTAGGACTGGAATTTATTGACCTGGATACTGTCATTACCCTGAAAGA
The DNA here is from genome assembly GCA_964454295.1 of uncultured Bacteroidaceae bacterium. Classification (GTDB taxonomy): domain Bacteria; phylum Bacteroidota; class Bacteroidia; order Bacteroidales; genus CAYVTV01. The sequence continues at coordinate 3,883 of CAYVTV010000145.1, forward strand.
GGGATTGACTGTGAATCAGATATTTAAAAACAAGGGGGAGGAATATTTCCGGCAAAAGGAAAAGGAAACTCTCGAGAAACTAATTGAGAACGAATCATTTGTCATGGCAGTTGGAGGGGGCACCCCGTGCTTTTTCAATAACATGGAATTGATGAACAATTGCGGTCTTACCATATATCTTAAACTGTCACCTGCAGGCTTGTATACCCGCCTGGCAGGAAGAACAACGGAACGGCCCCTGGTGAAAAACTTCGAAAAAAAGGAACTTCTTGATTATATTAACATTAACCTGGCTGAGAGAGAAAACTGGTATCTTCAGTCAAAAATAATAATAGGGGAAAAGGAACAGAAACCGGAATTGATCCTGGGTATGATCAATGATTACAATCCGGGAAGCGGTTTGGACTGAGGTTTGAATTCTTTATCCGGATCGATGTGAAGATATTTCTTCAGAAAACTTACCCCTATGTAAAACGGAATAGTGTCAAGCAATGCCGATGCCATCTTAAACATATAGTTGGAAAGAATCAGAATGGTCAGGGCATGGATAACGGTTTCACCAGGTGTAATATATATGGCGCTGCTTGCGTATAAATATGTGATGGACACCACTGCGACGGAATCCACCATCTGACTGGTAAGTGTGGAGACATTATTGCGAAGCCAGAGCATCCTGCCCCTGGTCAGTTTCCTGATGAAATGAAAGAGATGCACATCAACAAACTGAGCTGTCAGATATGCAATCATGGATGCAAGTGTGGCACCAAAAGTCCATTGGCGTATCTGAAAGAACGGACGGTTGGGATCAAACCTCCCAGGCAGGCCATCTTCCATGATCTCAGGATGCGGGGGCAGTATTCCTCCTATCCATAAAATGAAAAGCACCCATATATTAAGCATCAATCCTACCCATACCACCGTATTTGCTCTCTTCTTCCCGTATATCTCAGAAATAAAATCGGTGCAGAGAAAGGTAATAGGATAGGGTAAAACCCCGACGAATACTATAAAAGGTACGGTTTTACCAAAGAGGGTGAAGGAAAAATCAATCTGACGAGAGATTCCTAAAATATTCAGTATGGCAAGTGTGCCCAGAAATAGACCCGACAGAATAATAAACACCACCTCTCTTCGGCGTTTTATCGCAGGTTCAACATTTTCTCCAAAGTCAAACATGTGCAAATTTTATAAATGCAAGAAGGAATAAAATTAAAAAAACAATTTATCTTAACAATTATTTAAGCATGAATGTTCAGGCTTATAGTAATTTAATTTTCTAAGTTGCACAATACCAACATCATCCTATTATAACATTTTTCTAAACCACTGTTGAAATTTATTTATTGGGGTAAAATTCCACATTATCTTTTATTAATTCACAAAGAAATTTTGAGTCCATATTGTTCCTGGTATAACACATTGTTCTGATTACCATTGTTATGCAACGAATTGAATTGATGTATATCCGTATAATGAGAACTGGAATGGTCTTTGTTATACTTAAAATAGTTTAAATTAATGTAAAATCAGAACATCATGAAAAATTTACTTGTCATTTTAGATGATCTTACAAAATCTGATGATTTTTTGAGATATACTGCTGATATGGCGGAGGATCTGGATTATAATCTGCACATATCTTATATTCTTAATCCTGTTAATTATCCTGTTGGTCAGGGAACCTCAATTATGCCGGCACAAGCTATGGCTGAGAATATAGAGGCTGAAAAAAAGTATGCAAAGGAAAAGATAGAAGAAAAGCTTATTTCACTACGTAAGAATCTGTCTTCTGATATTATTATTGATTATAGCGTTGAAACAGGCGCTCCGAATATTGTAATAGATCAGTTAGTGTCTGATAAAATGGTGGATATGGTAGTTTTGAAAGGGATAAATGAAAGTGGTTTCTGGAATCTTTATTCTGATTCTACAAATATGGAAATTATCCTTCAGGTGAAATGTCCCGTGTGGATAATACCGGAAGGAGTTAAATATAATAAATACGATAAAATCGTTTATGCAACTGATTATAATGAAGCGGATATTAGAATCCTTAAGGAATTGATAGATTTTACCAAAATATTTTCTCCTGAGATTATAGCATTTCACATTACGTCTTCCATTGACTTTGAGGAAAAAGCCATGAAACACGGTTTCAGGGAAATGCTCATAAAAAAAACAGGTTATGAAAAAATATCCATTAATACCCTGATCGATAAAGAAAACGGAAATCTTGGAGAAATTGTAAATGATTTTGCATTAGGAAAAAATGCTAAGCTTATAGTATTGTTAAAGGAAAACAAAACTTTTTTTGAAAAACTTTTTAAGTCCAGCTCCACTAAAAAAATACTAAAAGAAGCTCAATTACCTGTATTAATTTATCACGAAAGAAAATAAAAACATAAAACGAATTAGAAATTATGAACAAAGAAGAATTATTAAAAAATACTCTTAAACAGGTTGAAGATATTAATAAAAGTATGAATGCATTAAAGTATAGGGTATCACGCGAAAGAGATGAAAGCATCAGCAAAAAAGCAGAAACCGCAATGCAGGAATTGGAATTCCTCCGTGATCAAATGCAGCAGCATTATAATAAGTTAAGTGAAGCTGAAAACAATAATGAAAAATTATTGAATGAGATGGATAAAAATATTTATAATAGTATCACTGCCTTTAAAGATGCTTTCAAGAAGGCAGGAGGAATTTTTAAGACACATATAATTTAGAGTCAACATTTTTTTGAAACTCTTGTTTGAATCTGATTTATTATTATATCTGTTACAATTTTCATCCCCAGATTCAAAACTGATTTCTTAAGATTAATTATAAAATTAGTTCTCAAATTTTCACAGCTTTTTAAAAGTATCTCTTCCTGCAACAAAACGGAGTGCTTGAGTCTTTCCTGCGCAATCTTTATATCTTCCTCAGTTCTGAGGTTATTATAATCAAAATGATGTTCCATGGGCATTAATCTTCATCGTCAGAAAAAATAATTTGCGAAAATCCCTTTATCAGGTTTTTAGAAAAAATAATTTTCCGTAAGAGATATATTAAAAACAATATGAACAAAAAGAATGCAGCCGAAATGAGAAATCCCTGGGCAAGATTTCCGGTTACATCGCCATACCAGGAGCTGAATGATAACATCAGAAATATGGTTATGGCAAAAATGGATAGTATAACCGAAAAAAAAGTGAGCAGGTACGTACCCGCTCTTGTGATTTTTTTCAGCAAGCCTAATTTTAGAAGATCCACTCTTGCACCTATATAATTCTTTAGTACATTAGTGATCTCTGAAAAATTTTCTAACATATCGGTTTTGGCCATAATTGCAGATTTTTTTCCATAATGGGAATAAAAAAAATCAGGCTGATTTCCGGGCTTGTTTAGCCTTTTCTTCAACGACTTCTGCCGCCTCCTTTTGTTGTTCGGCAGCTTTCTCTTTTATTTCTGACTCCAGGTTTTCAAATCTGCCTTTAATATCATCAACAAAATCGTTGACATGTTGTTTGATGTTATCTACCTGCTGGTTAAGACTTTCAGTAACATCAGAAGTAAGCTTCTGAGTCTTTTTTCTGATTTTCTTTCTGGTTTTACTTCCTTTATCGGGTGCATATAAAATTCCTATCACTGCACCTGCTGCAGCACCAGTTAAAAACCCAATAATTGCATTTGATGTTGACTTATCCATAATTATATTCTTTATTAATTAAACAATCTAGCTGTTATAGTGAAAAAACCTTGCCATTATATAAATCAGTGCTAATACGCGCGATTTGAAATAAATAGGGTATGAAAGTCCACACCTCTATAGGGACAATTGTGGACTTTTATACACACATTTCATTCAGCTGCTTTCTTAACAGATGGAATAATTATTTGTATTTTAATGTCATAATTTATGATGGTTACACACTTTATACCAGATTCTGTGAATATTGTAAGCTTCAGGCACCACGGAAGAGATGAAATTGGAATAGCCCGGGGTGTGTACGCCCGGGGTTAAATACAAGAATAATTAATCCATATGGATTAATTTAATGTTAAGAAAACTTGATGAACAACAACTTATGTGTCAATGTTATAAAGGCTAATTTTATTATATAATGTTTTTCTGTCAATATTAAGCATTCGTGCTGCTTTCGATTTATTAAAATCAGCATCCTTAAGGGCCTTTTGAATAAGATGTTTTTCAATTTCACGTGAAGCATCCTTGAGTTTGTTATCTTTCTCCTCAATTATTTTTTCTGGCAGAAGATCGCTGGATTTCGAATCAAGGTTTAAGATAGCGGGAGGAAGGCAGTCAATAGTAATATATTCATCACTGGCCATTAATACTGCACGATTAATTACATTTCTTAACTCTCTTAAATTCCCATACCAGGGATAGTCTTCCATTAATTTTAATAATGCCGGATCAATTCCTGCGACATTTTTATTCATTCTCTCATTTGCTGATTTAATAAATTCATCAATAAAAACATTAATATCTTCTTGTCTTTCTCTTAAGGGAGGGATTTTAAGTTTAAACTCATTAAGCCGGTGATAGAGATCTTTTCTGAAGTTGTCATTATCAACCTCCAATTGGAGGTCAACATTAGATGCAGAGATAATCCGCAGATTCACTGATATGCTTTTTGTATCACCGACCTTTGTTATCATTCTTTCCTGTAAGGCTCTAAGTAATTTAACCTGGACCTCATAACTTAAATTCCCTACTTCATCAAGGAAAAGAGTGCCTCCGTCAGCCTCTTCAAATATACCTGTTTTATCTTTGATGGCACCGGTAAAAGAACCTTTAATATGTCCAAAAAGTTCACTGTTTGCCAATTCTTTTGGAATAGCACCACAATCCACTGCTATAAATGGGTTGTCTCTGCGTTCACTTTTAAAATGGATAGCTTTGGCAATATATTCTTTTCCAGAACCTGTTTCTCCTTCAATAAGCACGTTTAGATCTGTTGGGGCAACCATTTGCACATGCTTCATTACCTCCTGTATATTTTTATCGGTGCCGGAAATAAAATTTTTAAAAAATGTAGTTTTATTTTCTTTCTCCCTTTTTTTCTCAAGTGCACTGCTGAGGATCTGAAGTAGTTCTTCCGGATGTATAGGTTTTGTAATATAATCAAAAGCCCCTGATTTGATAAGCTTAACAGCTAAATTAACTTCTGCATAAGCTGTCATAATGATAACAATTGTTCCCGGATTTTTTGATTTAATATAATTCAGAAGTTTTTGACCATCTGTATCTGGTAGCCGATAATCACACAAAACCAAATCAAAGTCTTTATTTTTAATCAGATTTTTTCCCGTATTTCCTGAGTAAGCTGCCTTAGCATAATATCCATTCTTCTCAAGATATTTTCTCAGCAGATTTGATATATATGTATCATCATCAATGATTAAGATAGATTTCTTTTCAGACATATAAAACAATGATTTAGAAGTATATACTTTTAAAGGAAAGCGTTATATACAAAAATAACAAAAATATATTTAAAATTAGTGATTTATGCTATAAAAAGGAAGTATGGTTACTTTGTATTAAAGTAAATAAGGCCGGCATCTATTTGATTTTTTTTCATCTCGTTTTTTATTTTTTCTTTTAAATAATCGGGCACAACCAGATATAAGTAACCTTTGTGTTGTTTTGAAAACAATGACATCGTCTTCCATTTTTCCGGATACATTTTATCCTCCAGCTCAATCTCGAATAAATTTAGCTCATCCTTGTAATGAACCGCGATATCGGGAGTATATTCTTTTTTATTTCCCTTTTGTGGAATTTTTAATGGAGTATCGTAATCCTTTAAATCCTTGGATTCAATTTTTTCAGGAGCACCTTCATTTTTAATTTTTGAAATAACTGCTTCGACTACCAATGTCTTATCAATAATATTCTTCATAAAAATAGAATTTTAATTGTTGCATCTTTTTATAGTTATTTATATTTGTCTATACTTTAGAAAATTCCATTAATAGTTCTCTTACATCTTTAAAAGATTCCATGCTATATTTTGCCAGGGTTTTACTGTGTCCCACTTTTAAAGTAATTGCATAATCTGGTAATTCATTATACAAATATTCATCGGGAATCCATACCTTATCTCCCTTGTTTGCATATTTCAGAATTTCTTCTGCAAAATTAATGTTTACACGTACATAAGCATCCCAGTACTTATCTTCATACTCAGTAAACTGTGTAAAGTAATGGAAAAGAGGCCAGATAGTTTTATTACTGAAACCCGAGTAAAACAGTTCTTTATCATTTTTCCCTATGTAAACTGGCTGGCAGTTTTCGCTGTCTAATTTTTCTTCAATTTCCCCTCTCATTTCTGCCGGTAATTCGTTTTCTTCAAAATCAGAAGTACCAAACCACCTGCTTTTATAGTTTTTATATATTGATTTTATACCTGTAGCTAAACCACCTATGCTTTGAACCATATATATCTGGTTATTTTTTACCCTAACAGTAAACGGTAATCTGTTTGATACAATAATTAAACGTTCCATAATAAAAAGAAAAATATATTTTTCCTGGTAATGACCATCGTACTAAATTCATACCAGACAGATATTTTTATTTATTAATCCCTGATAGAGGTATAAAAACATCATTTTTAATGTATTGTTCTTTGAAGTTTTAATAAAAATCTGTAATGAACTGTGGATTAAATACGCAAGTGTTGAATAAATCCACAGTTAATATTCCAATACTTATATGTAAATCCACAAACTTTTTTCTTGAATTATTTTAAAAAGGATGTAAATCACTGTTTAAAAATGATTTCTGAGATGTGTCAGATAAAATAAATCCGCCGGTAATTATTAATGGCATGAATCTGGTGTTACTATAACAGACAATTGAAA